>CALXLI010000126.1 GCA_944389155.1 uncultured Spirochaetaceae bacterium | reverse complement strand
GCTTCGCAACGCCCGGCGTATATGCAAGAGACAGATCCTCCGCGCTCCGGCATGGCTTTGTCGGCACCACCGATATCTTGCCCGGCACCCCTTCTGCCTCATGATATGCCAATGCTTTCTTTTCAAGATTATCCATATACCCTCCTAAAGTATTATCGACCAATCAAGGCGCTCTGAAAATGAAACAAGCGAGCGATAGAGCTTATCAGGCCAAGCTATGCGCAGTCTCTTGTCATTTATCTCAATCGTCTCTATCTCGATATCCTCGCATCCTCTGAACTTTATCCTCCATCCATCAAACAGGAGATCTCCGCCGTCAGCAGCAGGCCTATCCATGGTTATGATCGACAGGACAGGAGCCTCTGCACCTTTTATGGTATCAGAAATATCAATCAGAGATGGCGAAAAGCTGACACTTCTTGTATACGAAGAGACCGTCCCTTCAGGGTAAGCACCTTTCAGCTCCATTGATATAGAGTGGTCATCTGCAGCAACATCCGCTGCCTTGTACTGTGCCCCAGCCTTCTGACCGATGCCGCCGAAGTTCACAACATTATGGTAAAGGCTCTGCATCGGAAAAAGCGTATAGCGCTCACTGCTGAACGTCGTCTTTGTATAGGTTTCCACCCCTATATCCACAAGGAGCGGATGGGTGCCTTTATAAAGAATCAGAGAGCCTGTATCATTATGATTATGGCTGTCATCGTTGCAGCCGCCCTTTACAGCAAGAACCGTATCTTCAGCTCTGTATATATAAAGCCCGACACCATCATATCTGACAAATGGCGGAAGGGCCTCAGCTTCCGGCATCTCACAATCCAGAAGCTTCTCACCCAATCCATATTCAAGATAATTGTACCAGAGATTGTAATTGTTATCGTAAAGCTCTATTGCCCTATCTTCCTTCAGCGCTTTCACATACTGCTCTCTGAAATCTGAGACAGCAAGCCTCATCAGAGACCTGCAGTCCACGAATTCTCCGAAAAGGTATTCACGGGCGCCAAGCCACCCAGCACACGGCGAGCAATCTGCAAAGTTCAGGTATCTGTCTCCATCTACATGGACGCTGATGATATACTTTGCCATGTTCTGGGTCTTTCCATCGCTTCTGAGAAATGAAAGAGCACCATCCGTTGCTTCGTTCAGTATTGAAATGCACCCCCAGTAGCAAAGGGGAGCAGCGTGCCAGTACTGTGCACCTTCATCGCAGCAGCCATCATCGCTGTACTGATCATACCAATCATCAATCGAAGCAGCAGCTTTATCCACGACGGCTCTTCTCGTCTCCTCTTTGAAAGGCATTGAGAGAACAGCAAGAAGCATATTCTGGGTACACCATACAGTCCAGTTGTTGAGTTTTTCCTTTCCCGCGTTCCCCATCCACCAGAACCACGATGAGATATACGGAGTGACGATTCGTCTTTCAATCTCGCTTATCATCGTAGCCTTCAGCTCTTCCTCGAGGCTATTGAAAAGAAGAGCATACGTGAGAGCGATTATCTCCGCAGTCTCCATCGCAAACAGGTCGAGTACAGGACGTGAAGTATCTGGGAGAGGAAGCTGAGGAGTATCACGGATATAGGAATTGTGGGCAGGAATCACCCATCCAGGCTCTCCAAGAATAGACCAGATCTCATCTTCGATCCTGTCCAGAAAACGTCCTTTGCAATCCAAGGCCTCAGCTATTACCAGGTGCGATAGTCTTCGTCTTTTTCTGAAATACGGGGTCTCGTACACCTCTCTCGATCCAGTTCGCAGAAAGCTCTTGTAAAGAGTGAGGGGAAGGTAATCCAAAGGCTCGCAAAGGAGCTTCTCCCCTTCCTTTGCAGCCATCCTGCGCAGATTGTCAGGAACTGATGACAGAAGCGGAAACGAAAGCGACTTAAGTTCCTTGTCCTTTAAAGCTTCAGCGATCATATTCTTCCTCAAACGGCTGCCCGATCTTTGCCTTTATGGACAATGGTGCCTTCTCCGCTACATAAATGGCACCTCTGAGCACTCCATCCTCAACAAAGAATGTACGTCTGCTCTTCTCTCCGTCCTTTACTATCCTCCGGCCTTTCATCTCACCGAAGAATGAAACATCAAGATTTCCGACCTTCAGCACTGATGATGGCGCAGATGGAACGTACATAACGTCCTCTCCTCTTATCGAGCGAGCTGCAGCCAGGCCCATCTCACGGGCATGCATAGCAAGGCCAAAAGTCCTTCCATCAAGTTCAGCGACATCTCCGATTGCCCAGATGGAAGGAGAAGATGTACGCAGCCTGGCATCAACGACGATGCCTCTGTTCCTTTCTATTGACGTTCCATCCAGCAGTGAAAGATCATTATGGACACCAGCAGAGAATATAACTGTATCTGCAGCTATCTCATCGCCGCTTTCCAATATCAATGATTTCTCATTGGCTTCTTTTACAGAAGCACCTGCAACGATAGTCACCCCCCTCTCCTTAAGAAGGGTGGAAAGAAGAGCGGCAGAATCTTCATCAAGCTGTTTCGGAAGTATATATGGTGCTGTCTCTATGACACTCACAGGGATATTCTTATGCCCGGCAATCGCACAGGCAAGCTCGAGGCCAAGCAGCCCGCCGCCGATTATGCAGGCATTGCTGCTCTTTTCAAGGGCATAACGAAGCTCGAACGCATCAGTGAGGCTTCGTATCGGATAATACTTTCTTCCCACGCCGCTTATCGGGAATATGTTTGCTTTGCTTCCTGTGGCTATTACAAGTGCATCGTATTCAATCTGGGATGAATCTGAGAGCCTGACTGTTTTTCCTTCCTCATCTATCCCGACAGCTTCGTTTTCTATAAGCTCTATGCCCTTTTCCTCATACCAGGACGCAGGATGCATGAAGATGGAAGCAGGATTTCCACCTGTCACAACCTCCTCAAGCCTCATCCTATAATAAGGAACGAAAGGCTCTCTGTTTATGAGGGTAACACGCATCTCCCCCGCAAGTGACTGTGCAGCCTGCACTCCGGCAATGCCTGCACCTATTATTACAACATGAGTTCGCATAGGATAAGGATAGCACATAGATGCTAATGATGGAAAAGGCGACTTGACGTAAAGTACATGACAATGTTGTTTTTGTCCGCACATTCAATGACAAGGCCATCCCTTGTGCTTCCACCGGGTTCTGCTATATAGCTAGTGCCAGACCGTACAGCACGCTCTATATTGTCTGGAAACGGAAAGAATGCATCAGATGCCAGCGATACCCCGCTTATGCTGGAAAGATAGGCCTTTCTCTCAGCTACAGTGAAAGCCTCTGGCCTGTGGGTGAAGTATTCCTTCCAGTTCCCAATGACATCTATCTCCGCATCCTCTGACAGATACTGCTCTATGATATTATCCCTATCATTCCTCGAAAGCCCTTTCAGGAAAGGCAGGGACAGTACTTGCTCGCTTTGCCTGAGATGCCACATGTCTGCCTTGCCAGCTGCGAGGCGCGTGCAATGTATCCTTGACTGCTGTCCAGCCCCAACTCCTATCGTCTGCCCATGCCTGGCAAAGCAGACAGAGTTTGACTGTGTATACTTCAGTGTGATAAGAGCGACTTTCAGATCCAATATGGCTGATTCAGGCAGCTCTCTGTTCTTCGTCACGATATTGCTGAAATCCACATCGGAGGGAACATAGGTGTTATGAGGCTCTGAGAATGTTATTCCGAAGACTGTCCGTATTTCTTCCACATCACCTTCATAGCAGGGGTCTATCTCCATGACTGTATACTGTCCCTTCTTCTTCCTGCAAAGCATATCCAAGGCCTCTTCCGAGTAGCCAGGAGCGATTATGCCATCCGACACTTCCTTTGCTATCACAGAAGCTGTAGATTCATCGCATATATCCGAAAGAGCGATAAAGTCCCCGAATGAGCTCATCCTGTCAGCACCGCGTGCCCTGACATACGCTGTAGCCAATGGAGATAAGGAGCCTGGGGCGAAATACATCTTCCTCTCATCTTCCGTCAGAGGGATGGAGAGAGCTGCACCTGCAGGGGAAACATGCTTGAAAGATGCGCTCGCCTCAAGTCCTGTAGAGGCCTTCAGTTCCCTCACAAGCTGCCATGCGTTAAGTGCATCCAGCAGATTTATATATCCCGGACGGCCATTTATGACCTTTATCGGAAGTCCGCCTTTACGATATATATAGGCGCCTGTCTGATTGGGATTCAGGCCATATTTCAAATCAAGCCTTTCCATTCTCTTCCTCTCTTATGTTCATTATCCTTGTCCTGCCCTGTGCCAATGAGAATAATGATACCCTGTACTCTCCAAGGGATTCCCAGATCTCGTCTGCTATGTTTTCTGTCATATCGATACGGACAGGGAGGGTATCAAAGGAAGGAAGCGGATCGCCATTCCCCTTATATGTGTGGATAATATGCCCCACGCCTGGCTCTTTTCCATATCTATACAGAAGACGCAGCGTTTCATCCCCATCTTTTCTGATAATCGAAAGAGAGTATCCGATCTCGTCAATCACACCGCTTATGCGAGGGGTGAATGCAGGGCCATCAGGTTCATATGTACGCTTTATAAGTGCATCTTCAATATCCCCGCCTGCTGCAAGAGCATCGAAGATAGTGTCCGTATGATCCCCGTTCGTGCAGATGATCCTATCCTGGAATGCCCGGACTGCATTATATATTATGAGTGACGGGTCCTCTACCTCTGATGGGTCATATGGCTGGGTTCTCACAACTCCATCTTCCTCGGCAAGCACCCTGTTCCTGCTGTTCCTGCTCCTTCCAGTAATTGCATAGACAACAGATTTCCCTCCATTCCTGTCATACCCGAGAAGGATGATGCGCCCTGGATAATCAATCGCGCTAAGATACTCACTTGCTTTCATAAGCTGATGTTGAGCCTAAAACAATCATTATGCAAGAAGCAGGACTTTATTTACCCATAATTAACGCTATCGTTTTCACATTATAACATCCCTAATCTATATAGTGACTGTGGATATCGAACTGAGGAACATCTCCAAGTCATTTGGCAGCAAGAAGGTCATAGACAATCTATCATTGGATATAGCATCCGGCAGCTTTACGACTCTGCTTGGGCCGTCAGGTTGCGGAAAGACAACACTCCTGCGGATGATTGCGGGGCTGGAAACCCCGGATGATGGGGAGATATATCTTGGAGGCAGATGTGTTTTCTCATCTGAGAAGCCTTTGAACATACCGCCTGAGAAAAGAGGGCTTGGCTTTGTATTCCAGGACTTTGCACTCTGGCCGCATATGAAGGTGAAGGATAATGTAGCCTTTGCACTCAGGGCACAGAGAAGAACCGAAAACCTTGACAGGAAGGTAAAGGATGCACTGCACGCCGTACAGCTTGATGAGTATGCAGAAAGATATCCCTCCGAACTTTCCGGCGGACAGCAGCAAAGGGTGTCGTTTGCACGCGCAATAGCAATGGAACCTGAATGCATACTCTTTGATGAACCTCTTTCAGCTCTCGATGCAATGCTCAGGGAAGAGATGAGAGGAGAGCTGAAGGCACTTGTATCAGATAGGGGAATCACATCGGTATTCGTCACACACGACCAGAGTGAAGCCATGTCCATGTCCGATATGATTGCCGTGATGAACAGCGGCATCATCGAGCAATATGATACACCGGAGAATATCTACAAAAAGCCTGCAACTGCCTTTTCTGCGCGCTTCATAGGTTCATCAAACTGGATAGATGGCACATCAATGTTCCGCCCAGAAAGCGCAAGGCTGAAAAGAGAGAACGATACAGAGCTTGAATTCAGGGCAATCGTCTCTGAATCTGAGTTCCTTGGCTCTTCGTACAGGATACTTCTCAGACATGACGACGAGAAATGGACGGCGGAAGCTCCTGAGAGAATAAAGCCAGGTACTGAAATGCCTGTTTTCATAGATAAATCATTGATCATAAAGATCGGAAACTAAGAGGAAGAAAATGAAAAAACCACTTATTATCATTGCTCTTATTCTCGCTTCTCTTTCAGCTTTTGCTGCAGGAGAGGGAATCGTAACTGTCTACATGCCATCCCCGGCTGGTCTGGCGAACAAGCTTGCCGCGGACTTCGAGGCAAAGACAGGAATCGAAGTACAGACATTCCAGGGAACGACAGGAGAGATCCTTGCCAGGCTTGAGACAGAGAAGGCAAATCCTGTTGCTGATGTCGTCATACTCGCATCATGGTCAGATGGCCTTTCAATGAAGGAAAGCGGACAGCTTGAGTCATATACCCCAGCAAACAGCGACAAGATGGTCCCCGGATGGATTGACGAGGATTCAATGCTCTTTGGGTACAGCGCATCCGCAGTCGGTGTTATCTACAACACCCTTATCTACCCTACCCTTGATGCTGACTGGGCAGAGCTCGCAGATCCTGAGTTCAGGAATGATATAGCAATCCCTGATCCAGAGCTTTCAGGTGCTTGCAAGGATTTCGTTGCAGGCTATGTAAACGCATATGGCTGGGATACATTCGAAGCTCTTGCCGGCAACGGAATGGTCGTGCCAGGTGCAAACAGAGCTGCACTTGAGGCTGTCACGACCGGAGAGGTTGGAGTTCTCATCGCTGGTGTTGATTACAACGCATATTCTTCGATGGCAGATGGCGAGCCTCTTTCAATCTACTATCCAGAAAGCGGAACCGTGGTCAACCCTCGCCCTGCGATGATAATGAAGAGCGCTCCTGACATGGAGAATGCAAAGGCATTCGTCGACTACCTTCTCTCTGAGGATGCACAGAAGATGGTTGCAGAGGCTTATCTGCTTCCTGGAAGGACAGACATACAGTTCGACAACAGATCGACTCTTGCGGAAATCCCACAGATAGAGTGTGACTGGGACGCAATGATGGATATCTCATCATCGGCCGCTGCACGAATCAACGAACTCTGCGAAAGATAAAAGAGGTGCGGACAGATGAAAGGAAAGAGGATATTTCCAGCTGCATTGATCATATTCCTTGCTCTTCTGATCGTCTGTCCGCTTTTATCCATATTCGCCCGCGCAGCATTCCCTGACGGGCACTTTGACCTGACAAGTGCGATAAACACGCTGAAAGAGAACGAAAACGCATCAATGATTGCGTCTTCCCTGCTTCTAGGTGTTCTGGTGGTCATAGTATCATCAATCATCGCACTGCCTCTTGCGTACATATTCTCAAGAACGGAATTCGCCAGATACAGATTCTTCGATATCATCTTCATGATTCCTTTCATGACCCCGCCTTATATAGCATCAATGGGGTGGATCCTCTTCATGCAGCGCCGTGGGCTCATGCAGCAGCTATTCCCGTCACTCGCATTCATTTCAGACTGGTTCTTCTCCCTTGGAGGTCTGGTTCTTGTGATGAGCTTCCACGTCTTTCCGTTCATGATGACGATGATGAAGAACGCAATGCTGTCTGTGCCATCATCGCTTGATGAAGCGGGCTCGGTACTGGGAATCCCTTTCCGTACACGGCTGGGAAGATTGTTCATGCCGCTTCTGACAGGAAACTATGCAATCGGAGCTCTCCTTGTATTCGTAAAGACAATCTCCGAGTATGGAACTCCTTCAACGCTAGGAAGGAGGATCGGATTCTCAGTCTTCACAACCGATATACACCGCTATGCGACTGTTGCACCGATAGAACTTGGGAAATCTGCATCTCTTGCATCTGTCCTCATTGGAATATGCCTTCTGATATGGATACTGCAGAACTATATAACAGCGCATAGGACATACAGCCTGATCTCAGGCAAGGGTGGAAGCATCAGGATACGCAAGCTCTCCCCTGCCGCAAAAGGAGCTATCCTTATATTCATAGCAGCGGTTGTCTTCTTCTCCATGATAATCCCCCTGTTCTCGGTAATAGCATCATCGCTGATAAAGCTGCGAGGATACGGACTGAGAGCTGGAAACTATACAATAGGCAATTACATTGCAGTATTCACAGAGGACAAACAAGGAATAAATGCACTTCTTGTATCAATATTCCTTGCTGTCTCATCCGCAACAATCACTGCGGTGCTCGGCACTGTAATAGTCACAGCAATCAGAAACGCAAGAAAAAGCATCGGGAATATAATAGAGGGGATATCGCTTCTGCCTGAGATGCTGCCCAGCATAGTCCTTGTGCTTGGAATCATGCTCTTCTACAACGGCATCTACAGGATAATCCCTATATACGGGACAATATGGATCATGGTACTTAGCTATGTAATCCTCTTCCTTCCCTATACAATACAGTACGTAACCTCTGCATACTCACAGATAAGCGGCTCACTCATAGCAGCAGGAAGGATATGCGGCGCAGGTCCTCTCTACATATTCATGCACATCACGCTTCCTTTGATTGCACGAGGCATAGCATCAGGATGGATGATGACATTCATAATAGCATTCAGAGAGCTTGTCACCCCTTCGCTGATAGCTCCTACAAACACGCTGACTGTCTCAACATACATCAACAGGCAGTTTGAACAGGGAAGTGTCGGCAAAGGCATGGCAATGGCTGTGATATGCATTCTGTTCAGCACAGTCTCCCTTCTGCTTCTGAACACAGTCATAAACAGGAAGAAAACCTGATTGAAACATGCATTCAAAGCATTGCTTGCAATAAAAAATAAGCATTAGACATATATTCTTTCTTTCCCTAAATTCTTGATTGAAGAGAATATCATGGAAAGGATCACACTATATAACGGTATTGAACTGCCAATGCTTGGCTTTGGGACATTCCAGATAACAGACCATAACGAATGCAGACGTTCTGTGCTCTCTGCCCTGAAGCATGGATACAGGCTTATCG
>CALXLI010000125.1 GCA_944389155.1 uncultured Spirochaetaceae bacterium | reverse complement strand
TGTTGAGGATGAGAGATTGTCTTCATTTACAAGAAGAATGTAATTATGGCTTTGCGCAACTTTTCTCGCAGCTTCAATGATCGGTGAATAGAAGAGATTGCGGAGAGTAGGAACGTTGAATATTATAAGACGCTCTGCAGGATCTGTTATGAGACCATATGCTTTAGGATCCTCGCCAAAAGAAGACACAGCATCTATCACTTTATTGCGTGCAGATGCTGATACTGTATCAGGATTATTGAATGCCCTTGATATAGTCGCAATCGAAACACCGCTTACATTCGATATATCCTGATAAGTGAACTTCTTCATGAGTTAGAGATTTTCCAGTATTTTCAGCTCTTCTACAATATCTGAATAAGGGATAAGGGGAATTTTGCTATCTCCTGCAAGATATGAGTAGATATCTGAAAGCTCCTTGAAGTACCAACCGGTAGGAGGCACATTTATGCCCGTGCTTACTACCATATCATAATGGACATCATGCTCTGCCGGATGATCTCCATACGGATATGAATAAACCCTTCCATCCCTGCATTCCATTACAGCGCGTTCGAATATCACACGCCATGAAGCGGAAAAAGGAATTGATGAGCGCAGCCATGCCGCCTCTGCATTGACTGTAAAGCCATCATAGCCATAGCTGACATGGAAGTATTCGTCGATAGAGCTTCCGCTGCTTCTCCTTTTATAGCTTTCCACGCTTTCAGGCTGTCCGAAGAGGGCAAAGATCATATCAAGGTCATGGATATGCAGATCGAATGGAACCAGGCCGCTTCTGTTCTTATCAAGCAGCCAGCCATTGCTCCATTCAGGCATTGCGGAGATGCGTGAGAAAGATGCATCCAGCACTTTTCCATATATACCGCTTTCAACAGCATCTTTGAGCACCCCGAACTCTTTCGTAAAGCGCATGACATGGGCCGGAACGACCCTTGCCCCTTTTTCGGCAGCTTCATCGAATATGAGCTCTGCATCAGTGTGCGAGAGTGCTACGGGTTTTTCTATTATGATATCCTTCCCTGCAGAAAGAGCTTCAAGCGCGTGCTCCTTGTGCAGGAATGTCGGCGTTGTGATATCAATGACATCAATGCTTTCCAGCGTCCTGCAGGCCTCGCTTATAGACTCAAAGAATGGCAGGGAAAGCTTCTCAGCCTCCATCCTGTCGTTTTCTCCGCTTCCGACTATTCCGACAATCCGGACACCATCTATGAGCTTTGCATTTGCATAGTGGACCTTTCCCATACCGCCAAAGCCTACTATCACAGTATTCACAGCACAAACCCCAGCCTTTCAAGATATCTAGCGCTTTTCTTCATCGCATCGTTCACTTCCTTGATGTTTTCCGCACCTTCTTTTGTGAACTCAATCTCCACAGAGAGCATTGAAGGGTTATCATTCTCATCAAGGACACGGAAGATAGAAGGAAAATCAACATATCCTTCTCCAAGGGCTGGGAAGTTCCACTCTATGCGTTCCCCTGCTTTATCCTTGATATGAAGATAGCCTACATCATTGATTGCAGCCTCAAGATCCTCAGTTCCCTTCACATTCCCATAGAATATGGCATTTGCTGTATCGTAGCAGATCTTCACCCTGTCAGAACCTATCATATCAATGATTGTTTTCAGCCGCGAAGCACTGCCATGTTCTCCATGTGTCTCAAGCACAAGGGTCATGCCAAGATCAGAGAGAAGCGGCAGAAGTGTCCTTATATTCTCAGCAACCCCCGCGTCACCAAGCTTTTCCCTGTCTGCTATGTGGGCCTCTCCAACGCTTGATACGATTATGTGAGCGCCAAAGAATGATGCAAGACGTATATTATCCCTGAAATCTGAAAGCCGTTCACTATCCATCAGATTGGAATGCCCACTCACAGCAGGAACGGAAAGCTCATGATCTGAAAGCGCATCCTTTATCCTCAGAAGCTCTGAGAATGACAATGATGGCACGATGTGCTCTGTCCAGCCACGTGTGCATGTAAGCTCTACATTCCTGAAACCTGCATCTGCTATTCCATCAAGCGCATCAAAGACAGAGTACCCGTGATAGCAGTTCGAATTAGCTATTATGGTTCTATTCATCACAGGAAGTTCCTAAGATAGCTATAGGTCTGTCTGAGAGAACGTATCACATCCTCCCTGGATCCCTCATAAGCTTTGTCTTCAATCTCTGCAACAGCGTAGCCATTGTATCCTATATCAGTGAGAGCTGAGATGAAAGCACCCCAATCCACGTCTCCAAGCCCCGGAAGCTTTGGGATCATATAATCAAGCGGATAGGCAAGAACGCCGGCTTCACCCAGCTTGTCTTTCCTTATCTTTATATCCTTGAAATGGATATGGAACATCTTGTCCTTGAATTCATAAAGCGCTTTTATGTAATCAAGCTGCTGCCAGACAAAGTGGCTTGGATCGAAGTTTATGCCAAGATTATCATAAGGCAGCGTATCAAAGACCTTTCTCCAGATATCAGGGGAATAGAAAAGATTCTGGCCGCCGGGCCACTGATCAGGGCCGAACAGCATAGGACAGTTCTCAATAGCGATCCTTACGTTCTTTTCCTTCGCATGATCCAGTATCTCTGGCCAGACAGCCTTGACTATCCTGAGATTGTCCTCGATATTCTTCGTCTGGTCACGTCCTATGAATGTAGTGACCATGTTTATCCCAAGAAGAGCGGATGCATCAATGACTGAATGGATATGCGCTATATTAGCCTTGCGCTTCTCTTCGTTGCCATCAAGCGTATTGGGATAATAAGCAAGCGATGAAAGCTTCACACCGTGCGCATCTGCGTAAGAGAGAATATCATCA
Organism: uncultured Spirochaetaceae bacterium; assembly: GCA_944389155.1. GTDB lineage: Bacteria > Spirochaetota > Spirochaetia > Sphaerochaetales > Sphaerochaetaceae > Ornithospirochaeta. The sequence goes on along the minus strand of CALXLI010000125.1, from coordinate 7,339 downwards.
GCTCCAGCCTTAGTCAGGTTCTCAGTATCAATATGGCTGGTACCGGCATAACGCCTCTCACCTTTTCCCTTAGGCCAGCATGCGACCTCAACGCACTTGTATCCTATCTCAGATACAGTGTCTATCATCTCCTTATAGTCCCAGCTCTCAAGTATTGCTGACAGTATTCCGAATGTGATCATAGGATTACCTCCTTCTTTGTCCTGCTGCTCTCAAGCGCACCGAAAACAGCACGCATTGCAGGAAGAACAGATGCTGATGATATCTCAGCGTATCCACGGTCAAGGCTCAGTATGAATTCATCTATAACTCCGGATGATGTCTGGGCATCATTGGTCTGCATCCTGTCTATATCGTAAAAGACCTTGCCCCCATCACGCCTTGTTATGACTATCGAATGACCTGTAGGCCCATATATGCTCATGATGCCATCTGTCCCATAGATTGTCGTTGAATTGTCTTCCTCTCCATAATATGTCCAGCTTGCGCTCATGGTACCTATAGCTCCGCTTTCCATCGTATATATGCATATGGAGTTATCATCAACACCTATAAGCGAACCAGATGCATCCTTCTTGTCGAGTGTCGTGACAACAGCACTTACCTTGCTGACCTTGTCATCAAGAAGGAAATCAATAAGGTCAGTCTTGTGTATTCCAAGGTCAGCCATAGCTCCCATGCATGCTTTTGATTTATCAAAGAACCAGGTATTCTTCCCTGGATCTATAGACCATGTCTCAGGTCCACCATGGCCAAAGGATGTCCGGAACGACAGTACCTTCCCGATATCGCCACGCCTGATGAGATTCCTTGCCTCTATGTGGGTTCTGTTAAGCCTCTGATTCTGCCCGATCATAAGGACCTTGCCGCTTTCCGATGCAGCCCTATCCATAGCTTCAGCTTCCTCAAGGTTTATCGCCATAGGCTTCTCGCATAGAACAGAGAGCCCTTTTCCCAGCGCCTTTATCGTAATCTCGGCATGGGTCGCATTTGAAGTGCATACCGAAACTGCATCCAAACCTGAATCAAGCAGCTCATCAATGCTGCTATATGCCTTTCCGCCATAGCGCACTGCAAGCTCAGCCGCCCTTGCCTCATTTATATCATAGAAAGCCTTGAGTTCAGCCTTTCCCGAAGCAAGATATTCAGGAATATGCCTTACCTGTGCAATCTTTCCGCATCCGATTATACCTATCCTGTACATCAGTTCTTCTCCTTTTTCTGCAAGAGGACAGCACCGATTACGATAACGCCCTTGAAAGCTTCCCTTAAGAACGGAGGAACTCCGATAAGATTGAGAAGATTGTTCATAACCGCGATTATCAAGACACCAAGCACAGTGCCTCCGATGCTTCCACGGCCGCCAGCCATGCTTGTACCGCCGACTATTACAGCGGCAATAGCATCCATCTCATATCCGCTTCCTGCGTTCGCATAGTCCATTGCTCCGATCCTTGAGACCTGAAGTACGGAAGCAACTCCTACAAGAAGGCCCATTATCGCATATACCATGCGCTTAACGCGGTTTACGTTTATTCCAGAAAGCTTTGAGGCCCTTTCATTTGAGCCAACAGCAAACACATGACGGCCAAATGCAGTGTGCTTGGATACCCAGTACATGATGAATGCGATAATCAGCCAATAGACAATAGGCATGAACATCTGCCGCCCAACTGCGAAGTTCGCGATACGGGTAAAGCCCATCGGAACTGATGGGTTTATGGTCTGCATGCATTGCTGCGTTACCGAACGGCATATCTTCATCATGCCAAGAGTCGCTATGAATGGAGGAATGCGCCCTATTGTGATCAGGACACCTGTGAACTCTCCAAGCAGCAGACCTGCCAGAAGCCCCATAAGTATGCCGATCATATAAGCCGGAACGCCTGTTATGCCCAAAGCTGTCAGTATCCCGGTCTGTGAGCCATCAATGAAAAGCATTATTATCGCACCGATAGCAACAAGGGTAGAACCAACGGCAAGATCTATGCCACCGGTTATTATGACAAATGTCATGCCAAGGGCGATTATTCCGATAGTCGCATTGTTTCTCAGGATATTTATCCAGTTCCTTACATACCTGGAAAGCCATTCACCGAATGTCGCCTGATCGAATCCAAGCGCTATTATCTGAAGAACAGCCATCAGGAGAAGAGCGCATGCTGTACTGAACAGAGGATGCTGAGTCCACATTTTCCTGAACCATTTGATAAAATTGAATCCGCTATTTGTCTTTTCCATCAGATTGCCGCTCCTGTAGCCCATCTCATGATTTCATGTTCATTGAGGTTATCCCCTTCAAGTTCTGTAAGGATCCTGCCGTGATACATCACATAGCACCTTGATGATGTACGCACTATCTCATGTGCTTCTGAAGAAAGGACTATTACAGCAACACCTTTATCAGCTAGACGGGATATGATTGTGTAGATTTCCTCCTTAGCCCCTACATCAACACCTTGCGTGGGGTTATCAAGGATAAGGATCTTAGGATCTGCGCTAAGCCACTTTGCAAGGACAACCTTCTGCTGGTTTCCTCCAGAAAGGCTTGTTATCGGGTCTATATTCCTCCCCATCTTTATCGAAAGATCCTTTTTCTCCTTATCAAACTCTTCCTTTATCCTTCCTGAGTCGAGGAAAGGCCCCTTCTTCCTTGACCTCATCGTCACAAGCGAACCGTTTTCAAGGATATCAAGGTCTTTTACGATTCCGTTTTCCTTCCTGTTCCTGGGGACATATCCGATTCCAAGCGAAACAGCTTCTGAAGGGCTATGTATGACAGCAGCCTTCCCATCTATCTCCATGGTGCCTGTATGCTTGGTGCCAGCTCCGAAGACAGACAGAAAGAGCTCGCTCCTGCCATCTCCCAAGAGCCCAGTGAAGCCTACAACCTCACCGCTTCTTACGGAAAACGATATGTCATTGAAGAAGATGCCATCCGAAAGCGAGGATGCGGATATCGCAACGGCACCGCTTTTATGCACAGCTCTCTTCTCCTCCACGACATCATGGCCGACCATCATCTTTGCAAGGGCATCTGTTGTTACATCACCAATGCTTCCGCTTGAGATCATATGACCGTCACGAAGCACAGTATAGCTATCGCAGATTTCCATTACCTCATTGAGCTTATGGGATATGAATATTATCCCGACGCCTTCCTTCTTGAGCGTTCTCATAAGGGAGAACACACGGTCAATCTCAGTCTCTGTCAGGCTTGTTGTCGGCTCATCCATTATCACTATGCGTGCATCCATGAGCATTGCCCTGGATATCTCGACTATCTGCTTATAGGAAGCATCAAGCGTCCGAACCATCGCTTCAGGGTCAAGGGAAAGCCCCATACGGGAAAAGACCTCTTCAGTCTTCTCTATCATGGCCTTCTTATCAAGAATACCCCACTTGCTCCTTATCTCTCTTCCTATGAACAGATTCTCGTAGATTGCAAGATCATTTATAAGATTGAGTTCCTGGTGGATGAAAGCGATTCCAGCATCCAAGGACTCCTTCGGTGTTGAGAATCCGACAGCCTGTCCATCAATCTCGATCACACCTTCATCAGCTGGCAATACACCGCCCAGGATATTCATCAAAGTGCTCTTCCCTGCACCATTCTCACCAAGCAGCGCAGTTATCTCACCGCTGTGAAGGGAGAAAGAGACTTTATCAAGAACAAGATTGGCTCCAAAGGACTTGGAAATGCCTTTCATATTGAGATTCATAATCTACACTCATGATATGCCCAGCCAAGAGAGGCTGGGCGCAAAGGATCAATACGGTGAGTTAGGATCTATGAATTCCTGACAATTTGTTCTATCAACAATAGTTGTAGGAATGATCATAACCTGCTCGACTTCTTTTCCATCGAGGATATCGACAGCCATGTCAACAGCTTCCATCACCATGTCAGGGCTGTACAGCGCTGATTCTACCCAAATGTCCTCATACTCAGGCATCATGTTGAAGTACTCCTGGCATCCGCCACCGCCTGTGATTACCTTGATATCTGTCCTTCCAGCTTCTCTGATAGCCTGCAGTGCGCCGATTGACGTCTCATCATCCATGCTATATACAGCATCGATGTGATCGTTGGCGACGAGGATATCAGCCATATCAGCAAGGCCAGCCTCTCTTGTGAACTGGGTTGCGTATGTGATTGTCTCCATATTCGGAGCTATCTGTGCAAGAGTATCAAGGAATCCAGCCTTTCTGAGCTCTGCAACTGATCCTGATGTCGGAACATCGAGGATGACGACAGTGCCTTCCGGACCGATCTTGTCAACGATGTACTTAGCACCCTCTTCACCCATGTTGTAATTATCGCCAGATACACGGTATACACCTTCTGCAGCAATCTCGATATCGAAGTTCACAACAACGATGCCCATGTTGATTGCATTCTGGATTGGAACTTCCATACCTGTCCACTGCGGGAATGCTACGATAGCCTCTGCTCCCCAGAGAATGAGGTCATCAAGCTGCGTAGTCATCTCATCTGAATTGTTGGATGTATAGATCATGTAGTCTATGGCACCCTGGCTCTTCAGCTCTTCACATCTCTGCTCTGCATAGTAAGCAACACCGGCAGACCAGCCATGCGTTACAGCTGGAGCAAGGATTCCGATCTTATGAGGGGCTGCAAAAAGAGATGCACCTATAACAAGAAGTGCAACGAGCAATACCAAACCTTTCTTCTTCATAAACAGAACCTCCTATCTGTTCCTTTTCCGATTTTCCAACGACTATGCGCGCAAGTCAAACTTTTTTGAAAAATTTTTCATATTCACACATATTCCATAAATTGAGTAAAAATATATTTTTTACAATATCATTTGGAATGATAAGGAATTATATGAGCCTATGCAGCTGCCAGGATTTTTCATGGTTATGAAAAATTCCATACACGCTGATGGATAATGCAAACACGGATATACATCAGAAATCCTTTGAAGTGCACATTTTAAGCAGCTCTGAGACAGTTGAACCTCATTACCCTTGTTTGGTATATTGGAAAGCGAAACCAAAAACCAATCAGGTACAGGAGAGATATATGTTGACCTTGTTGACAAATATGCCTAGAGAAGAACTGATTGCACAGCTTTACGATGGTTTGGTTCTCATGGTACTTGGAATGGGCACGGTTTTCGTCTTTCTGGTCATTCTGATCTATGCATCGAAACTGATGAGCAAGATCGTTATGAACATTGACAAGAACCATCCTGCCAAGACTGTGAACGCCCCTCAGGCAAAAGCTGAGCCAGTTCAGAGCAAAGTCGTATCAAGCCCTGTGACGGACGATGCGGCAATCGCGGCAGCTGTTGCGGCTGCTTGGGACAAATCCAAGAATTAAAAGGGAGAGCTGGATTATTATGAGCAAGAAGAAAGTAGACTTCATGTGCACGGCATTCCGCGATGGCTTCCAGTCAGTCTATGGAGCACGTGTATTCACAAAGGACTTCATGCCAGCAGTAGCAGCTGCAAAAGAGGCAGGAATCACACATTTTGAGGCAGGTGGCGGAGCTAGATTCCAGTCACTTTATTTCTATACAAATGAAGATGCATTCGAGATGATGGATGAGTTCAGGAGAGTTGCTGGACCGGATGCTAATCTTCAGACACTCGCACGTGGAGTAAACGTCGTAGGCCTTGACTCTCAGCCAAGGGATGTCATCAAGCTCCATGCACAGCTGTTCAAGAAGCATGGAATGACAACAATCAGGAACTTCGATGCACTCAACGATGTGAACAACCTCATCGACAGCGGAAGGGCAATCCATGAAGCTGGACTCAAGCATGAAGTGACAGTTACGATGATGAGCCTTCCAGAGGGTGTAACAGGAGCACACACTCCAGATTTCTATGAGCGCATCCTCCGCGAGATCCTCAACGCAGGAATCCCTTATGATTCTGTATGTTTCAAGGATGCTTCCGGAACATCAACACCTCACAATGTATATGAGACGATAAAGAGGGCAAGAAAGCTTCTTGGACCAAATGTGAAGATCGTATTCCATTCACATGAGACAGCTGGCGTTTCAGTAAACCAGTACCTTGCTGCACTCGATGCAGGTGCAAACCAGCTCGATCTCTCAATGAGCCCATGCTCAGGCGGTACTTGCCAGCCAGATATCCTCACAATGTGGCATGCTCTCAGAGGAACAGACTATACTCTTGGCATTGATGTAAATAAGGTACGCGAGGCTGAGAAGGTATTCGAGAAGTGCATGGAAGACTACTTCCTCCCACCAGAGGCAACAATGGTCAATCCAGAAATCCCATTCTTCCCACTTCCAGGCGGAGCTCTTACAGCAAATACACAGATGCTCAGGGACAACGGCCTGATGGATAAGTATCCTCAGATTGTCGAGGCTATGGGTGAGACTGTAGCAAAGGGTGGATTCGGAACTTCCGTAACTCCTGTTTCCCAGTTCTACTTCCAGCAGGCATTCAACAACGTAATGTTCGGACCATGGAAGAAGTTCGCAGAGGGCTATGGAAAGATGGTTCTTGGCTATTTCGGAAAGACACCAGTAGCACCGGATCCGGAGGTCGTGAAGGCAGCAAGCGCACAGCTCAAGCTTGAGCCAACAACAGAGAAGGTTGTTGATATCAATGACCGCGATCCTAAGAAGGGTGTCGAGGCAGCTAAGAAGATGCTTGGGGAAGCATCACTCCCAATTACAGATGAGAACATCTTCATTGCAGCAGCATGTAAGGAAAAGGGTATCCTTTATCTCACAGGCAAGGCAAAGGTCAATGGTGTCAGACTCAAGAGCGAAGAGAAGAAGAAGCAGGCAGAGGCTGCAGCCGCAGCAGCTCCGAAGAAGGCTTCAAACGGCGAGTATACAGTTACCGTCAATGGTAAGGCATACGGCGTAAAGCTTGGTGCGAATTCAGCTGTTGTCAACGGCGTAACCTACCCTATCTCTGTAACAGAAGGCATTGCAGCACCAGCACAGAGCGCACCGGCTCAGGCAGCTCCTGTACAGCAGACTGTTGTAACAGGTTCTGAGAATGTCGTAGCTCCAATGCCAGGCCTTGTCCTCCGCATACCTGTAGCAGTTGGCCAGAGCGTGAAGAAGGATCAGGTTGTCATGGTCATGGAAGCTATGAAGATGGAGAACGAGATCTATGCTCCATGCGATGGCGTTGTTTCCTCTATCACTGTAAACCAGGGACAGCAGCTCCAGGCTGGAGATCTTCTCCTCACGATCGGCGGAGTCGCAGCTGCAGCTCCTCAGCCAGTTCAGGCTGCACCACAGGCAGCTCCAGCACAGAGCGCACCGGCTCAGGCAGCTCCTGTACAGCAGACTGTTGTGACAGGTTCTGAGAACGTTGT
>CALXLI010000124.1 GCA_944389155.1 uncultured Spirochaetaceae bacterium | reverse complement strand
ATAGTTCAATTGTTGTGCAATCGATTGCATAGATTGCAAAGGAGTCAATATGGATGCTGTCTATAAGATGGGAGATCTGAGGGTTATCGATCTGTCGAAGATCCTTGATCCGGCAACGGAGACAAGAAGATGCAAGCTTTATCGTTTCAATACAGGTGGTCCGATTCCTGATTTCCATACGAATATGGATCTCATGAGCCATCTTGGGACTCATGCAGAGTGTCCTTATCATCACGATGATAACTGGCCAAGCGTTGCAGAGGTTCCTCTCACGACATTCATGGGACGCGCTATTTATGTCAATATCGAGGCAGAGCCAAACAGCCATATCACAGCAGAGATGCTTGATAAGTACTGCCTGCCGCTTATGAAGGATGACACTATCGTAATCATCGACAGTCCGCATAAGCTTCCTCCTTTCACACCTAAGACAAACACAGAAGAGGACAAGAGACTCTTCGTGAATGGAGAGACTGCTGAGTGGTTCCTTGCACATAAGGCAAAGGCTGTAGGCTTTGGCGATGGAGTCTCGATTGAGAACTGCAATGAGGATGTAAAGCCTTTCCACGATATCCTTCTTGCGCATAACATCGTGTTCATCGAGGTGCTGAAGAATCTTGAGATGCTTGAGAAGAAGGTCTTCTTCATGTCTTATTCTCCGCTTCCGATCCTAGGTCTCGACTCCAGCCCTGTAAGAGCATATGCTATTGAGGGAATCAAGGAGTTCTCCGAATAAGTGACGATCTATGATATCGCAAGGAAAGCCGGTGTTGCTGGCAGCACTGTTTCACGCGTGCTGAATGGGCAGCCCGGCATAAGCGAAGAGACAAGGAAGAGAGTTCTTGCAATAGCTGAGAGCGAAGGCTTTGAGCTTAGTGAGAATGCTAGGTCCCTGAAGATGAGAAGCAGCATGCTTATCGGCATCCTTGTCTCTGATATCCGCAATCAGCACTATACAGAAGGCGCGTATGTGATGGTTGAGGAGTTCCAGAAGAAAGGATACTGCTCAATCATCATGAATGCAGGATTTGATGACCAGAGCAAGGTGAATGCAGTCCGCATGCTTTCTGCGCGCCGTGTCGATGGAGCGGTATTCATCGGTTCGTCATTTTCATCTGACTGCATCGCAAAAGCAGTCGCTGCATATATGCCGCGTACTCCGATCGTAATGGAGAATGGAACGCTTTCCCTTGATAATGTATATACAGTTGCTGCTGCTGATAAAGCAGGGCTCAGGAGCGCTGTGGAGTATCTTGCATCAACTGGGTGCAGATCTTTCTGTTATGTGAACGCGAATGATACACCGTCGAATAGGCTTAAAAGGGAAGGGGTGGAAGAAGCAATCTCCGCTTTTGGCCTTGAGTGTGAGTATGTTGAAACAGATGATTCATACGAAGGTGGCAGAAGAGCAACTGAAGCTATTCTGAAAGAAAAGAAAAGGGACGCTATCATCTATTCTATGGATATCCTTGCGTCAGGTGGGGTGAGAGCCGCTCTTGATCTGGATCTATCCATTCCTGAAGATATTTCAATTTTCGGTGTTGATAACTCAATCTATTCCCAGGTATCACGTCCAGCAATCTCTTCTGTAGATACAAGCCTTAGCGCAATGTCTGCAGAGTGCGCGAAGATCCTTGAATCCGCATTGTCAGGTGGAGCTCCTGAAAAGCGCAGGGAGCTTCCTTTTTCCTTGGTGATAAGAGAAACCACCCGTTGAGGATTCTTTCTGTGGATTGTCTATCTTTATCCGGATATATTCATTTTTTTTCTTAAGGATCTTGTCTATCTGCTGTCTTTAAGCGTTGTGGTCACTCTTCATTCTTGTCTGCTCGAAAAACAAAAAGGAACTGCTTCAGAAGCCTAGGCTTTTGGGCAGTTCCTGTGCGGTTGATTGATGGAAGCTGCCGGTTCTTCAATGTGTCTTTGGACGACAGCTCCATTCATCCATTATCTTATGATCAGCTGATTTCTTTCCGGTCCGACTGAGATGTATGTGATATGCGTATTCATCATATTCTCAAGTGCAAGGATGTATGTCTTTGCTTTCTCTGGAAGCTCTTCCCATGTCCTGCAGCCTGTCGTATCGCACATCCATCCGTCGAATACCTCATAGATTGGCTTTGCTCTCTCCTGAAGTCTTGTCTCTGGGAGGTTTTTGTAGTATTCGCCATCAATCATGTAGCCTGTGCAGACTTTGATCTTCTCGAATGTATCGAGTACGTCAAGCTTAGTGAGCGCTATATCCGTAATGCCGTTCATATAGCATGCATAATCAGCTGCCACGGCATCAAACCATCCGCATCTTCTGGGGCGTCCTGTCGTAACACCGTATTCGTGGCCGATATCCCTGAGCTTCTCTCCATCCTTGTCGAACAGCTCTGTCATGTAAGGGCCACCTCCGACGGATGTGGAATAAGCCTTTGCAACTCCTACAACCTTCGTTATGGCGCGAGGAGGTATTCCTGCACCATTGCAGGCACCTGCCGCTGTAGGGTTGGAGGATGTTGAGTATGGATAGATACCCCAGTCATTGTCTCTCATTATTCCAAGCTGGCCTTCAAGGAGGATCTTCTTCCCTTCCTCGACAGCATCACGGACAATTGGAAGCGTATCTATGATGTGGTCGCCGAATTCCTTTCTCCACTTCTCTGCAAGTGCAAGCATATCCTCAAGCTTTACAGGTTCAAGACCGAAGTACTCCAGCTCTCTGTTCTTTCTTGGAACAATTGATTCAAGCCTCTTTCGGAGAGTCTCTTCATCCATTATGTCCGCAGCTCTGATTCCTATCCTTGCAGCTTTATCGGAATAACAAGGTCCGATACCGCGCTTTGTCGTTCCGATCTTGTCCTTCTCGCTTCTCTTTCCTTCTTCTGCACCGTCAAGAGCCATATGGTAAGGCATTATTATATGAGCTCTTTCATCGATGAAGACGTTCTGGATATCCAGCCCAGCTGTTTTCTTTATATTGTCCAGCTCTTCCTTCATCCTGTCGAAGTTGACGACAGTGCCAGCTCCAACGATGTTCATTGTCTCTGGATTGAATACACCCGATGGCAATATATGAAGACCGAATTTCCCGTACTCGTTTATTACGGTATGACCCGCGTTATCACCGCCCTGGAAGCGTATTACAAGCTCTGCATCAGATGCAAGATAGTCAACGATACGGCCTTTGCCTTCATCGCCCCACTGCACTCCAACAACTGCGTTTACATTATATGATGCCATTGAAAAGCTCCTTTCCCTGCTTTTTCAGTTCCTCGATCATTTCCTTCTCAAGCCTTGTGTGCTCATCTATATCATCTGCATCCCAAGGATACTTGATCCACATGTCCTCGATTTCAAGAGCAGGGTAGTATCTTTTGATCTCTGGTGGGAATTCAACATCCTTCTTCTTGAGTTTGTTGTGCAGGACAAGCACAGCTATCTCTTCTGGCTGGTAGGACAGAAGCTCGCCCACGCAATATGCCAGCGTTGCCCTTGTATCATCAACTTCATCGATGAGGAGCACCTTCTTGCCCCTGAGCTGCTCCTGCACCTCATCAATCCACTGGATCTTCGTAGGATGTTCCCTGTGCTTATGATCCATGCCATAGTATGATATCCCAACAGCATATATCGGACGGTTGATGAAAGTCTTTATTATCCTTGCAGGGATGAAGCCACCCGAGCCTATTGCGACAATCACATCAGGATCGAAGCCTGAGTCCTCGATTTTCTGTGCCAGGCTCTTTATGAGCTTGTGAACGGTATTGTAGCTGACGTAGAATTTCTCATCCATAACTTAGTTCTCCGGAATCATCTCTGCTATATAAGGCAGCGTCCTGTGTCTTTCCTTGTAATCAAGTCCATACCCGACAACCCAGACATCTGGAATCTCAAAGCCCTTGAACTGGATATCTATATCCACAACATGTCTAGCTGGTTTGTCCAGGAAGACAGCAGTCGCAACCGATTTTGAGGTCCTTGCCTTGAATGTGCGTATCAGATAGCTAAGGGTTGAACCGCTGTCCAGGATATCCTCGACTATAAGGACATCGTGACCCGATAGATTCTCCCTTGTATCCATCAAAAGCCTTACTTCACCTCTTTGGTTGCCTTTCTGTCCATACGATGAGATTGCGATGAAATCAACGATGTGTGGAATCGTAAGACGACGCGATAAGTCTGCTAAAAAGATAAAAGATCCTTTAAGGACTCCTACGAGTATCAAGGGCTCTTCTGCATCCTTGTACTTCTCATTGATCTCTGCTGCGAGTTCATCGACTCTTTTCGCTATTGCATCCTCATCGATGAGAACGCGTCTGAGATCGTCTGCAAGATGTGGGTTGTCTGCCATGCCGTACTCCTATGCTTCAGTCTATATTAATGCAATCCAAGTGACAACCTCCCTATATTGTTGAAAATAGGAGAAGAGCGACCCTATAATTGAAAGCGGAGGGGTATATGCAGAAAATCGATTTCAGGCAGCTTGAATTGAATCCTTTTACGGTAATAGGCGAAGAAGCTTTCCTTCTTACATCAGGTTCATATGAACGCTGGAATACGATGACTGCTGGGTGGGGAGGCCTTGGCTGGCTTTGGAACGAGCCTGCTGTATTCGTCTTTGTAAGGGAATCGAGGTATACATTCCCGCTCATTGAAAGCTTCCCGAAGTTCTCCTTGTCGTTCTTCCCGCCAGAGATGAAGGATGTCCTGGATTATTGCGGTACGCACTCAGGGGCTGATACAGACAAGGCGAAAGGGGCTGGAATCACGCCGACCGGCCTTGATGAGACAGTAGCCTTTGAAGAGGCTAACCTCATAATGACGTGCCGTAAGATCGCCCAGATGCGATTGGATGATAAATGCATGATTGACGAGAGCATAGCGAAGCTCTATCCTCATGGGGATTGGCATCATATGTACATCGGTGCAATCGAAGGTGTTTATATTCCTTGAGCTAAGAGGTATCGGATGGATTACAAGAGGGCTCTTTCGCTTATGCTTTTATCGCGTTATGCGGAAGAGTACGTAGAAGAGCTTGCGTCAAAGGGCCTTATCTGGGGGACTTATCATCTTTCGATCGGGCAGGAAGCCTGCCATATAGGCGTTTCAATGGCACTTGAGGATGGTGATATAGTCGTACCTACGCATCGCTGCCATGGCTATAATATCGGTCTGGGGTCATCCCTTTATTCATTCTTCTCAGAGCTTCTCGGCTCCAGGCATGGACTGTGCGGCGGCATTGGCGGCTCTATGCATATGACAGACATGGCACATGGCAATTTCGGTTCATCAGCTGTCGTTGGCTCTGGGGTGAGCATTGCAGGCGGTGTTGCCCTGTCATTTGCACGGCGTGGCATGGAGAATATAGCAGTTGCGGTTATGGGAGACGGTGCTGCATCACGCGGTACTGTGCATGAGATGATGAATATTGCATCAATCTGGAATCTTCCAATCCTGTTCCTGCTTGAGAACAATCACTATGGCATGTCAGCATCCTCATCGCGCATGATCTCGACTGATGCAATCTACAGAAGAGCGGGTGGTTATTCAATAGAATCTTCCAGAATAGATGGCAATGATATCCTGACAGTCTATTCTGAGATAAAGAGAATACGTGAATACATCATCAAAAGCCATCGCCCATATTTCGTGGAACTTGAAACATATAGAATGTGCGGTCACAGCCGTTCAGATAGGAATGCATACAGAAGCAGGGAAGAGGAGATGGTGTGGCAGAAGAGAGATCCTATAGGTCTTTTCAAGTCTTATCTTCTTTCTTCCTCAATCCTTGATGAGGCTGAGATATCCTCCATTGAGAAGTATGCTGAGCGCACAGTCAGGACAGAAGCTGAAAGAGCAGTCAGGGATATGGCTGATACTCTATCAATCGAAGAGCTTGAGGGTCTTGCTTCTGTCAGGTTCCCTCATTTCCATTCAAAAACGCCACAGCTTCATAGAGGTACATTCAGACAGGCAATCTATGAAGCGCTTGATGAGATACTTGAAGAGAATGGAAGGGCATTCCTTATCGGTGAGGATATAGGAGCGTATGGGGGGTGTTTTGGAGTTACAGGTGACTTGTATAGAAAGCATCCAGATCAAGTTCTTGAGACACCAGTAGCTGAAGAGGCTTTCTCTGGCATGGCAGTAGGCGCAGCCGCGATGGGTGAGCTGCCGATTGTAGAGCTGATGTATGGTGATTTCTCAACCCTCGCATCCGACGCTCTGATCAATCATGCTGCAAAGCTTCATTATATGTCAGCTGGTCAGCTTTCATGCCCGATGATACTCCGCACTCCGATGGGCGGCGGGACTGGACATGGTGCGCAGCATACACAATCGCTTGAGAATATGTTCCGCGTTCCTGGCCTTATTGCAGTAGCTCCTTCTGATGCGCTCAGTGCCAAAGCGCTTTTGAAAAGCGCTGCCTTGTCCAAGGATCCTGTCGTATTCATTGAGCATAAGAAGCTCTACAGTGAAGAAGGCGCAATCGGAGATGATGGGTTCTTCCTTCCACTAGGCAAGGCAATAGTTGAGGGGGATGGGAATGATATGCTCGTAATCGGCTATTCGCATGCATTCTCTCTTGCGAGGAAGGCTCTCTCAGATTTTTCAGATAAGATCACATTCATAGATCTTGCCACTATCCATCCCTTGGATGAGGAGACTATAAAAAGAGAGTATATGAGAGTGGGAAAGGCCCTGATTGTCCAGGATACGCCGCTTGAGTGCTCCGTTGCCGAGTCTGTCATAAGGATAATCGCAGAGACTGGAATGGCTATGAATGTAAGGACTGTATCAGCTTTATCGATGCCGCTTGCCGTCTCCAGACGTCTAGAGAGCGCTGCATTGCCATCTCTGGAGAGAATCAGAGAGGAAGCTTTTTTGCTGGGACTCAGGTGATGCCCTGTTGCTTTTCCCTTTATATTGTTATAATCCTTATCCGTATAAATAATGGGAGTTATCTATGGATATAGAGGTAAAGAACCTGCATCCGCTTGAGGTGAAGCTTCTTCGTTCTGTCTCGTTTGGTGAGGATATCACAGCAGAGAGGATCATGAAGGATCTTGATTATAAGGTGGGACAGTGCAATCAGGCATTCTCATGGCTTACGGCCAAGGGATGCTTAGAAGAGACTGGCAGAAGCCATAAGACAGTCTATGAGCTTACAGATCTTGGAAGAGAACATCAGAAGAATGGCCTTCCAGCTGAGAGGATATTCAGATTCCTTTCTGAGAATGGAGCTCATTCAATGCCTGAGATTTCCCAGGCGCTTGGCCTTGAAAAGAGCGATACAGGTTCTGCATTTGGCCTTCTCTCATCAAAGGGAGTGGCGAAGATGAATGACGAGAGGAAGGCTGAGGTAATCAGCAAGGAGCTTCCAGAGGATGTCATTCTGCAGCGCGTGCTTCTTGATAGAGCTGTCAATGATGGGGCAATCGATGAGGCCTCCCTGGTTGATAAGGAAAAGACTGCAATCGGGCAGATGGCAAAGAAGAGGGGTGCTTCATCTGCAGATTTCAAGCTTATAGAGAGCGATATAGTTGTCTATCATCTGACAGAGAAAGGCGATGAGGCAAAGAAAGCGCTTCTTGCTGCAAATATCACGGGAGAGGAATTCAGCGTTCTCACACCTGAGATGATCCAGACGGGTGCCTGGAAGAACGGGACTTTCCGCCCATACGGCATAAACGCTCCGACATCGCGTCTTATCCCTGGCCGCCGCAATGCATACTCTGAGTATCTTCAGTGGGTGAAGGACAAGCTTGCAGCTCTTGGCTTTGAGGAGTTTGATGGGCCTCTTGTGGAGAATGAGTTCTGGAATGGGGATGCGCTCTTCATGCCTCAGTTCCATTCTGCCCGTGATATCCACGATGTCTATTACGTCAAGGATCCTGTGCATGCCAAGAGTATCGAGGAGCCATGGCTGAGCCAGGTTGCCGCAACCCATGAGAATGGATGGAAGACCGGTTCAAGAGGCTGGGGATATACATTCGATCATGAGTTCACAAGGCGTCAGGTTCTCAGAAGCCAGGGGACAGTGCTTTCTGCGCATCAGCTTACAAAGGCAAAGGTTCCCGGAAAGTATTTCGGTATTGTAAGATGCTTCAGATACGATCAGGTAGATGCAACCCATGGCGCTGATTTCTACCAGACAGAGGGCATTGTGCTTGGAAAGGATGTAAATCTCAGGAACCTCCTGGGCTTGCTCAAGATGTTTGCTGAGGAGATTGCAGGAGCAGAGGAAGTCAAATACGTTCCTGGCTATTTCCCATTCACAGAACCTTCTATCGAGGTGCATATCAAGCATCCTGTCCTTGGTTGGTTTGAGCTTGGCGGTTCCGGAATATTCCGTCCTGAAGTTACAGAGGCGCTCGGTATCGATGTTCCTGTTCTTGCGTGGGGGCTTGGCATTGACCGCATGGCCTTGATGCACCTTGGACTGAACGACCTTAGAGAGCTTTTCACTCCTGATATTGAGAGCGTAAGGACAAGGAGGGGTAACTGATATGCCTAAGATAGACGCACCGGAGAATATCTTCTATTCACTTCTTGGAAAGAAAATGAGCGATGATGAGCTTGTTTCCATCTTCCCTGTTGCAAAGGCTGAGCTTGATGGACATGGCATAGAGCATCATGTAATCAAGATCGAGCTGAATGATACGAACAGACCTGACCTTTGGTCTCCTGCTGGAGTTGCCAGAGCTCTTAAGTGCTATGAGTCAGGGGTTATTCCACAGTATGATTTCCTTTCATCGAAAGATGAGGAGAAGGATAGCGAGGGACGGATGGTTATCGATGATGAGAGCGTTATCGGTATCCGTGACTATTCAATAGGCTTTGCAGCCAAAGGCAGGACTGTTGATGATGAGCTTTTGGTCAATCTTATCCAAAGCCAGGAGAAGCTCTGCACCAACTTCGGCAGGAAGAGAAAGACAATCGCTATGGGG
>CALXLI010000123.1 GCA_944389155.1 uncultured Spirochaetaceae bacterium | reverse complement strand
CAGTGCAGTGGAGCGGTATAATAACAGAGCTTGAGCGAAGGTACTATGAAACCCAGTCCATGAACATAAGGATGTGGCTTGACTCATTCAGGGATGAGATCATCTGCCCCGCATGCCATGGCGAGAGACTCAGGAAGGAAGCTCTCTCTGTGTATGTAGGAGGAAAGAGCATAATAGACGTGTCGAAGCTTTCGGTGAACAACACGCTCTCATTCTTCTCATCGCTTTCGCTGACGGATACCGAGCGCGAGATATCTCATGACATACTCAAGGAGATAAACTCACGCCTTCATTTCCTGCAGAATGTCGGACTTGGATATCTTACGCTCTTCCGCTCTGCAGCAACGCTCTCAGGCGGCGAGGCGCAGCGGATCAGGCTTGCTACCCAGATAGGCTCAGCGCTCTCAGGTGTACTGTATGTTCTCGATGAGCCTTCCATAGGCCTTCATCAGAGGGATAACCAGAAGCTTATAGACACGCTGAAGAACCTTCGGGACCTTGGCAATACTGTCCTTGTTGTCGAGCATGATGAGGATACGATAAGGGCAGCTGATTACGTCGTTGACCTTGGACCAGGTGCAGGGGAGCTCGGTGGATGGGTAACCGCAAAGGGAACACCGAAGGAGATAGAGGAGAGCGGAGAGTCCGTTACTGGCCGTTTTCTTTCCCATTCCCTTACGATCCCGGTTCCAAAAAGGCGCAAGGGGAATGGCAGGCACATAACAGTAAAGGGATGTTCGAAGAACAACCTGAAGGATATCGATGTCACAGTGCCTCTTGGGGAGCTTGTTGTCATAACAGGGGTCTCTGGTTCTGGCAAGTCTACCTTCCTCAATGAGATCCTTCTTCCTGCTGTGGAACGCAAGGTTCAGAGAAAGAAGGAGGTAAAGGACGGATACACCAGCATAGAGGGAGTGGAGAACATCGATAAGATAATCTCCATAGACCAGTCCCCGATAGGCCGTACACCTCGTTCTAATCCTGCGACATATGTCGATCTTTTCACCCCGATACGCGAGCTTTTCGCCACGATGCCTGAAGCTAAGGCCCGGGGATACAGCGCTGGCCGCTTCTCCTTCAATGTGCCAGGTGGAAGATGCGAGAACTGTTCAGGGGACGGGCAGCTGAAGATAGAGATGCACTTCCTGCCGGATGTATATGTCAAATGCGATGTATGCGAGGGGAGGCGATACAACAAGGAGACACTTGCTGTCACATACAAGGGCAAGAATATCGCGGATGTGCTTGATATGACTGTAAGCGAGGCCTCAGAGTTCTTCGCAGCCCATCAGAAGATCAGGAGGAAGCTTGATACCCTCATGGCTGTAGGCCTGGATTATATCAGGCTGGGGCAGAGCGCGCTCACGCTCTCTGGTGGAGAGGCACAGCGCGTGAAGCTCTCGCTGGAGCTGTCGAAGGTACAGACGGGCAGGACGCTCTACATACTCGATGAGCCGACTACAGGACTTCATTTTGCTGATGTGAAGAAGCTTCTGGAGGTTCTTCAGCGTCTTGTGGACCAAGGCAATAGCGTGATACTTATAGAGCATAACCTTGATGTGATAAAATGTGCTGATTGGATAATCGACCTCGGACCGGAAGGCGGGGACGATGGAGGGCGTATCGTCGCTGAGGGAACGCCGGAGGCTGTTGCTGAAGTGAAGGAGAGCTATACTGGGCAATATATAGGGAGATACCTTCAAGCGTGAAGAGGCTGCTTACTTTCCTCATGATCCTTATTCTCTTGTCTCCGGCAGCGCTTTTCGCAATCTCTGCTTCAGCTATTTATTTCGCATCAGATGATGATCTTCGTTCGATGTGCGCCCTTCGCGGCATTGAAGAGGGGACGCGGAGCGAGATGCAGAGTGCGCTTTATGAGGCAGAGGGCCTTGCCGCATATGAAGAGACCGTGAGGGAAGGCGGGACTTTCGATCTCTCCGTAAATTCCGCAGAGAGCCTCGTGACCCATGAGAACAGCGTCATAATCTCCGGAAATGCAGATATAGACTTTACCGACAGCAACGGTCAGCAGTCGCAGCTTTCTGCCGATACCATCATCATAGATACTGAGAATGAGCTTCTTACAGCCCTTGATAACGTCTATTACTCAAGCAGCGATGAATCATCTGCAATACAGTCAATCGATGCAGACATAGTCACCCTCTACTGGTCGACAGGCGAGATAAGGGTATCCAACGCGACGACAAGCTCCGAACGGGAAGGGGCGGATGGCGAAACCGTCACGTTCTACACCTCCGGTGATACGCTTACATATACCCCAGAGGGCTCAATACTCTATGATAGAGGCGTAATTGCATCGGATGCGTCAGAACCATACTCGTCAATCACGGCAAGCGAGCTTCTGATGCTTCCCGGTTCTGATATGTTCATCGCGAATGCATATCTCTCGATAGGACGCGTTCCGATACTCTATCTGCCGTTCTTCTTCTTCCCTAATTCCCAGGTGCTAGGGAATCCATCGTTCGGCTTTACATCATCAAAGGGCGCGTTCATAAACACGACATTCGAGCTTCTCGGGCAGAATCCTGATATCGGAACAACAAGCGGAGACTCATCCTTCATGTCTCTGGCCTCGACATCTGCTGATTCCTCGAATCTTCAGCCAACGGGGTCATATTATTCTTCATCAGAGCCGCTTTCCGCCACTGAAAGCTGGGCAAGACGCAGCAGTTCGTACATATCGCTGATGGCAGATGCCTATGAGAATGGAGGCCTTCATCTTGGCGTTGATGGAGCTCTTAATTTCTTCTCATCATCGCTTTCGCTTGCTTTCACGGATGGCATTGCCCTCTCTCCTGAGTCCACGTATTACAACAGCCGTTTCAGATACTACGGAATCAATGAGCTTACGTATAATGGCTATGGGGTATCTGCACAGCTTTCGCTTCCTTTCTATTCAGACAGCAGGGTCCTTATGGATTTCGGAAACAGGCTATCGGGCTTTTCCATAATGTCCATGATCCAGACCCCGTCATTCCCGGATACCTATACATCCACGATCAGCACATACTCCAATGAGTTTGTGCTTGACTATGCTCTTCCGACAGCTCTCAGGTCTGACTATCTTTCATCGATGACGATCTCTGACCTTACCGTCGGAGCTGATTTCAGATGGAATACATCGGATCTGAAGTTCTATATGGAGGATGCGACGCTTCCCTCATTCTCCGCCTCACTTTCCGGAACTCTTTTTTCGCTATCGCATTCGAATGAAGTGATAATAAGCGAGAAAAAGCCGGAGGATGATATAACGGATATCCATCTTCTGTCGGATCCGCTTCTCTATGATATCTACAAAGGGCAGAGCCAAAGCTCATCAGGCACCAGCCGCACGGACACGTATTCAGCGAGCCTCAGATACTCGCTTTCCGAGAACCTCAGCAATACATATGACTTCGACAGGAACGGCAACAACACAGCAGGGGATTTCTCGACAGATACATCGATGAGGCTGACATTCGAGGCTGAGGCTGCCAGATGGTTCGATCTTACAGCTGTCTTCACCCCTTCATATTCATATATCTATGAAGACAATGACACCGCAACGATCATAACCCATGATGGTGCCATAAGCTCGGACATGACGCTTGCTTTCCCTTTCATGGGGCTTGAATACAGGATCTCATCGAATCTCCTTGATATAGAATCTGAGAAGAGGGGAAGCAATCCTGCTGATATAACATTCGAGACCCCAGGATGGGACAGGGATACCATCACAGCCCATTCGATATCGCTGTCAAAGGCATTCTCAGGCCAATACGGCACATTCACGCCATCTGTAAGCTATACGCTTCCGCCTCTCAATGCCGTGCTCACTCCCCGCGCGTCATATAGCTACGGCCCATATGCCATTGCCCTCAGCTGGTCATTCCGAGAGGATGACAGCAGGGCTTTCCACAGCGATCTCGTCGAGCTTTCACTGGGATACAGCGGAACTTATGTAACATCCAGCATCGCCCTCAAGTACCAGAGTGCGGAGTTTGACAGCGGCGCGCTCCTCGATCCTCTGTATGGTACAGCCTCTCTTTCGCTGCGCACGGCTGACAAGGCATGGTCGATCACGGAGTACGTCGACTACGAATACAGACATGGAAGCAACACGAACTACTTCAATTCGCTGATGACCACATTCAAGATTCCGTACTTCGACCTGTCTCTTGAGTGGGCTGGGCCCGCTGATGATATACAGTTCAGCTCGATAGAGGCGAATCTTGACGTTGAGAGCGTCTCGTTCCAGCTCTGGAAGGGCAGGCTTTATTTCTCATTCGCAATCGAATCATCGTTTGAGATGGATATGAACAATCCATATGCGGCATCCTTTTCCATAACGCCTTCCATAACCTTCTCCATCGCTGAGTTCCTGGATTTCAAGTTCTCATTTACATCTGTGAACAATGGATTCTACAACTATATAGATGACAATGGCTCATTCTCTTTCCTGATGCTCCTGCAGGATCTTGGCCGTTCATTTGATTTCTTTGGTGATGGGAGATATAACACTAGTTTTGTATTGGATGAAGCCGCGCTTGAGATAACGCACTACATGAAGGACTGGAACTTCAGCTTCCGTTACTCAACACAGATAGTGCTTTCTGATAATGTTTACGAGTTCAGGCCGGAGGTATCCGTATACCTGAGCTGGAAGACCATTCCTGATCTCAAGGTTGAGCAGGACTGGCTGCAGAGGAATGGACGATGGATCAACAACAACTGATGGATAAAGGAGAGACATATGTGTTCTCCCCTGAGGGGGCGGAGCTTGTGCTTGGTGCAAACGATTCGAACCTGCCGTACCTGGAGCTGCTTCTCGGTACAGAGCTCAGGGTGCGCGGCACATCCGTCTCATCGGAGCGGGGAGGCCTTCTTTTCTCGCTTTTCATGAAAGCTCTTGAACGCCTTGCCCTTGAGCGTGGAGCGCTCAGCGAGAGCGAGATCTTCATGCAATGGCAGAACCTGACTGAACCTGAGGCCAAGGGAAATGATGAAAGGGTTTCGATCTGTGCAGGGGGAAAGAGCATCTTTCCGAAATCAAATGAGCAGAGGAGGATGTTCCGGGCTCTTGAGAAAAGCGATGTTGTCCTTGTTTCTGGTCCTGCAGGAACAGGAAAGACATTCATCTCCATAGTCTGGGCGCTCTCCCAGGTGCTTTCAGGGCGTCGTGCGAAGCTTCTTCTTACACGTCCTGTCGTCGAGGCTGGAGAGTCCCTTGGATTCCTTCCCGGGGATCTCAGCCAGAAGCTCAATCCATATCTCAGGCCCCTGTATGATGCTATGGAGTATGTGCTCTCTCCGCAGCAGATAAAAAGGCTTGAGGACAATGGCACGATCGAGGTCGCGCCTCTTGCGTATATGAGAGGACGAAGCGTCAACAATGCTGTGATGATACTTGATGAGGCGCAGAACGCGACACGGCAGCAGATGATGATGTTCCTGACGCGCATAGGCGAGAACTCTCAGGCAATAGCATCCGGCGATCCGTCGCAGATCGATCTTGCGCGAGGAGCATCTTCAGGACTTGCAGATGCAATAGACGCTCTCAGTGGCATTGACGGTGTTTCCGTGATAAGATTCACTGATAGCGATGCAGTGCGTTCCCGCATTGTCCGCGATATAATAAGGGCATACTCAAATAGGAGTGATGATGCAGAATAAAACGATATCTGAAGGACTGCAGGAGTTGACGAAGAGGCAGAAGATAGTTCTTTTCCTCCTGATAATCATCACTGCGGTGATGGGTATAGTCTATCCGCTTCTCCTCTCGTCCTATTCAGGCTTCGCCATCTCGATATCAAGGGAATACAGGCCGGGAGAGCTTTCCGATGAGGATGTGATATCTCCAGCGGACTTCTCATACGTTGATGATGCGGCAACTGAGGAGAATATAAATGCAGCGGCACAGAGCGTGCTTCCCATATTCTCGTACTCTCTCTCGGATTCAATGATGATGCGTGAGCGCATCTCATTGCTCAGGGATGCTGTCGAGAAATCCGATTACTCTTCCCTTACCCCGTCAAGTACGATCGACAAGCTGAGCGAGCTGGAGAGAAGCGACGCCATGACGATCGTCAGGCTCGCAGAGGAGTGCATGGACCGCCTCGTGATGCAGGGAATATTCTCCTCTGATGATATCTCAAGGGTTACCGAGAGCGGATACAGCACGATTTCCGTCGAGCCTTCAAACGTAAGCTTTGCATATAGCGGCAAGGATGTTGATATCTCATCGCTCATAAGCGACGATGGCATATATGCCTACGCATTGGACTGGGCTGGACGGTTCTATCCGATGCTCTCTGCGGGGGAGGCAGACCTTATCGCGAGCGTTGTGCTGTATTCTGCAGAGCCCAATGTCCTTTATGATGAGATAATGACCATAAGCGAAAGGGAAAGATCCGCGTCATCTGTTCCCCCTGTCCTTGTCAATGTGAGCCGCGGCGATTACATCCTCAAGCGCGATACGATCGTCACGGAGCAGCAGCTGCGGACGATAAGGCTGATGAGCGAGAATCCTCTGCTTGCCGTTCCTTTCACGATGGCCATGGGCTACGCTGTATTTGTCATAGTCTTCACGTTCATGACGGTCTTCCTGCTTTTCTACTTCATCAAGTACAGATACAGGCTGTTCCTTTATATCGTGCTTCTGATGGTTGGCTCGGATATCATCCTTACTCTTACGTATTTCATAATCCATATCCTCACGGATGACGGCATAAGATTCGTCGATCCGTTCATCCCTGTCATGATACTTCCGATCATCGCTACATCCATAACGGGAAGAAGAAGGGTAGGGTTTTCAATCTCGCTGCTTCTTTCAGGCCTTGCTGTCATATATCCTACATCCCGCAGCTTCACGTTCTTCTATCTCATTACGATAAGCGAATGCTGCATGCTCTTCATGAGGCAGGGAAAGGAAAGGCTTGATGTCATATACCAGACGCTTTTCTCGTCTTTTGCTGTTGCCGCGGTGACGTTCATAGTCTGCATGCTTTACAGCATCGGCTTCCAGGAGACATTCCAGAGCGTCCTGGTCTCTGTCGTGAATACGACCCTTAGCTTCATGCTGCTTTCAATACTCCTCCCGATATTCGAGAAGGTATTCAATATTCCTACGACATACCGCCTCCATGAGCTTTCCTATGCTGATACACCTACGCTCAACAGGCTCAGCCAGGTCGCCCCTGGCACGTGGAACCATTCAAAGAATGTTTCTGAGATGGCATACAGTGCATGCAAGGCAATAAATGCAAATGCAGAGCTTGCGCTTGTCGGTGGGCTTTATCATGATATAGGAAAAGCTGAGCATCCCGAGTATTTCATCGAGAACCAGTCAGGGAAGAATGCCCATGATGAGATAAACAACACGCTCAGCGCTGCGATAATCAAGTCGCATGTCAAGCTTGGCGTCGAGAAGGCTAAGGAGGTCGGGCTTCCTCAGGAGGTCATAGATATAATCTCGGAGCATCATGGCAATGATCTTATAAAGTACTTCTATAACGAAGCTGTGAGGGAGGCAAAGGAACGATCCCTTACGGTAAGCGAGGAGGATTTCAGATACAATGGCCGCACTCCGTCAACTCCAGAGAGCGCTGTCGTGATGCTTGCAGACTGCTCGGAAGCTGCTACGCGCACGCTCAAGAATCCAAACCATCAGAAATACGAAAAGCTTATATCCTCGATCATAATGGATAAGATGAACTACAAGCAGCTCAACAACAGCCGTCTGACGCTCAATGACCTTGATAAGATCAAGGAATCATTCATTCTATATCTCATGGGACGTGACCATCAGAGGATTGAGTACGGGAAGGAGGAGTCCTGATGTTCTATATTGAAGGCGATGGCGTGGATGCTGATAAGGTTGAGAAGGATGTCGGAAGGATCCTCTCATATCTTGGAGAGGATGGCGGCTTTTCCATCCATTTCATCTCGGATGGAGAGATACAGTCCCTTAACAGGGAGTACAGGGACAAGGATGAGCCTACGGATATCCTTACGTTCGCGCTATCTGATGGAGAGGCCTTTCCTGTCATGGAAGGCGAGGAGAGGGAGCTTGGAGATATCTTCATATCCCTTGAGTCAATGAGGAGGAACGCTGAGAGCTTCTCCGTTTCTGAGGATGAGGAGCTTGACAGGCTTCTTGTGCATGGCATCCTCCATCTTCTTGGCAGGGATCATGCGACCAATGATTTCTCATCTGAACCGATGCTTCTGGAGCAGGAGAAGATGATGGATGATCTTGGATTCAGGTGCTGAAAAGACTTTTTGATAAATTTCAAAAAACCTGTTTACAAAGATTCCTGTTTCCTTTATATTCGTTTGAGGCTTGTGAGATAGCCTTTAACGCGCAATGCTCTTTATGTGCTGAGCGTGTGGAAGTGCACAGTGCTAATTGACCGGGCCGCTAGCTCAGCTGGTAGAGCAACGCCCTTTTAAGGCGTGGGTCACAGGTCCGAATCCTGTGCGGCTCATAATGTCTCCTTCGTCTAGTGGTTAGGACAACGGGTTTTCATCCCGTCAACGCGGGTTCGATCCCCGCAGGAGATGTAAGGTAAGGCAGCAATATGCTGCCTTTTTTCTATAGCTTTATCATGCTTTGCCTTTCGATCCTTCCCATCAGCTTCAGATAGCAGAACGGCAGTGCAAAGCCGGCGGCACACCATGCAGCAGGTGAGGAGAGGCAGATTCCTGTATATCCCAGGGCTATTGGAAGCGTGAATGCGGCAATTGCCCTGAAGAGCAGTTCAAGGATAGATGATATCATCGGAATAAGCCCGGATCCCAGTCCCTGGCTTCCTGTACGGTATATGAATATCATGCCGAGCGGTATGAAGAACCAGGAAATCGTATTTGCGTACTGGACAGCACGC
The DNA here is from genome assembly GCA_944389155.1 of uncultured Spirochaetaceae bacterium. Taxonomy (GTDB): domain Bacteria; phylum Spirochaetota; class Spirochaetia; order Sphaerochaetales; family Sphaerochaetaceae; genus Ornithospirochaeta. The sequence goes on along the minus strand of CALXLI010000123.1, from coordinate 1,302 downwards.
TCTATGATCATGGGGTTTGTCGTGCCTGGATCCATGAAGATATATGAGAAAGGAACTGCGAATGTCCTTATCACTATGAATGCAAGCAAAGCTCCAGCAATCATTATGACAAAGCTTATCCTGAAGCCTTTCCTGATCCTTTCAAGCTGTCCAGCTCCTAGATTCTGCCCTGCGAATGTCGATATCCCCATCCCAAGTGCGGGGAAGAACTGTGTTACGAGGTTCTCTATCTTTCCACCCACAGAATATGCTGCGACGGTATCAGATCCAAATCCGTTTATTGCGCTCTGGACGATTATCACACCGATTGCACAGACAGAGAACTGCACAGCTCCAGGTATTCCTATCTTTATAAGGCGGAAGCATAGTCCCCTGTCTATCTTCCAGTCTTCCTTCCGGATCCTGAAAACCGGGAATTTCCGCTTGATGTAGATGAAGCTTGCAAGTGCGCTTATGCCCTGGGCTATTATAGTGGCTATCGCGACGCCGCTGCAGCCGAGAGGAATGACTATTACGAAGAAAAGGTCCAGTACAACGTTCAGGGCTGAGGAGAGAAGCAGGAAAAGAACAGGGCTTTTGCTGTCTCCGACTGCACGCAGTATTGATGAGAAGAGATTGTAGAAGATTGCCGTACCTATTCCCAGATAGATGATGAGGATATAGGAATTTGCATCATTTATTATATTCTCCGGTGTGTTTATCAGGCGAAGCATTGGCATCGACAGGATTCCGAAGAGCGCAGCGATGGCGACTGAGAAGAAAGCCGAGCACAGGATGCTCATTGCATATGCTTTTCTCATTGCCTCATCATCCTTGGCCCCGAATCTCTGGCTGACAATTACAGCGAAGCCTGCAGCAAGCCCTTGGGCAAAACCCACGACCATAAAGCTGAATCCACTTGTTGAGCCAACAGCTGCAAGGGCCTCAACACCGACAAATCGTCCAACAACTATCGTATCTACCATACTATACAGCTGCTGGAAGATATTCCCTATGAAAAGAGGAATAGAAAAAGATAGGAGCAGGGACACTATGGACCCTTTTGTCATATCGCGTTCCATGGCAATAGGCATTTCGTCACAAATGCGTTTCTATGTCAATTCAGAATGAGGTGAAATGATGATAATAATGCAGCAGAAAAACTGCGAAAAAAATTTTTGTACAGTAAGTCGTTATGGTGCAAGGAGAAATGGCTGGGGCTGGAAAAAATATTGAAAAAAAGTGCGGAAAGGGGTTTACAAGGAGGGCGGAAGAGTGCAGAATACAGCCTCGGTGCTCGGAAGCGACGAAGCGCGGAGGGCG
>CALXLI010000122.1 GCA_944389155.1 uncultured Spirochaetaceae bacterium | reverse complement strand
ATTTCGGACATCAGACAAAGAGATGGAATCCGAAGATGGCCCGCTTCATCTTCACAGAGAGAAACGGGATTCATATCATTGACCTGCAGAAGACATCTGCCTGCATCGTTGAGGCATATGAGGCTGTAAGGGCACAGGTCAAGAACGGAAAGCAGATCCTTTTCGTTGGAACAAAGAAGCAGGCACAGCAGGCTATCGAGACAGAGGCAAAGAGATGTGGAATGCCTTATGTATCAAATCGCTGGCTTGGCGGTATGCTTACAAACTTCACAACAATCAAGAAGAGCATTGCAAAGCTCAAGAAGATCGAGAGAATGGAGGCTGATGGAACCTTCGCTTCCCTCACAAAGAAGGAAGTCGCTCTCTATACAAAGGAAAAGAACAAGCTTGAGAAGAACCTTGGTGGAATCAAGGACATGAAGGAACTTCCTGGCGCACTCTTCATCATCGACACAAAGAAGGAAGCACTTGCTGTTGCAGAGGCTAAGAGGCTTGGAATCCCTGTAATCGCTGTTGTTGATACAAACTGCGATCCTACAGATATCACATATCCAATCCCAGGCAACGACGATGCTATCAGAGCTATCTCCCTCTTTGTTGAGATCATCGCAAATGCAGTCATTGACGCAGATAGCGAGGCTGGAATCCAGATCATCGAGTCCCTTGATGATGAGGATGAGGAAGAGGCAATCAACTCAGCTCCTGTCGAGAACAAGGATGAGGATGCAGACGATGATGAGGTAGACTACTCAAACTACATCCCTGAGGAAGAGAAGAACGACGAGAGTGATGAGTCCGAAGAAGAGGACGAAGAGGACTACTTCACAAAGTAAGGAGGAACATATGGCTATCAACGCAGCAGACGTAAAGAAGCTTAGAGATATCACCGGAGCAGGCATGATGGACTGCAAGAAGGCCCTTACAGAGGCTAATGGCGATTTCGCTCAGGCTGAGAAGATCCTCAAGGAAATGGGACTTGCAGCAGTAGCAAAGCGTCAGGACAGGGCAACAGAGAACGGCCGTGTATTCGTAAAGAGCGAAAATGGCAAGGCTGTCGTTCTCTCTCTTTCCTGTGAGACTGACTTCGTAGCAGGCAATGCAGACTTCGCAAAGCTTGGCGAGGATCTTTGCTCAGTCATCCTTGAGAAGGGTTACACAGAGATAAATGAAGAGCTTGAGGGCATGGTAAATTCCCTTATCGCAATCATCAAGGAGAACATGCATCTTGTCCGCTTCACAGTATTCGATGTTGCATCTGATGAGTACGCAGCAACATACATCCATGGAAACGGCGCGGTAGCTGTACTTGTTCTCTTCAAGAGCGACAAGCCAGAGATCTTCAAGGAAAGCGATGTTGAGGATCTTACGCACAATCTTGCTCTCCACGCAGCAGCATACAAGCCTCAGTTCCTTTCAGACAAGGTCGTTGACAAGGCATATGAGGAAGAGCAGCTTGCAATATTCGCAAAGCAGGTCGAAGGAGATGAGAAGCTTGCTTCCAAGCCAGAGAATGTACGCCAGGGTATCATAAGGGGAAAGCTTTCAAAGCTCTACAAGGAAATCTGCTTCCTCGATCAGGCTTATGTAAAGGACGATACAAAGTCTGTTTCACAGATGCTCTCTGAAGCTGGAAAGGCACATGGAGCTAAGCTCGAGATTGTCAACTACTGTGTTTATCAGGCAGGCGTAACAGCATAAGGAGAGACTATGCAGAACGTTATCGACAACTGCGAGCAGAAGATGAAGAAATGCGTGCAGGCTCTTGAGAATGAGTTCTCAATGCTCAGGACAGGCCGTGCATCTGCTCAGCTTTTTGATAAGATCAAGGTAGACTACTATGGTGCAGAGACTCCCCTTTCACAGGTTGCTTCAATCAGCGTACCAGAGGCTCGCCTCGTAGTCATCCAGCCTTGGGACAAGACAGTTCTTCCTGCTATCGAGAAAGCTATCCAGAAGTCAGAGCTCGGACTCAACCCGAACAATGACGGAAAGCTTATCCGCGTTGCATTCCCACCTCTTACGGAAGATAGGAGGAAGGAGCTTGCAAAGAACGCAAAGGCAACTGCGGAGAACGCCAGGGTCGCAGTACGCAATGTACGCCGTGATGCTATGGAAGATCTGAAGAAGCTGCAGAAGAATGGAGACATAAGCGAAGACCAGCAGAAGGAAGGAGAGCAGAAGATACAGAAGCTCACCGATTCAGCCATTGCGGATATCGCAAAGGTCTCAGAAGCAAAGGAAAAGGAAATAATGGAAGTATAACATCTCAAGGCAGGCTCTCCTGCCTTAGAGATGATTATAAAGTTCGGAGTTTTTATGGACAGGCTTATGCATCTTGCTTTGATCATGGACGGAAATGGCAGATGGGCACAAATGCGCTCTCTCCCACGTACAGCTGGTCACAGTGAAGGTGCAAAAGCTGCAGTCAAGGTAACGCTTGCAGCATCAAGGCGTGGCATACGTTACCTGACTCTTTTCTGCTTCTCAACTGAAAACTGGAAAAGGCCCAAGATGGAGATAGACTCTATCATGGGTCTTTTTTCAGAAGAATTCGATACAATGCTCTCTGAAATAATGAAAGAGGATATAAAGGTGGTGCACCTTGGCCGCCGTGACCGTCTTCCCTATCCGCTTCTCAGCAAGCTGGACAAGGCAGCAGAGATGACGAAGGATAACAAGGGAATGACGCTTCAGCTGGCAATCGACTATGGCGGCGAGGATGAGATCGAAAGATGCGTCAGACGAGCTATTCAGGCTGGGAACAAGGAGATAAGCTACAATACCCTGCTTTCCTATGTTGATAACCCAGCAATCCCCTCACCTGACTATATATGCCGCAGCAGCGGAGAAAAAAGACTTTCGGGTTTCCTATTACTTCAGTCAAGCTATGCAGAAATCGGATTCTATGATAAACTTTGGCCTGATTGGAACGAATCGATGATCGATGCGATCATTGAGGACTTCAACAAAAGAAATAGGAGATTTGGGGGCATTTGATGAAAGGAATGACAAAACGATTGATTACTGCATTTGTTGCGGTTCCTCTCCTCATAATTATCGTGGTATTTCTCCCCCAAGCCAATTATCTGGCATTCTGCCTGTTTATAATGGCACTGTCTGTTCTTGGTTCGATGGAGATGCACAGCCTTCTCTCTAAGGATAAGGAGAAGCTATTGTTCACATCGTACTCAGGAGCTCTATTGCCTCTTGCGCAGTACGTTCAGTTCAGATATTTCCCTGAGACTGAGCTTACATTCTACACGCTCATGTTCCTTATAGGACTCACTCTCTTCCTTGAAATATTCACAGGAGCAAGGGACAACTTCTCAGGAACATGGGAAAGGAACAGCAAGGCGATACTGAATATAATATATCCAGGGCTTTTCGCATCATTCATAATCCGTCTGGCTTTCATGGAGAATGCAGCCTGGATCATCCTGTTCTTCTTCCTTCTTGTCTTCTCATCCGACACATTTGCATTCTTCTTTGGAATTGCATTTGGAAAGAACAACAAGGGTGTGATAAAAGTAAGCCCGAACAAAAGCATTGCAGGCTTTATCGGAGGCCTTCTCGTTCCAGCTGCCTTCGGTGCCCTATCCTCAGTCCTGTTCCCTGAGATATTCACATACACTGTCCTTGACGGATTCATCCTTGGAATCGGGACAGCGGCACTTGGCATCATCGGAGATCTTATCGAATCATCATTCAAGCGAAGCGCTGAGGTGAAGGACAGCGGCAATCTTATTCCAGGCCGCGGAGGGATACTGGATTCTGTTGATTCAATCATCATAGCAGCTCCGGTCTATGTTGCCCTCCTTCTGTTCATTGGCCTTTGATGAAAAGAATCGCTATTCTCGGTGCAACAGGCTCTATCGGAACGACATGCATCAACGCAATAAGATCGGGAAAGCTTGATGCAGAGCCTGTCTTCCTGCTTTCCGGGAGCAGCAGCCTATCAGAGCTGGCAGCAGAATTCGGCTGCTCTGCGCTTTCAGCAGCAAATGCAGACAAGAACGAAATAAAGGACACCCTAATCT
>CALXLI010000121.1 GCA_944389155.1 uncultured Spirochaetaceae bacterium | reverse complement strand
GCAGCCTGTACGTAGACAAGACGATGTATATAGCAAGGCTGCTCAGGATGGGAGAAAGCTATTACTTCCTCTCCCGTCCAAGGCGCTACGGCAAATCGCTCTTCTGCTCCACCCTGCAGGCTCTCTTCGAGGGAAAGAGAGAGCTCTTCGAAGGCCTCTATATAGCAGAGAAGACTGACTATGGCTTTGAAAGCTTCCCAGTCCTCCACTTCAACTTCGCGAACCTCTCCGTCACAACCCTTGAGGAGTTCCTGAGGACATTCTCCAAGGCTGTATATGGCGAGAGCGTATGCCTTGGCTTGTCGATAGAGAGATCCCTCAATCCTGCTGACATGCTCCAGGACATACTCTATGCTCTTGGCACCAGGGCCGTGGTCATCATCGATGAGTATGATGCGCCCCTTGTGAAGGCCATAACGGAAGGAAAGCAGTTCATCTCTGACATGCGATCATACTTCCGCGACTTCTACTCAAGGATAAAGAACAACGGAAGGTACATAAGGTTCTTCTTCATCACCGGTGTCACCAAGTACTCCAGCCTCTCGATATTCTCGGAGATGAACAACCTTACGGACATATCGATGGATCCGAGGTTCGCATCAGCGTTCGGGTACACTGAGGATGAGCTCCTTGGATACTTCGGGGAAGTCATAGACGAGCACTATGAGGAGAACAGGGATAGATACGGATCGCGGGATGAGCTTGTGGAGAGGATACGGGAGTACTACGACGGATATAGATTCTCGCCGGACACTGAGATAACAGTCTACAACCCGGTATCGATCGGCAGGTTCTTCAACAATGGCTGCAGGTTCGACAACTACTGGAACAAGACAGGCGTATCATCGCTTGCAGTCACACTTGCGAAGAGGAACAACCTCATCTCCATAGTCAACGAGATGCCCGCCCTCCACATAAATGCCTTCGATTCCTTCGACATCTCCGAGATAGAGGAAGAGCATACTGAGGATGATACGGTGCTTGCCCTGCTCTACTACACCGGATACCTGACTATAAAGGAGGCAGGAAGGAACCTGATCCGCCTGGGATTCCCCAATACTGAGGTTGGCTCATCCTTCACCCTCTCGCTCTCTACAAGATACAGCATGAGCAGAGCCATGGCAGAATCCATATCGGCAGAGTCCTATGAGGCAGCATATGGCGGCGATACAAAACGGCTGATGGAGCTGCTTAACGACTGGTACGAGCAATGCTCTTCACAGGTTCTGAGCGCCCGATTTGAGCAGCCCTACCAGCTCATGATGCATATGTTCTTCATCTCCGCAGGATGCCCCGCGACCGTGGAGGAAGGGACAATGCTTGGGCGGATCGACAACTCGATGAAGGCCGGACGCAACATATACCTCTTCGAGCTCAAGGTTGATGAAAGCCCTGATAAAGCGCTCATGCAGATAAAGGAGAAAAGGTACTACGGCAAGTTCATGCCAAGCGTCAAGAAGGGATATATTGTCCATCTTGTAGGGGTGAGCTTCTCCTCCAAAGAGAGGAGGATAGAGAGCTACAGGGAAGAGATTATCAGCAGATGACAGCGAGCCTGGATATCAGGCTCGTTCCTCAGCGCATTATTGGTCTTCGCTTATTCCTTCTGCCCTGCCCGCCCATTCAAGAACTACATCATCATCGGGACTCCATGCAGAACTCAGGTCATCATCTTTTATATCTTTCCCGCTATTGTCTTCACACATGGTCATATTTTACCCATTTTCGTATATTAGTGCAATAATACTTGCATAATAATGCAACAATATTGTGAAATATGCATTTTTATTCAGAAAATTTACGATTTGCTGCTCATTTTTCCATTTCCACCTTGACATATGCTTTTCTATCCTTAATCATAGAACAAATATTTTATTGATTGCTCATCTATTTCTTTATATGTAATCAATAATCATTGATAAATTTGGAGGTATCGAATGAAAAGAACTGTTGTGCTTATAACTCTTGCAGTACTTCTGATTGCATCCGTATTTGCATCAGGAAGCAACGAGACGCTCAGATTCGGCACGGGCGGAGATCAGGGAACATATTACGGTTTCGGAAATATTCTTGCACAGAGAGTATCTACAGAAACAGATACTTCTGTTACGGCCGTTGTAAGCGCAGGAAGCCAGGACAACATCGAGATGATGGATCTTGGAAGCTATCAGCTGGGATTCGTGCAGTCTGATGTCATGAGCTATGCATACAATGGTACGAATCTTTTTGCTGAGACTGGTGCCATCAACGATTTCTCAACTGTTGCAGCCCTTTATCTTGAGCAGGTTCAGATCGTAACGCTCAACCCGGACATCAAGACAGTTGCTGACCTTCGTGGTAAAACCGTATCAATCGGCTCATCAGGCTCAGGCGTTTACTACAATGCCCTTGATATCCTTGGTGCATACGGCATAAGCGAAAGCGACATACGTCCAACCTATCAGAGCTTCGGTGATAGCGTCGATGCGCTTCAGGATGGAAAGATAGATGCAGCATTCGTCGTTGCAGGTGCTCCAACAGTTGCAGTATCTACGCTGGCAAGCACACATAAGGTTTATCTTGTTTCCATAGATGAGGAGCATATCAATGCCCTTCTTGAAACATCACCTTACTACACTCCTTATACAATCAAGGCATCTGTATACGGAACTGATCAGGATTGCCAGACCGTTGCGGTTGCAGCTGTAGTGATTGCAAACAACACAGTATCTGATGATGCTGTATATGATTTTGTCTCAACGGTATTCAACGACAAGGCTGAGATAGCAAAGAGCCATGACAAGGGAAATGAGCTTGATCTTGCATTTGCATCCTCAATCACAAATGTGCCTTATCATCCAGGTGCTGCAAGGTATTTTGCAGAACAGGGAATCGAAGTTCCTACGAACTGAGATAGCATCCAGCTAAAAAGCGGGGCTGTCTGCGGGCAGCCCCTGATTTCAATATAGAGGAGATTGATTTGAGAAATAAAGGAAAAGAAACTGAATACATCCACGATGACTCTGTCGGAACAATGGCTGATGTCGAAGCTGTGATGAAAAAGTATGACAGGGAATCCAACATACGTATCTGGGAGGGTGTGCCAAAGCTTATTATCCATTACATAATGGCAGCTTTTGCCTTCTACTGCATCATCGATGCAATATTCCTGACAACCCTTCCTGAAATCCGTTACTCATTCTTCATGGGAATGATTGTGCTTCTAGGTTTCCTTACCTTCCCTGTCAGGAAAGGCGTTGAACGCATAAATCATATCCCTTGGTATGATATCGTGATAATGATCCTTGGATCCGGCGCATATTTCTTCTATGCGGCAAATGCAATGACCGTTATCAGGCTATCAGCACGGATCATGGCAGACCCAATGTATATGATTATCGGCGCCATAGGAATACTTGCGCTCATCGAGCTCTGCAGACGCTGTGTAGGCCTTCCCATACTCTGCGTTGCCGGTGTGCTTGTCATATACACGATATTCAACGGAATGAGTACAGGGCTCAGCCTGAGCATGAGCGTGATGCAGCTCATAAGGACGCTGTTCTATACTATGAACGGCATATTCTCCACTCCTGTCGGAGTCTGTGTGAAATATATCGTCATATTCATAATATTCGGAGCATTCCTGGAAAGAACAGGTGTTGCGGATTTCTTCATCCGCTTCGCAAACGCTGCTGTTGGAAGATTCACAGGAGGCCCTGCAAAGGTTGCGGTCGTGGCATCTGCGCTTGAAGGTATGGCCTCTGGTTCATCTGTCGCAAACACAGTTGGATCAGGATCCATCACGATCCCGATGATGAAGAAGATCGGATATCGTCCTGAATTCGCCGCTGCTGTTGAGGCTGCTGCATCCACAGGCGGTCAGATAATGCCTCCTATAATGGGAGCTGCGGCTTTCCTCATGGCAGAGTTTACGGGAATCCCTTATGGACGTATTGCCGTAATGGCAATCCTTCCAGCTGTGCTTTACTTCACCGGCATATTCATCGCTGTGCACCTTGAAGCAAAGAAGATGGGAATGAAAGGAATACCGAAGGAAGATCTTCCAAAGCCGAGGGAGCTTGTAAAGGAGCTTTATCTGCTTCTGCCTCTCATAGCCCTTATCTACCTTGTAGGATCGAACACATATACAATGGCCTACTCCGCAACCCTTTCGATCATCGTCGCAATCGTTGTCGGTGTCATCCATAAGCTGATACCGCATATCGGATTCACAAAGGATGGAGAGGAAGAAGAGGAAGAGGGAGAGAAGCCAAGCCTATCATTCAAATGGATACTAGATGCATTTGAAGGTGGAACAAGGGGATCTATCACTGTAGTTGTCGCCTGCGGAATCGCAGGAATAATCTCCGGATGCATAACAGTCACAGGACTTGCATCGATCCTTCTTGGCACGATCGTATCGCTTTCGCATGGATATGTTATCATCGCGCTCATCCTTACAATGCTTTGCTGCATAGTCCTTGGTATGGGAGTTCCTACGACAGCGAACTACTGCATCATGGCTGGAGTCTGCGCACCGATACTGATTGCGCTCAACGTAGAGACAGTCGCCGCTCATTTCTTCGTATTCTATTTCGGAATCGTTGCGGATATCACACCACCGGTTGCGCTTGCGGCATACGCAGGCTCAGCCATAGCAAAGTCCGATCCGATGAAGACAGGACTGACCGCGACAAAGCTTGCGATTGCAGCATTCGTAGTTCCATATGTCTTCGCATTCAGCCCTGCGATGCTGTTTGTGAATGTCACGAGCGTGTTTGAAATCGTCCAGATCTGCATAAGCGCCCTTATAGGAATATTCGGCATTGCAGCAGGTCTCAATGGCTTCCTTGTCCGTCCGCTCAATCCAGCCCTGCGCATAATACTTGCTATTGCAGGGCTCTGCATGGTGATACCTGGTACCATTACGGACCTGTTTGGACTTGTGGTCCTGATAGCTATCGTCGGATACGAGATGGGAATGAAGAAAAAAGACGAACAGGTTTCTGCCTGATCAATGAGTGACCGTCGCAAAAAGCGGCGGTCTTCTTCTGTCCTGACAGTTCCTTCATCCAAGACAGGACAGAATATAGACAGCGGTTAGATTTCGCTAGGGACCAACTGAGGGGAATCGTCAAAAAAGCAGGGCCGAAGCCCTGCTCTGTGGTATGTTATCAAAATCCACGCCTATCTCAGAATATCGAGAAAACAACGAATAGCGATGAGCAGAGTGAGGCGGTCAGCGATACAACTGTAATCTGCGTATTTATCGAAGGGCCTGCAGTATCCTTGAAAGGATCTCCCACAGTATCTCCGATGACAGCCGCTTTATGGGCATCGCTGCCCTTCCCTCCTTCATGACCGCTCTCCACATACTTCTTGGAGTTATCCCAAAGACCTCCTGCATTTGACATCAGGAGCGCTATGAGAAGTCCCGATACGATATTCCCCAGAAGGAATCCACCGATTGCAGATGGACCTGCGATAAACCCTACTATGAGCGTTGCTATTATCGCAGCAAGGCCAGCTGGGATAAGCTCTCTCAACGCTCCTGTTGTCGCTATATCTATGCACCTGCCATAGTCAGGGGATGCAATACCTTCCTTCAGTCCTGCAATCGTATTGAACTGCCTGTGTATCTCTGAAACCATGCGCTCTGCATTCCTGTCGACCCCAAGGATAAGGAGAGCTGAGAACAGTGCAGGTATCGAGGCTCCTATGAGGATACCGAAGAATACCTTTGGATCCATTATATCGAAACCTGTTATAAGGGCTTCCCCTGCTGCTGAGAGCGCTGCATTGGCTTCAGACATGAATGCACCAAGAAGAGATATGACAGTCAGGCCAGCTGCAGAGATTGAGAAGCCTTTCGTCACAGCCTTTACTGTATTGCCAGCACTATCAAGCTCATCAGCAACCCTTATAGTCTCTTCCCCAAGTCCTCCCATCTCTGCAAGTCCTCTTGCGTTATCCACAATCGGGCCATATGCATCGTTTGAGATTATCATTCCGACGATTGACAGCATTCCGACAGCAGACATTGCAATGCCGAAAATCGCATACCCAGGTCCTATAGGATCGCACACAAGATATGCAACGAGCGCGGATACAGCAATTCCGACCATTGCAGGCAGTGCTGAGATCAACCCATATGACATGCCGGAAAGGATGGTGAACGCAGGACCGGTGGCTGATGCCTTTGCAACTCTTTTGACTATCGGCTTGGTGTCATCGGTAAAATAGTCTGTTGTTATGCCTATGATGACTCCCACCAGAAGCCCAGTTGCAGCTGCAATCCAGATCCTCCACGAAAAACCTTCAATGAAAGTCGTTGCCAAAGCTGTAAGCACGAGATATACAGCAGTAGTCACATATGTAGATGAATTCAGTGCCCTTGTGGGATTCCCGTCCTTTCCTACCTTGGCTGTCGCAATTCCGATCATCGAGGCAATCAGGCCAAGGATTGAATAGCAGAAAACCATTGCTATAGCTGATGTACTGGCACTGAGCGATGCTGCGATGACGAGCGCTGATGCCATAGCCGCAACATTTGAATCGAACAGGTCCGCCCCCATTCCTGCGACATCTCCGACATTGTCTCCGACGTTATCTGCGATAACAGCAGGATTTCTGGGATCATCCTCTGCAATCCCCAGCTCAACCTTTCCCGTAAGGTCCGCTGCAACATCAGCTGTCTTGGTGAATATCCCACCTCCAGCCTTTGCAAAGAGCGCAAGAGAGCTTGCTCCAAATGAGAAGCCAAGTATTATCGAAGGATCGCCAGCAATCATAAGCACAGCAGCAACTCCGAACAATGAGCACCCAACAACCAGAAGCCCCATTACAGCACCGCCCCTGAAACCGATGAGGAAAGCGTCCTTGAGTCCATGCTGGGCTTTCTCAGCTGTACGGCCATTTGAAAGCGTTGCGACCATTATCCCTATCCTGCCGGCAATTGCAGAGAGGACCGTTCCTGCAATGTAGGCTGCAACCATCATTATGTTGTCCAGGACACCTCCACTCCAGATAGGTGTCGGAAGAAGAAGGAATATTACAACAGCAACAACTGAAGCGAATATGGCAAGTATCCTATACTCCCTCCTCATGAATGTCCTTGCACCTTCAGCAATCAGAGCAGATACCTCTTCAATCCTTCCATTCACAACCTTTTCCTTCTTTACCCAGAGATAAAGATAGAGAGCAAACAGAAATGCGATAATAGCTACCAGGAATGAAAGCAGATAAAAAACGTTCAGCGATACAGTCATAAACACCGTCCTTCACAGGACGGGCAAGGATTGCCGACATCCTGCTCAATTTCAGTATAAATGACAATCTCAGGTAGTAAAGCGAAAAATTCCCTGCAAATATTTAGCTTTAGGCGAGAAATAAGAAGAAAACAAGCAGAAAGCCTCAAAATTCAGCATATGATATGAAACATACGCATCAATAAAAAAGACCAGTACAGAATGCACTGGCCTTAAATATCGTATATCTATGATTATTTATCAAAACCTATATTGAATCTTACTGTAAATCCATCCAATCCATAATCTCCTGCGGTCTCACCGAATTCCTTCCAGTAGTATGCCATATCAACCTTGAT
>CALXLI010000120.1 GCA_944389155.1 uncultured Spirochaetaceae bacterium | reverse complement strand
GAATCATCACAGGATGTATTCTTTCAATCGGAAGGATACTCAGTGAATCTGCTGCACTTCTCTTCACGGCAGGCTTTGCCCACAATGTCAATGGATTCATCAGCGGTCTTGGAAGTGCGGGCGCTACGCTTACGGTCGCTCTTTATGTATACGCAAGCGAGAGAGGAGAGTTCGATATAGCATTCGCAATCGCTGCTATATTGATGATTCTCACGGTTATCATCAATCTTCTTACCACATACATGGGAAGGCTGATGAAAAGGAGAAATGGACAGTGACAATCATAGAGACAAAGAATCTGGATCTCTGGTATGGCCAGATGCAGGCTCTTAAGAAGATAAACCTCAAGATGGAGGAGAAGAGCATCACAGCACTGATCGGTCCATCGGGCTGTGGCAAATCGACATTCCTGAGAACCCTCAACAGGATGAATGATCTTGTCCCCGGTGTCAGGATAGAGGGCGAGGTCCTCTACAATGGTGAGAACATATTCTCTCCGAAAGTCGATGTGAATGGACTTCGCTATGAGGTTGGAATGGTATTCCAGAAGCCGAATCCGTTCATGATGAGCATTTATGACAACATCGCATATGGTCCGAGGACTCATGGGATAAAGAGCAAGGTTAAGCTTGATGAGATAGTTGAGAAGGCTCTTGTCGATGCTTCTCTTTTCGATGAGGTCAAGGACAGGCTCAAGAAGAGCGCTCTTGGACTCTCCGGCGGACAGCAGCAGAGGCTTTGCATTGCCCGTGCTCTTGCCGTACAGCCTAAGGTGCTGCTGATGGATGAGCCTACTTCAGCTCTCGACCCGATATCAACAGCGAAGATCGAGGAGCTTGCGATGAGCCTGTGTGACCGCTATACGATAATCATCGTAACGCATAATATGCAGCAGGCTCTGAGAATAGCCCATAAAACAGCTTTCTTCCTCCTTGGGGAAGTTATAGAATATGATGATACAGAGAAGATATTCTCCAATCCTTCTGATTCCAGGACAGAGGATTATGTGACAGGTAGGTTCGGTTGATATGAGAACACGTTTTGATAGTGAGCTTGAAACGCTTTACGTTGACATGATAAAGATGGGGTCCTTGACAGAGAATGCGCTCAAGGTCCTTCAGGATGCTCTCTCCGGCATAAGCCGCAAGTCTCTTGACTCCATTCAGGATATTTCCCATGAGATAGATGAGAAGGAAAGGGAGATAGAGGCTCTCTGCCTCCGGCTGCTTCTCCGCCGCCAGCCTGTCGCAAGGGATCTCAGGACTATCTCATCTGCCATGAAGATGATCAGCGATATCGAGAGGATAGGCGATAATGCCGGGGATATCGCGGAGATACTCCCTTTCATCTCCTCTGAGGATCTTACAGTCCGTGTCGGGCTTGATAAGATGATCGGCACGGTGATCAGCATGATGACAGGTGCTGTTGATGCATTCGTCCATTCAGATCTGAAGAGGGCAAGCGAGGTCATCGCGATGGATGATGAGGCTGACAATGCGTTTGTGAACGCCAAGCAGATGGTGACAGATATGATCCGCCAGGGCGATAAGAACGCACAGGAGGCTCCTGACCTTCTTATGATAGCAAAGTACCTTGAGAGGATGGGTGACCATGCAGCGTCTCTTGCCCGCTGGGTCCTGAATGGGCTTGATGCGAGCGGTGACTGGATCAACAATCCTGTGAAGGTGGAGTGAGCTATGATCTATCTAGTCGAGGATGATCCTTCTATCAGGAAGCTTGTAAGCTATGCGCTCAAAGGCAATGGATTTGAGGTGAGCGCATTTGAGACGGGGGAGGAGATGTGGCAGCACTGCAGGGAAGATAAGCCAGAGCTCTTCCTGCTGGATATAATGCTTCCAGGCCAGTCCGGTCTTGAGATCCTCAGGGAAATCAGGGAGGACAGCATGCTTCACCTTGCCCCTGTGATAATGCTTACCGCCAAGAGCAGTGAGTATGACAAGGTCCTTGGTCTGGACAGCGGAGCTGATGATTATATAACGAAGCCTTTTGGTATGATGGAGCTTCTCTCCCGTGTCAGGGCCGTTCTCAGACGCTCTGAGACAAGAAAGGATCAAGCTGATCTGTCATATGGCAGGATCACGATATCAAGGGCCTCACATCACGTTAAGGTGAATGGTGAGAAAGTCGAGCTGACGCTCAAGGAGTTCAATCTCCTGCTTTATCTGATGGAGAACGAAGGGATAGTCCTGGACAGGGACAGCATACTCAATACAGTCTGGGGATACTCATTCGATGGGGAGAACAGGACAGTGGATGTGCATATAAGGCATCTGCGTGAGAAGCTCGGCGATGAAGGGCAGAGGATCGAGACTGTAAAGGGCGTTGGATACAGGTTCAGAGGGAACGATGAATAAGAAGATATTCCAGACAGTGTTCTTTTCGATACTGCTGACACTTGTATTGGTCGTGGCGGTATCGCTTAGCGTTTTGTATACAGCATATGAGGAAAGGATCGAGAATGATCTTTCCGCAGAGCTCAGGTTCCTGGCTGCAGCGGCTGAAGATGGCATTGCCAATGTGACCACAGTTTCAATACCTGGCCATAGGGTTACGATAATCAGTCCTGATGGCACGGTCCTCTATGAAAGCGAAGGCAACGCGGATGAGATGGAGAACCATCTTGAGCGTCCTGAGGTCCAGGCTGCGATTTCATATGGATTCGGAGAGGATACAAGGAAGAGCGACACGCTCATGGAGAACCTGCATTATGCTGCGGCAGTGCTCAGCAATGGCAATGTGCTGCGTATTGCAGTGCCGGCGGAGACCATGCTTTCCTTTGTCATATCGATGCTTTTCCCGATGGTTGTGCTCCTTATTGTCCTGATCATATTCTTCGCATGGTTCAGCGTAAAAGCCGCCCACAGCATCACAGGACCGATAAACTCGATAGACCTTGAGCATCCTGAGACAATCGATGGATATGAAGAGCTTTCACCCCTGCTTTACAGGATATCAAAGCAGCAGGCGACAATCAAAGAGCAGATAGAGAGCGCAGAACGTACCCAGCGCGAGTTCAGCATAATAACGGACAACATGTCTGAAGGTCTTGCTGTTGTCGATGCAGAGGCAAGGATACTTTCCATCAACAGATCCTTCTACGAGCTTTTCGATGCGCAGAAGGCGAATGAAGGTGAGAGCCTTCTGTCCGTAAACCGCTCTGATTCATTCTCCGATGCGCTTTTCTCTGCACTCTCCGGAAAAAGGACTGAGACAGTCATAGAGCGTCCAGGTGCAACTCTTCAGGTGATCGCATCACCTGTTTTCGAGAAGGGCAGCACGAGAGGTGCGGTGATTATCGTCATAGATATAACGGAGAAAGCTGAGAGGGAGAGCCTCAGGCGGGAGTTCAGCGCGAATGTAAGCCATGAGCTTAGAACGCCTCTTACATCAATTTCCGGCTTTGCGGAGCTCCTGATGAACGGAAATATCCCTGAAAGCGATGTCAAGACGTTCGCAAAGGATATATACGATGAGGTGCAGCGTCTTATCGCGCTTGTCCATGATATCATCAGGCTTTCAAAGCTGGACGAGGGCGGAGCTGAAGAGGAGAGGGAAAGCGTGGATCTGGCCGAAATAGCCAGGGATGTGCTTGACAGGGAGAAGACAAAGGCGAGGAACGCTGGCGTCACGTTCACATTCTCCACAAGCGGCCAGACGACAATAAGCGGCTCTCCATCGCTTCTCGATGAGATGGCATACAACCTTGTTGATAACGCTATCAAGTACAACAAGGAGAACGGAAGCGTTGCTGTATCCGTAATCGGCACGGCAGAGAAAGTATCCCTTGTCGTGAAGGATACTGGAATAGGTATCCCTGACAAGGATAAGGACAGGGTCTTTGAACGCTTCTACCGTGTTGATAAATCACGCTCCAGAACCTCTGGCGGAACAGGGCTTGGCCTCTCGATCGTGCGGCATGCTGTTCTTTTCCACGGTGGATCGATAAGCCTCAGGTCAAAGCTTGGCGAAGGAACCGAGATTACCGTCGATTTCCCTATAATCTAGGCAAATAGTTAATTAATACTATGCTGATAGCCCTCGAAAGAGGGCTTTTCTTCATTGACAACTGAAAGTCAAGGTACAACTATGAATAACAGATTTTATATCTTTGTCAAAAAAGGAGAGGCTATGAAGACAATAGAATATATCAACACATGGTCGTTTCTCGATCAGTACAGGGGAAAGGAATTCCAGGGACAGTGGCCGAATGTGAAGGAGATGTTCCATATATCAGCACTTCGCTATCCTGATAACCACTGCTTCAGGGCATTCTCCCCGAAAGAGGAACGCTTTACATATAAAGAAGCAGAGAAGAAGATAATGGAGGTCGCATCTTATCTGAGAAGCGAAGGCGTGAAAGATGGCGATAAGATCGGGGTGAGCGGCAAGAACAGTCCAGAATGGGCCATAGCATATTTCGCTGTCATATATGCAGGGGCAATCGTCGTACCTCTTGATTACCTTCTCAAGGATGGTGAGATGGAACGCCTTATCGAGTTCGGAGGTGTTTCGAGGCTCTTCATAGACGTTGAGAGGATCGAAAACATAGACAAGGATGGAAGGCTTGGCCTTGTGAAGTATGCGCTTGAGCCTTGCAGTGACTATAAAGCCATACTTGAGATGGACGGCCCTGGATTTGAGACAGGCAGGGCTTCAGGTTCCGATACAGCAGCAATACTCTTCACGTCGGGAACAACAGGTACTCCAAAGGGCGTAATGCTTACCCATGACAACCTGGTTGCGGATACATATCTGGCACAGTCGAATATGGCGATCTATCCAACAGATGTCTTCTATGCGATCCTTCCTATACACCATGCCTATACGATGCTTGCAGTTCTTCTGGAGGCTATCAGCGTAGGTGCGGAGATAGTCTTCGGAAAGAAGCTTGTGGTTTCACAGATTCTCCGGGAACTCAAGGAAGGAAAGGTCACGATGTTCCTTGCCGTTCCTATGCTATTCAATAAGATGATAGGTGCGCTGATGAATGGTGTAAGGAAGAAGGGCCCTGTTGTCTATGGCATCATAAGGGCAGGTATGGGATGCTCCGGTTTCCTGAAGAAGGCATTTGGGATAAATGCAGGCAAGAAGATGTTCTCATTCCTCCTTTCGAAGCTCTCGCTTGAAAACAACAGGATCTGCATATGCGGCGGCGGTCCGCTTCCGGCATCAACGTTCAAGATGTTCAATGAGCTTGGAATCGACTTCGTCCAGGGCTATGGGCTTACAGAGACAAGCCCTATAACCCATCTCAATCCTGTGGATGCCTATCGTGAGACTTCAGTTGGAAAGAAGATAAGGGAATGCGATGTGAGGATCGTAGACCCGGACAGCGACGGAAATGGCCTTATCTACATAAAAGGGCCTATGGTCATGAAAGGGTATTACAACAACGAGGAGGCAACGAGGGAAGTCCTGTCTGATGATGGCTGGCTCAATACGGGAGATGTCGGACATCAGGATGAGGATGGATACCTGTATCTCACAGGGCGCAAGAAGAATGTCATCGTCACAGATGGCGGAAAGAACGTGTTCCCTGAGGAAATCGAGGACAAGTTCCAGCTCTATGATGACCTTGATCAGGTCTGCGTGATTGGATATGAGATAGATCCAGCGATGAAGAGCGAAGGTATCAGGCTGATAGCATACCCTTCAGACAGCCTCAGGAAGAGTGCTGGAAATGATAAGTCGAAGATCGAGAAGAGAGTGCAGGAGATAGTCGGAGAGGTCAATAAGGAGCTTCAGTCATATAAGAAGATAACACTCATCACTGTCTCAGATGAGCCTCTTCCGATGACAAGCACGAAGAAAGTCAAGAGATTCGAGGTCAAGGCCAAATTCGACAAAGGCTAAAAAAGTGTCAGGAACATCTTTCATTTTCCGCACTCAAAATGTTAACATTGGGCATCCACTATGTGGGTGCTTTTTTGGGAGCCTGTCCAACTGGCTTCTTTTCTGTTGGAGAGTTGATTTATGAAGAATGTAGAATACCGCGATGCGTGGTCCTTCCTTGATGAGTACAGAGGAAAGGATTTCCAAGGACAGTGGCCTGGTGTTACCGAGCTTTTCAGCATAACAGCCAGGCGCTTTCCTGACAATCTCTGTTTTCATTCATTCGAACCTGATAGACGACTTACATATAAAGAGGCCAGGAAATGCATAGAGGGTGTTGCTGCCTATCTTGAGAAGGATGGCGTGAAGAAAGGCGATAAGCTGGCTGTCATCGGCCACAACAGCACTGAATGGACTATAGCGTACTTTGCTGTGATCAGGGCAGGTGCAATCGTCGTTCCCCTCGATAACCAGCTCAAGGACGATGAAGTTGAGCATTTCATGGATTTCGGAGGGGTAAGCCGTGTCTTCGGCGAAGATGACAGGCTCAGGTCGATCTCAGATAAATACATAAAGTATTCGATTGAAGGCGAGGGGGATTATCCATTCATAATGAACATGGATGGCGGTGTGCCGCAGGTAAAGGCCTCATCGGGTTCAGAGCTTGCTGCAATACTCTTCACGTCAGGAACAACAGGTACGCCCAAGGGCGTGATGCTTACCCATGACAACCTTGTATCGGACTGCCTTCTCACACAGGCAAACCTCGAACTGAGAAGCACGGATAGATTCTATGCGATACTCCCGATCCACCATGCTTATGCGATGGAGGCTGTAATCTATTTAGCGATAAGTTCCGGTGCAGCTGTCGTCTTCGGAAAGAAGCTTGTTATGTCGAGGATGAAGAAGGAGCTGAAGGATGGTGATGTTACAGTGCTGATGGCTGTCCCGATGATTTACAATAAGATGATAAGCGCTCTCATGGATGGAGTAAGGAAGAAAGGTATTGCTGTATATGGCCTTATAAGGGCTGCGATGATCTTTTCCGGATTCCTGAAGGATATGACAGGCAGGAATGTCGGCAAGAAGATGTTCCATTTCCTTTCTTCGAAGCTTTCGCTCGACAGCGTCCGTCTTTGCATCTCTGGCGGCGGACCGCTTCCATCCTCGACATTCAGGATGTTCAATGAGCTTGGCATAAACTTTGTCCAGGGATATGGCCTTACGGAGGCAAGCCCCATAACCCATGTGAATCCTGTAGAGGCATATAGGATTTCATCAGTCGGAAAGAAGTTCCCGATGGAAGAGGTCAAGATCATCAATCCGGATAGCGAAGGAAACGGTGTCATCTGCATCAAAGGGCCTATGGTCATGAAAGGGTATTACAACAACGAGGAGGCAACAAGGGAAGTCCTTTCAGAGGATGGCTGGCTCAATACAGGTGATGTCGGACATCAGGATGAGGATGGCTACCTATATCTCACAGGACGTGAGAAGAATGTAATAATAACAGAAGGCGGCAAGAACGTATTTCCTGAAGAGATTGAGGATAAGTTCCAGCTTTACAGCGAGATTGGCCAGTGCTGCGTTGTCGGATACATGAAGAATAAAGAGAGAAGGAGCGAAGGGATCCAGATGGTGATCGTCCCATCTGAGGATTATATGAATGGCATAAGCGGCGATAAGGATATTGCAGAAAAGCATTTTGCGAAGATTGTCGCTGATGTGAACCATTCCCTTCAGTCATATAAGAGAATAGACCGCGTAAAGGTAGTTTATAAGGCACTTCCGATGACAAGCACCAAGAAGATAATACGCAAGGATGTTGCCAGGCTTTATGGAGGAGATGAATGATTGAGATAAAGAGCAAGGAGCGAGCATACCTGAGATCTGAGGCGCAGACGCTCGATCCTGTTGTATATATAGGAAAGAACGGACTTACGGACAGCGTTGTCAAAGCGCTCAGCGATGCACTGGACTCACATGAGCTGGTGAAGGTTCGTTTCCAGGCCTCGAAGGAAGAGACCAGGGAGATATCTGAAAGCCTTGCTGGGAAGACAGGAGCAATACTTGTTGCCACAACAGGTTTCACAGCTGTCTTCTATAAGAGGAATCCTGATCCCGCAAAGAGAAAATACTTTCTTTGATATCTGCGTTATCATTTGGAGATTGTTATATTCTGGTCTTGGAAAGCTGATGTATTTTCTTTGATCAGATTCCTCTTTTCCTTTCTGTACTCTCTAGGGCTCTTGCCTGTGTATGAATAGAAAGAAGATGAGAATAGGGAAGGGGAAGAGTAGCCGACTGAGTCTGCTATCTCGAATATGGTCATTGAGCTGTTCGATAGCAGAAGCTTGGCGCTCTCCATCCTCATCCTTCTTATCTTTGCTCCTGGGGATTCCCCATAAAGCTCATTGCATAGCCTTGTAAGCTGCGACCTGGAATAGTTGAGGGTTCTGCACATCCGCTCTATGCTCCAGTCCTGATTCAGCGTGCTCGATACTTCATTCCATAGCTTTTCGAAATCTGCCCTTACCTTTGCCTTTTCCCTTGACTGCGGAATCTGAAGCATCCTCCTCAGCGTCAGTATCAGCAGGTTCTCTGCAAGTTCTGTTGCCATCGACCCTTCAGTGGATGGATGGAAGTCCTCCCGTATTATGCAGAGCATCAGCTCCCTTATAAGCGCTGTCTCTGATATCCCTATTATCTTACAGTCGAATTCCTCGGATGGCAGTATTGAGGATGATGCGTAGAATGTAAGCCATATCTGTTCCCATACGCCATCTCCTTTTGATGCTTCCCTGTGTCCCTGGCTTTCTGGCGATGATATGAACATCTCTCCTTCCTTAAGCGTGAATACAGTGCCATCTTCCTGCCTGAACTCCCCCTCACCTGAAAGTGTTATGACCATTGTCGAGTATCCTTTTGCCTTAGGTCGCTCTATCCAGAAGTCCTTATCAAGGAGGCAGTATCCCCCTTCCTTGAACAGCACTGACGCAAAAGGGTAGGCTTCAGCTGCCCGTGATGATATGAACCATTGCTCCGAGTCCTTTCCTGGGTTTATGTATTCACGCTTGTAGATCATGGTAAGATTGTAACATCAATATGCTACAAATCATGAACTTTTTTGTACAAAATAGCATTGAATAGAGACTCGAATATGTTATTATCAACATGTTTTTTGGAGGCATGATGGAGAATTTCCCTTACGATCCATGGCAGAAGTGCAAGACTATCAGCGGTCTTGCTGCTGATCTTGTGATCTCTGCGCTGCAGAAAGAAATCAGAAGAGGACATGAAGAGAATGCCGCTACGCTGGCATATGAGATGCTTATAACAAGCGAGGATATGGAGAACTATCTCTGGTATAGGCTTCGCACTATAAGCGTGGAGGATATAGGGTTTGCAAATCCAATGGCACCTGTCCTTATCGGCATGCTTGACCAGATGCGTCGTCTTGTCCCGACCCATGATGGAGATAGGTATCTTCTGGCTATCCATGCTGTGCGTTATCTCTGCAAGAGCCTGAAGGACCGCTCAAGCGATGAGATGCTCAACTGGATCATGAAGGAATACAAGGCTGGTAACCTCAGGCCTGAGATTCCGCCATATGCTGTCGATAAGCATACGCTTCAGGGACAGCAGGAGGGCCGGACCGAGGATGACTTCTATGCTGAAGGATCCAAGGTTTATCCAGAGTGGAGTGAGCGTGATACAAAGTATCGCGAGAGAATAATCAAGATCCTGGAATCCCAGAAGGGAGAGGAGGTTAAATAAATGAAGAGGATTATCCTTACTGTGCTCATTGCAGCTGTCTTTGTCCTGTCAGTCAGTGCTGGCGGAAGCAGCGAAAGCGCATCCGATGAGAGAGTCGTGACGACTGTATGCCGTGCATCATACGCCAATGAGGTCTGGTACAATGAGATGAACAAGGCCTTTGAGGAGGAGACAGGTATCCATGTCATCGTGCAGCCAACACCTGGCAATGACGCAGATCATGACGCTAAGGTGAATATCGATCTCACTGCTGGCAGCACGATCGATGTCATTCCATCCCTGGGACCTAGGTACTATGCTGCAAGAGTCGAGGCTGGCTTCTTTGTGCCTCTCAGAGAGCTCGTTGAGGCAACTGGACTCAATGCAGAGGAGAAGTTCGGTGTCAATCTTCCTGTTGAAGAGGATGGCGATTACTACGCACTTCCTTCAAAGATCGAGGCATATTGTGTCTTCTACAACAAGGATCTCTTCGATAAGGCAGGTATTCCTTACCCAACAGGGGCCTGGACATGGGAAGATTATAAGAACACTGCTATTGCCCTTACAGATCCAGAGAACGGAGTTTATGGTTCGTTCATGAATGCAGAGAACCCATGGTTCATCATAGCATCTGTCCAGGAAGATGATCCTTTCTATACAGAAGATGGCCTGTGCAACTTCGATACTCCTTCCAGAAGAGCTGCTATAGAGTGGTACTATGACATGACCAATGTCACGAAGTGCCAGATGCCTGTCAGGGAAATCATGAATGAGAATGTTTCATGGAACTACTATGCCATGGCAGGAGACCACCTTGCAATGTTCAGCCAGGGCAACTGGTTCACAAGGCTTCTCAACAGCCAGGAAGACTATCCTAGGGATTGGAAGTATGGCATTGCCCTTACACCAGCTCCAGAGGGTGCCAACAACAATATCGTGAGCGCTGCATATAACTCAATCAATGTCAACGCAGAGCATCCGGAAGAGGCTCTTGAGTATGTGCTCTGGCTTTCTGAGAACCAGTGGAGATTCGAGGGTGGAATCCCTGCATATGCAGAGATGAGCGAAGAGGACAGACAGGCTGCATTCGGTTCAATCGCAGAGGCTTCTGACGGACAGATCACAGTTGATGATCTCTATACATGCCTTGTAGACAACGGCATGGGCGCTGTCCAGTCCGATATCATCGGAACAGCTGCTGACGAGTACAACAGAATCGTAAACGAAGAGCTCAAGTCATATTTCATGGATCTTCAGAACCTTGACACAGCGATGGCTAACATCACAAGACGTGTCAATGAAGCTATACAGAGCTACGTATAATAGCATGGCCTCCGTCTGGAGGCCTTTTGAATTTGTCCAACATGAGTAAGAAAATACTATCAAAGAACAGCAGGAGAGATGAAAGGACTGCGTATCTTATGATACTCCCTTTTGTGCTTGCATTTGCTGTCTTCAAGCTTTATCCGATGCTCTATGGCATCCTTGTAAGCTTCTGGCGTCGAAATTCACTGAGGACGAGAGCTTCTACGGATTTTGCAGGGCTTGATAACTACATTACGGCTTTGCAGACATCCACGGTCTGGACATCGTTCCTGCATTCAATCATCTTCTCAGTCATCTACGTTGTGCTTGTCATGATACTTGGCTTCATCGTAGCGCTTCTTTTCAATCAGCGCTTCAAAGGAAGGACTGCAGTCAGGACAATGTTCTATATGCCGTATGTCACCAACATGATTGCAGTAGGCATTGTCTTCAAGTACATGCTCAATCCGACCCGTGGGCCTGTGAATGCAATCTGGCGCCTGTTCGGACAGACTGGACCTGAGTGGTTCAACAGCCCTGTCCTTGCGCTTCCTACAGTCACGGTTGTCGCTGTGTGGGCGGCCCTTGCCTTTGTCATCATAACGATACTTGCAGCGCTGCAGGATGTTCCTGAAGAACTCTTTGAGGTAGCTGAGATAGAAGGTGCCGGAAGATGGCAGAGAATACGATATGTTGTGCTTCCTATGATTGCACCGACGCTTTTCATGCTTCTTACGATCTGCATAATAAATTCCTTCCGCAACTATACGACAATCGTTGCACTGACAAACGGAGGTCCAGGGACTGCTTCAAGGATCCTTTCACTGCAGATATACGAGGATGCGTTTACATACGCGAAATACGGAGTCGCATCTGCTGAGGGCGTCATGTTCGCTGCGTTCATAATCGCAATCAACGCGATTGTTTCCAAAGTGAGGTCAAAATGCCTGGAAAGACTCTAGATAATAAAGGCAAGCCAGTCTTCACAGCCGTGATGTGGGTCCTTGCAATCCTGATGGTCATGCCGTTCGTGATGATGGTGATAATATCATTCAGGACGCAGGGTGAGGCGTATGAGCCGATTTTCGCACCTTTCACCCCGATACTCAGGAACTATCAGGAGGTGCTTGGACATGCAAACTTCCTGGATTGGTATGGCAATACGATCCAGACTGTGCTGATAACCATAATGATCAGGCTTGCATTCACGCTTCCTGCATCCTACGCGTTCAGCCGCATTCCATTCCGCGGTTCACGGGTCATAATGGCAGTGCTGATGGCAACGCTGATGGTTCCTGGCGAGACTACGATGGTTCCCCGTTATCTTTATTTCAGCAACATCCATCTTCTGGACAGCATCTGGGTGATAATACTTCCTGAGATAAGCGAGGTTTTCTACCTGATGCTCATGACGGAGTTCTTCCGCTCTATTCCGGAGGATCTTTCCGAGGCTGCGAAGATAGATGGGCTTGGACACCTGAAGATACTCCTTACGATATTCATACCGCTCTCTGGTCCGGCTATCGCGACAACGGTCCTCTTCAGCTTCATAAACATATGGAACAACTTCCTTGATCCATATCTTTTCATCAGCTCGATAGACCATCAGCTGATAACCCCGGCTTTGCGTTTCTTCCAGGGAAGGGGTGGCGCGGATGTTCCTGTGCAGCTGGCTGGTGCATCAGTTGCGACTATTCCTATAATCATATTGTTCATATTTACCCAGAAGTACTTCGTTGCAGGTGTCTCTTCTTCGGGAATAAAGGGGTGATAAAATGAGTGAGTTCATGTCATACGATCCATGGGCAAAGGTAACTACCAGGAATGGCATTCCTGGCGATGAGATAATAAGCATGCTTCAGAAGTCGATAAGAAGGGGCCTGGAGCATAATGCGCTTGCCGCAGCTTATGAAATGTATATCACAAGTCCTCAGTTCGAGGATAAGATGTGGAGACGTCTGCTTGCAATAAGCGTTGAGGATATAGGATTCGGGGATGTGCATGCTCCTGAGCTTATCTATACGCTCTACAAGATGAGGCAGGAGTTCCTGTATCAGGATGGGGACAGGCCTATGTTCTTCGTGCATGCGATCCGCTATCTCTGCAGGCAGAAGAAGGAGAGGTCTAGCGATAATGTGAAGAACATGCTGATAAAGGACTTCGCTCATGGACGTGTTGCCGAGGTTCCTGACTATGCCTATGACCTGCATACAGCAAAGGGCCGCGCAATGGGACGTGATGAGGTTCATTTCCTCACGGAAGCAAGCAAGGTTATCCCGCAGCTTGAAGGTGAGGACATAAAGAAGGTCTATGAGGAATACCTTGAGTACTGCAGGAAAGAGAAGGACGATAAGGGAAAGCCTGAAGTCGCTCCATTTGAGTACAATTCCTGGCAGTACTGATGAAAGCCGCGCTTATATCAATAGATGCGCTTGATTGGGAAGACCTTCCCGTGTTCAGGAAAGCAAGGAACATGGGAAGGATCCTCGCTCACGCTGATGCAATAAGAAGCGAAGCGATAACTCCGGCACAGACATATCCATGCCATGCCTCGATACTCTCTGGCTCTTATCCTTCAAGGACCTTTGTCATTGATAACCTATCACACCCAGAGCGCAGATGGCAGTATTGCAGAAGCTCGATAAAATGCCCGATCCTGACAGATGCTGCAAGGAGTTCAGGCCTTACGACAGCCGCTGTCTGCTTCCCTATGACAGCTTGTGCTGATATAGATTACCTTGTGCCTGAGATATGGACAGAGAGGGAAGGTGATGATAGCGATCCGCTGTTCTCTTCAGCTTGCTCTGAAAAGGGCTATGGGTATTATCTCAGGCATAAGGCGAAGCTTGACTGGATGAGAACGCCTGGAATGGATCTGTTCGCATCCTCTGTCTTTGTGGATATCGTCAAGGAACAGAAGCCCGATATAGCCCTGCTTCATCTTTCGTACCTGGATCATCAGAAGCATCTTCATGGGCCCCTTGCCTCAGATGTGCCGCATGCTGTTGATTTCATAGACAATCTGCTTGGCTCTGTCTTCGAAGCACTCTCTTCCGATTACATCATCTTCATCACGGGAGATCACGCGCACAGAGCGCAGAAGGGCAGTGTGGATATATCGATAGAAGGGATTTCTGTCCATCCGACAGGACAGAGCGCTGAGATCTATCTTGACGGAATCAGCGAAAGAGATGCCATCTCTAAGCTTGCTGCTGTAGATGGAATTGCAAAGGTGTATGGACAGAAGGAGCTTGCATCCCTTGGCCTTCCTCCCTCCTTTGATATCTTCGCAGAAGCTGAAGATGGGTATGTATTCACACCAAACGGAAAGGTCACTGCATCCGGCCATGGCTATGTTGGCTCTGAAGGACCATATCCTCCATTCATAGCGATAAACGCACCCTGCAGATTCAGGACTGACAGATGCTCAATCGTTGATGAAGCACCGACAATCCTTTCTCTTTTTGGCCTTAAGCTTGATGGGGCTGATGGAAAATGCTTGTTTTAGATATGGTGTGAATATCAAATCATGAATTGATAAAATCAACATCAGCAGTTAATGTCACTATATGATTGGGTGAAAGAAGAATACGCAAAGCTTGAGAGAGAATATCATAGCAGCAATTTTGAGTTTGTTGTGATATTCACTTTTGAGGTGCTGGATATCATCAATGTTGTCTGCGGTGTATGATGCATTGCTGGCTATCATCAGATTGCTGCAATCATATTTGCTCTAAGAAAATCAGGCAGCTCACTTGGAACTGCCTGAAAAAAGAGGCAATTGTTTTTCAAGTCTTTGCTGATTATTCCTTTCCGAAGAGCTTCTTGCAGCAAGCTATGACAACGATGATGGCAAGAGCGACAAAGAGAACTGCAAGGACAATCTGCATGCCTTGGCCGAATGCACTTACTGCTGCCGATGTACCGAATGTTGCTATGTTCTTTATGATTATCTGGATCAGTGCAGCCAATGTAACAGCAAGAATGAAGAACATAGGTATGAACATCATCTTGTTGACCTTCTTGAGATACACAGCTGCTGCAGCAAGAGCAAGTACGGAGAGAAGCTGGTTCGCAGATCCGAAAAGCGCCCCGATCTCAGCTTAGCTGCAATTCTATGGCAGTCAGGCAATCTCAAACCTAGTGAAATCTATAATGATACCAGCTCTGTAGGCGATGAATACAGAATCTATCATATTCTCTCCATTCCAAACGGCATGATATACAGCCTGCCTGATGAGGGGATTTGAGCTTTGCTGAAAAGCGTTGATTCAAGTTGCTTAGCCCTCCGAAGTTCCCCTCATTTGTTTCATTTGTAAGACCTATATGAGCCAATTTAGTTGAGCATATTGCTTATATGCAATATCATGTATAAAGAAAGAAGGAAAACGGAAGTGGAATACGTCGTCGAGTTCTACAGGAAAGAAAATGGCGACAGTCCTGTGGAAGAATTCATCGACTCTCTCGGTATTAAGCACCAGGCCAAAGTTCTTAGGGTGATAAATTTGCTGAAAGCTTATGGAAGTACCCTCCGAGAACCGTATTCGAAGCCTTTGTCGGATGGGATCTTTGAGCTCAGAACTTCGCTTGGTTCTGATACTATGCGTATTCTGTATTTCTTTTCTGGAGGAAAGATTGTTGTACTTACCAACGGTTTTGTAAAGAAGACACAGAAGACACCGCGGGGAGAGATCGAGATTGCAAAAAACTATAAGGAAGATTGGATTAGGAGGAAGCAAAATGGATGATTTTACAAAATATCTGAACAAGAAGTTGGAGAATCCTGAATTCAGGAAGGAGTGGGACGCTCTTGAAACTGAGACTCAGATAATGCATGAGATGATCAAGGCTCGTCTCGAAGCAGGAATGACGCAGAAACAGCTTTCAGAGAAAACAGGTATCAATCAATCCAATCTGAGCAGGATTGAAAGCGGTGCAGGCAATCCTTCAGTTGAGACGCTTGAGCGCATTGCATCTGCCTTAGGCAAAAAAGTATCAATTACATTCATTTAAGGAGTGAAAGGGAATGTCCGCAAAACGAATTACACTCCCCTTAAAGATAATCCCCTCGCTGAGAGGGGATGTCTGTCAGTTATCTTCCTCGTGTTCAAGCCGCAGCGTTATCGTTGTTGCATCTGCAAGCTCTTCAGGTCCGAAGTACTGGATAGCGCCAGGGTAGTGGAAGCATGTCTCAGATGCCCATTTGACTCTGTGCTTTGCGAATTCCTTGAATGCCTTTCCGTTCAGGTCTACAAGGGCTTTCTTGATAACAGGCTTGTCCTTGCCGCCTCGTCTTTCTATGTCCATCATCTTTGTTATGGGCATGCCACCTGCGCTCCATTCATCAACACCTTTTGCGAGGTTCTTCACATATGACATATAACCTGTGCATCCTGCATTGATGAGAAGGCAAGCTGTGTAGCCAAGGGAGTAGCAGTAGTCCGCATCGAAGTTCGAAGGGAATGCAGCACGTCCTTCATAGCCAAAGAAATGGTGGAGATAGTTGAACTTGCCGTTGTACTTTCCTTCCTGCTTCAGTTCCTGCAGCCTGTTCGCGACTATCTTCGAGAGAAGCTTCTCTGTCTCAATCTTCGATACCTGCACATTTCCATGCGGATCTCTGTCCATCAGAAGCTGTTCCTGGATATCAAGAGGAAGCATGTTGAATACTTTCATCGATTCGACTGAAAGCGATGCTGTCAGGAATCCGAGCCTCTCATCCCAGGATGGCAGGAGTGCAAAACGCTCACCGAACTTTGCAAGCGTCTCATTGATTTCCTCTATAAGCTTCTTTACCTCCGGAACAAACTCGATAAGGCCTTCAGGGATTATGACAATGCCGAAGTTGAACCCCTGGGCTGCTCTTTTCACAACGCTGTCAGCAATAGTATCTGCTATGGTTGTGAGATTTGTTGCGTTCTTTTCGATCTCTTCGGATATCAAACAGATATTAGGATGTGTCTGAAGCGCGCACTCAAGGGCGATATGCGATGCAGAGCGTCCCATCAGCTTTATGAAGTGCCAGTACTTCTTTGCGCTGTTTGCATCCCTCATTATGTTTCCTATCAGCTCTGAATAGGTCTTTGTTGCTGTATCGAAGCCGAATGATGTCTCTATGTCATCGTTCTTCAGATCTCCATCGATTGTCTTTGGGCATCCTATCACCTGACATGGGATATCATTCTCAGCAAAGTACTCGGCAAGCACTGCTGCGTTCGTATTGGAATCATCACCGCCGATGATGACGATAGCTGTCATTCCATGCTTCTTTGCAACTTCGCCAACGACCATGAACTGTTCTTCAGTCTCAAGCTTCGTGCGTCCGGAACCTATCATGTCAAAGCCGCCGGTGTTCCTGTACTTTGCGATTGTGTCCGCTGTGAGCGTAATGTAATTATCCTCCAACAGTCCGCTTGGCCCGCCTTTGAAGCCAAGAAGGATGCTGTCTGGATCTGTTTCCTGAAGCGCATCGTAAAGCCCTGCGATGACATTGTGCCCACCAGGGGCCTGTCCGCCAGAGAGTATGACTCCGACAACCTGTTTCTGGGTTTTTATCTTCTTGCCTTTTGCGCCGAAATAAAGCTCTTTCTGTCCGAATGTCTTCGGGAAGAGCGCCTTGATCCTCTCTTCATCTGCTGCGGACTCTGTCGCTTTTCCTTCTGTTACCCCGATATTCCTTATGCCTGAGCGAAGGATCTTAGGCACTTTTGGCTGATAAGCATATCTTAACGACTGAAGCGTTGAGTATTCCATCGAAACCTCCCTCATCCATTGTAAATCACAGGGATGAGTATTTCCACCTTATTAGGATGTGTTATCTGCTGTTTTTGGAGCAATTGTGGAAATGCAGCCTGGCTTCTATACTATCCGATATGGCAAGGATATATGTTGATGCAGATTCAATCACCGCCCGTCATCGCGCGATAATACTGAGAAGGGCAATCGGAAAGGAACATTCCCTGTACTTTGTCGCAGACAGGAGCCTTTCCGATGTTGAGAAAGCAATAGCTGATGACAAAAGCGAAAGACGGAGACGAGTGCGTGATGAAATGACCCGTGAAGAGGCAAGGAAGATAGGCTCTGAAATCCATATGATCGTAGTGCAGAGCGGCAAGGACAGCGCTGATGATGAGATTGTCAGGATCGCTGAACCTATGTCTCTTGCCATCACCCATGATATCCCGCTTTCAAAGCGTCTGATAGAAAAGGGCCTCACCGTGATCGATGACAGGGGAGGGCGTCTTGACAGCAGCAATATAGACGCGAGGCTCTCTGAGAGAAGAAACAATATGATATTCCGCGAAATGGGCCTCTTTGACAGCAGACAGAAACGTTTTGATGAGCGCACTGTACAGGAGTTTGCCGCAGCTTTCGATAAGGCATTATCCGAACTTGCCTGAGAAGTTGGATTTTTCCATGCCTCTGGGCGTATATATTATATGTACATCTTACTCAGAAACGAAAACAGGGAAATACAGGAAGGAATGGAGAAGATGGGCTATCCCGTGAGGATCATGCCAAACGGCGTATATGTAGGAGCGCCGCTTGCTGTCGTTCTCATCGATCCCATGCTTGATGAGATACGCTCTGAATCAGATGCGATCATGTACTATGACAATGGCACGCGGCTTGTCGTCATCTCCGATTGCCTTCATAGCTATCTGATAGACAAGCTTTTCCCGGAGTCCTATGTGATAACGCGTCAGGATGCATCGATATGCTCATCGATCGAGAGGGCGATAATCGGGAAGATAAAGGCTTCGGATACGCTTCCTCATCTGACTGAAACAGAGAGGATCTTCCTATATGAGCTTGGCTATGGAACGTCAAACAAGGAACTTGCAGCCAGGATGAACAAGAGCGAGAGGACAATAAGGAGGATAAAGGAATCCCTTCTTGCAAAGACGGGCCTTGTATCCTCCCAGCAGTTATTCCTCTACAATCTGTACAGAATGCACAGATAAGATCAATAATCGCAGTTCTTCACATACCTTGGATAAGGTATGACATCACGGATGTTTGCAACGCCCGTGACGTACTGTACAGCTCTCTCGAATCCAAGTCCGAAGCCAGCGTGCGGTACGGAGCCGTAGCGTCTGAGATCAAGATACCACCAGTATGCGGCAGGATCGAGCCCAAGCTCCTTCATCCTGTTGACAAGCACATCGTATCTGTACTCTCTTTCAGAGCCTCCGATGATCTCTCCAAGGCGTGGGGCAAGCACGTCCATTGCCCTTACTGTCTTGCCGTCATCATTCAGCTTCATGTAGAACGCCTTTATCTCCGTTGGATAATCCGTGACGATTACAGGGCGCTTTGCGACTTTCTCCGTAAGATATCTCTCATGCTCGCTTTGGATCTCCGTTCCCCAGCTGACAGGGAATTCGAACTCATCATTGTGCTTTTCGAGTATCTTTACAGCATCTGTGTATGTCATATGCTCGAACGGGCTGCTGATGACATGCTCAAGCGTTTCCACAACTCCGTCAAGCACGAACTTCGAGAAGAATTCCATATCCTCGGCATTCTTATCGAGTACTGCCTGGAAAACATATTTGAGGAATTTCTCTGCAAGCTCCATATCTCCCTCAAGGGTGCAGAATGCCATCTCAGGCTCTATCATCCAGAACTCTGCAAGATGCCGTGCTGTGTTTGAGTTCTCTGCACGGAACGTCGGTCCGAATGTATAGATGTTCTTCATCGCAAGCGCATATGTCTCACCCTCAAGCTGTCCGGAGACCGTGAGATTTGCCATCTTGCCGAAGAAGTCCTTTGAATAGTCTACAGCACCATCTTCTGTCCTTGGGACATTGTTCAGGTCAAGCGTTGTCACCTGGAACTGCTCTCCTGCACCTTCGCAGTCGGATGCTGAGATAAGAGGTGTGTTTACATATACGAAGCCGTTTTCCTGGAAGAAAGAATGAACGGCATAAGCCATTGTGTTCCTGACTCTTGTGACTGCTCCGAATAGATTTGTCCTAGGTCTGAGATATGCCTTTTCCCTGAGGAACTCCACCGTATGCCTTTTCTTCTGCAGGGGATAATCCTGCGGGCACTCTCCAACGACCTCAAGCGCCTCAGCCTGCATCTCAACGCTCTGCGCTCCTCCCTGTGACTTCACAAGCCTGCCTGTGACGATGACAGAAGCTCCTGTGGTTATCTTCTCAAGCGCGCTGTCTGGGAAAACAGATCTGTCCAGGACAGCCTGCAGGCCTTTCAGCGAAGAGCCATCATTTATTTCAATGAATGAGACGTTCTTGCTGTCACGCCTTGTCCTGACCCATCCTTCCGCCTTGATGACCATATCAGATGGCTCTGCTGCAAGTATTTCCTTGATTCTTCTTTCCATAAAATCCTCCAGAGTCCTGTGGGATTATCTCACTAGGGGCGCAGTGGGGTCAACACGTCCCATTGGTAAGAATTAACTACCGCAGGCTGTGTTTACACAGATTGATAAGAGAATGTAAACTTCTTCCATGCTGGAAGTGATAGGTACTGCAAAGTCAAAAGATACACAGAAAGCCATAAGATATCTGAAGGAAAGACGTATTCCTTTCCAGTTCGTGGATATATCAAAGGCTGAACTTGGAGAGAAGGTCTGGAAAAGCATATTCGCTTCTGCTGATGATCCGGATTCTCTTATCGACAAGGACTCGAAGGCATACAGGAATGGAGGCTATGAATGGATGGAATACGATGCGGCAGAGCTGCTTATATCCAATCCGACCCTTCTTGTGCAGCCTGTTCTCAGAGTCCGTGACAAAGCAAGGGCTGGCTGGAGCGAGGAGAACGTGGAGGCTCTCATATGATCCATTACGTTGTCCTTACCACTGGAAGCTGCGGCAATTGCTATGTGATAACCGATGGCTGTGATACGATTGTCATTGATATCGGGGTGACATTCACGAAGTTCCAGAAAGGACTGGAGAGCCATGGTATTGATATAAGTACGGTTCGTGCCGTATTCCTTACGCATCTTCATCCAGACCATTCCAAAGGGGCAGGTGTATTCCAGAGAAAGCTCCGCCTGCCTGTCTATATGTCATCGACTGCAGTGGATGGGAATGCCGCAGTCATAGAGCGACAGCGTTTTGAGCGCGATCTCATAACCCCTTACGAGTTCGGTGATGAGATAAGCGCAGGACATTTCACGGTGCTTCCTTTCAGGAGCTTCCATGACAGCATCGGTTCCGCAGGCTACCTTGTCAGGATACATGGCAGAAGCCTTTTCGTGATGACTGATACGGGAATCATACCTGAAGAAGCAGGTGCTTTGGCAGAGGGTGCGGATGTTGAGTTCATCGAAGCGAACTACGATGATGATATGCTTGACCAAGGGCCTTATACAGCCGCGCTCAAGAGAAGGATAAGAGGAGAATATGGCCATCTTTCCAATAAAGAGGCCGTGGGATTCGCATCCCGTACAGCAGGTCAGGGAGACAGTGTGTATTTTGTTCATCTCAGCAGAAACA
This sequence comes from uncultured Spirochaetaceae bacterium, assembly GCA_944389155.1. GTDB lineage: Bacteria > Spirochaetota > Spirochaetia > Sphaerochaetales > Sphaerochaetaceae > Ornithospirochaeta. The sequence continues at coordinate 9,286 of CALXLI010000120.1, read as the reverse complement.
ACAATACACCTGACCTTGTCAGGGGTGAGATAGCTAGGACAATCCCTTCAGGAGTATTCTGCAAGGTGTGCGAACGAGGGGAGACATTTGAAGGATTCATTGATGACGAAGAAAGCTGGTGGAAAGAAGAAGGAAAAACCTTTGAGGATGAAGGATTGCAGGAAAGAAAAGCGCGCTGACGGCCTGAAGATGAAGTGCGTGAAGGGATATACATTCCCGGATTTCCTTGATGCGATCTCATCCAGGTATGGGAAGAGGACATGCTACCGTGTATTCCGCAAAGGCGATGAGTACGATATGACATATATGCAGCTCAGATGGTTCTCGAATGCTGTGTCATCGTATCTTGTCTCTATCGGAATCAGGAAAGGAGACAGGATCGCAATACTCGGAGAGAGCTGCCCGACATGGATGGTGATGTACCTCGGCATTGTCTCGATAGGTGCTATAGCTGTTCCTATCCTCCCTGATTTCCCCGCGAACGACTGCGCCTCGATCATCAAGGAAAGCGGTGCTGTCGGAGTTGCTGTCAATGCAAAGCATCATGCGAAGGTGAAGGATACTGGCTGCGGTTTTGTATTCCGTCTCGATGATCTTGTCCATATACCGGATGGCAATGAGGATTTCGCCTCGGCTCCTGGTTATGCCATGCGGACGTTCAGGATAGACAGGAAGGCACTTGATGAGAGGAAGCCTGAGGAGAATGATATAGCATCTATCATCTTCACATCCGGTACGACAGGGGCCAGCAAGGGGGTTGTCCTTTCCCATATGAACATCCTGAGGACTGCGGATCTTGCAACGGATGTCTATGTATCGCTCAAGCCAGGAATGAAGGTCCTTTCAATACTGCCTATGAGCCATGTGTATGAATTCACGATCGGCCAGGTGCTTACGCTCATGGTTGGGCTGGAGATTACATTCCTAGGCAAGCAGCCCGCTGTTTCCGTTCTCATGCCAGCCCTTTCGGAGGTGAGGCCTCATGTGATGCTGACAGTTCCGCTCCTTATAGAAAAGGTCTATAAGGCAGCTGTTCTGCCTGTCATAAGGGATAATAGGAAGATCGCAAGGCTTCTGAAGAATCCGATTCTCTCTCCTTTTGTATACATGACAATAGGAAAGAGGATAAAGAAGACATTCGGACACCGCCTGGTATTCTTCGGAATAGGTGGAGCCCCTCTTGATAGCGATGTTGAGCGCTTCCTGCACAAGGCTCATTTTCCATATGCTCTTGGCTATGGACTTACGGAGACGAGCCCTCTCGTGGCAGGCTGCGGATCAGCTCATAGAAGGCAGCATCCTGGCTTTGTGGGTGAGATCGTGACAGATGACAAGGTGATTCTCCTTGACAAGAACGAAGATGGAGTCGGTGAGATAGCTGTAAAAGGACCGAATGTCATGCAGGGCTATTATGAGCGCCCGGATCTCAATAGCGAGGCATTCACGCCGGATGGCTATTTCAGGACCGGTGACCTTGGATTCATAGACAAGCGCAACAGGCTTTCAATAAGGGGCAGGGTAAAGACGATGATCCTTGGACCTGGCGGAGAGAATATATATCCGGAATCGATAGAGAGCATGATAAACAACCAGGATTATGTCCAGGAGTCCCTTGTCGTACCAGAAGATGGTGGCCTCGTAGCTCTCATAAAGCTTGATATAGACACGATGGCTGAGAAGATGAGCCTTTCGATAAAAGAAGCTAAGGAAGAGGGACAGAGATATGTAAAGAAAATCAGGAATGATATAAACTCTCAGCTATCCGCCTTTTCAAAGCTTTCAGATGCACAGCTTCAGGATGAGCCTTTTGACCGTACTCCTACACAGAAGATCAAAAGATTCCTTTATCCCAAGAAGAAAGAAGGAAAGGACGGCCAAGGAGAAAAAGATGATAGATAGATCGACCCAGGATGTCCGGATCACGAGCATTGACAGGCTGAAGACTCCCGCTGAGCTTGCATCTCTCTGTCCGATACCGGAAGAGAGCGTCCGGAATATCAGAGAATATAGAAAGAACGTGAATGCGATAATCAAAGGAGAGGATGAACGCCTGCTTGCTGTCATCGGCCCATGCTCTATACATGACCCTAAGGCTGCTGTTGAATATGCCCATAAGCTTAAGGAGCTTTCGGATAAGGTAAGCGATGTATTCTTTATCGTTATGCGCACATACTTTGAAAAGCCTCGTACATCGCTTGGGTGGAAGGGGCTGATCATAGACCCTGACATGGATGAAAGCTGCAATATCGAGAAAGGCCTTATGATAGCCCGCAATCTTCTGATTGAGATCAACGGCATTGGCCTTCCTGTAGGCTGTGAGGTTCTCGATCCGATTGTCCCTCAATATACTGATGAGCTCATGTCATGGTCATCAATAGGTGCAAGGACCACGGAAAGCCAGACCCATAGATCAATTGCATCGGGTCTGTCTGTGGCTGTAGGTTTCAAGAACAGCACCTCTGGTGATATGACTGCTGCGGTGAATGCAATGAAGAGTGCTTCACGCCCTGCCTCGTTTATAGGTGTTGAGAGAAACGGACAGCTTGCTGTATTCCGTTCCGCCGGAAATGATTGCTGCCATCTTATCCTTCGTGGTGGAGACAATGGGCCAAACTATTATGAGGATGATGTTGAGGAGGCAAAGAGCATGATGGAATCACTGTCGCTGCAGCCTCGCATCGTCATAGACTGCTCGCATCAGAACAGCAGGAAGGACTGGAGAAGGCAGAAGAGGGTCCTGCGTTCTGTTGTCGATCAGGTTAGATGGGGAGAGAGGTCAATCAGGGGATTCATGCTTGAATCCAATCTCTTTGAGGGTTCTCAGAAGATAGGTGAAGACATTTCCGAACTTGAGTATGGCGTTTCTGTCACAGATGGCTGCATTGGCTGGGATGAGACAGAGAAGATAGTCCTGCACGCTGCCGATCTCCTAAGAGAGACAAAGCTGCACGGTGGAATGGAGGAGATACTATGAAGGTGCTTGTTTTCCTTGCAGATGGTTTTGAGGAGGCAGAGGCGCTCTGTCCTGTGGATGTGCTGAAAAGGGCTGGCATCGAAGTTGTCATTGCCGGTGTCCAGTCGCTTGCTGTCAAGTCCTCTCATGGCGTGACTGTCCAGGCTGATGTTACCGTTGATGATCTTGATAGGAATGAGAGGTGGGATGCTGTATTCTGTCCAGGAGGAATGCCAGGAGCGGTGAACCTTTCCCAGTCGTGGAGCGTCAACGAGATTCTTGTAAGGAGCGCCCAGAACGCTATAGTTGCGGCAATCTGCGCTTCTCCTGCTGTCGTCCTTGCACCTCTTGGTCTCCTGGATGGAAAGGAAGCGACGTGCTTCCCGGGATGCGAGAGCTATGCGCCGACTATTTCATTTTCATCCCGTGGCGTTGTGCAGGATGGAAATATACTTACGGGAAAGAGCGCTGGATGGGCTTTTGATCTGGGACTCAAGCTCGTTGAGATGCTTGAAGGAAAAGAAGCGTCAGACAAAGTAAGGAACGCAATATATTACAAGGAAGAATGCTGATAATAATGAAGAGGGGCAATGCCCCTCTCTTAGTTTTCCTTCTTCAGGAGATCCCTGATTTCCCTCAGCAGCACTACGTCTTCAGCTGGCGCAGGAGGTGCTGCGACTTCCTGTTCCTTTTCTTTCTTTATCGCGGCATCCTTCATCTTGTTCATTGCCTTCACAATGCAGAATACAGCAAAAGCGACGATTACGAAGCTTATGATCTTGTTTATGAAGAGACCGTACCTGATTGCGACCGCCTCGCTTGTATCAGTTGCCTCTTTTATGACAATCTCCAGATTCTGGAAATCAATACCGCCGGTCAGAAGGCCAACGACAGGCATCAGTACATCATTTACAAGTGAATTCACTATTGCCGTGAAAGCAGAGCCTACGATCATGCCTACAGCCATATCCATGACATTGCCACGTGATATGAACTTGCGGAATTCTGCAAAGAATCCTGATTCTTTCATCTTTATTTCCTTTATTTATTGAATTAGGCACAATTAAACATTTATCATCTACTGTTGTCAACAAGGAGATTGAAATGTATTTTCCAGAAGAATATAAACCGATTCTAGGTCCACATGAGACAGAGAAGGCCATCAAGGATGCAAAGGACACATTCGAACGTGAGCTGTCCGGCGCTCTCAGGCTTTCCCGTGTAACATCGCCGCTTTTCGTTCCTTCCGCATCAGGTATCAACGATGATCTGAATGGGGTTGAGAATCCTGTCCGTTTTTCAGTCAAGAACCTAGAGGGCAAGAATATGGAAATCATACAGTCCCTTGCCAAGTGGAAGAGAATGGCTCTTGCTGATTATAAGATCGAGCATGGAAGAGGCATCTATACTGATATGAATGCACTTCGTCCCGATGATGATATTGATGCAATACATTCAATATACGTTGACCAGTGGGACTGGGAGAAGGTGATAAGCGCTGAGGAGAGGAATCTTGATTATCTGAAAAGCACTGTACGCACCATATACAGCGCTATAAAGAGAACAGCATTCCTGCTCTCTGAGGATTTCCCTTCTATCCACGATACTCTTCCTGAGGACATTGCATTTGTACATACAGAAGATGCAGCGCTTGAGTTCCCATCCCTTACACCGCAGGAGAGGGAGAAGGTGCTTGCAAAGCGTTACGGAGCCATATTCCTCATCGGAATAGGATATGGCAATCCTCCACACTCCGGCCGTGCTCCGGACTATGATGACTGGTCAACACCTACCGAGGGTGGCCATCATGGACTCAATGGCGACATAATCGTATGGGATACAGTGCGTTCTGATTCGCTTGAGCTTTCAAGCATGGGAATCAGGGTGGACAGCACAGCGCTTCTTCGCCAGCTTGATATCAGGGGATGCAGGGAAAGGGAGAACCTGTACTGGCACAGAAGACTTCTTGGCGGAGAGTATCCTGAGACAATCGGAGGCGGTATAGGACAGTCAAGGCTCTGCATGTTCCTCCTTCACAAAGCACATGTCGGAGAGGTTCAGGCCTCTGTATGGCCAGAAGAGGCGAGAGAGGAAGCAAAGGCCCATGGAGCACTGCTTCTATAGTCCAGACAAGGAATCGCATTGAGTGTTCCCCTATTAGGGGAGCATTTTTTTTCAATATACAGCCAGCATGGATTGAACGCTCTTGCCATGATTCTGATATTACAATTTCTTTTATGGCAACAAAGAAGGTGTGTGCAGATTCCTATGATCTAAGAACAGTCTTATCATAACTGAGATTATTTTTGTCACTGAAAAAGAAATCAGAGCTATTTGATAATGATAAACCGATGGATCTCAGACACATCAGAGATAAATCTGCCGAAGATTAATTTGAGATAGATCCAACTGTTGTAAAAATGAAACCTTTCAAGCTGAAGTTTCAAGAACCGTTACTAGACGATCGTATGCTGCAATCTAGATGTAATCATTTCCATAGGATATCTAGCCAAGTCAAAGAGAGAGGAACTTCATTCAGAAAGCTGTATGGGTATCCTTAGGCTATATGCTGTGGGGTATGCAGGAAATAACAAACGACTGCAATCCAATGAAAAGATAATCGTGCTTTTTTCAAGGATTATTACCTTATGGCAGAAATCGAAGAAGACAGGATGTGTTTAGTATCAGTGCTTTTGATTTGCTTGATGATTCACTTGTTTCTTGGAAAATACAAAGGAGATAACAGTTATGCCTCCTGAATTATGATAAACTTTCTGAAGTTATCCTTCTCAGATATATTTGGAATAGAAGAATAAAGGATACGTTTGATGATATACATTTGTGCAATATATCAGTCTGTATTCGGCATCTAACAACAAAAGAGAAAATCTAATCATTCCTCAGCTTTTCTGTAAGGAATCATCCTTTCAACGATGAATGCAGAAGGTACAACCTTCTTCGTTGACTTCCTGCAGAAGAATGAAAATCTATACAGCGAGTCAAACAAGCATGTAACATCAAACAATGCATTAGTTTTGATTACGTTGAGGCCTGCAGAGCCTAGGCCGGCCTGCGTGGTAGGAGATTTTGCCATGTATTTCATTCATAATGGGGTATTGGAAGATTCTGAGAAGATCTAGCTGCACGTATTCAATACTTTTGTGCTTCAAATAAGATGCTGATGAAGGATCAACTGGGGAATGATTCTGCAATGGATGTGAAATTTATCAGAATATAATTGGGGCTGTGAAGTGGTTCATGGAGACAAGGAATATTATCTGATAACAACGGAAATGATTGCCAGATCTTATGCTCAGTACATTGCCATGAAGTCGGGGAATGCGAAGATGAAGCAGCAGCTTGATGATCCCCTTGCCGGTGAGAAAAATACAAGCATACAATAGACAGCTGTAAATTACCGCCATATCATGAAAGCATACGATAATCTGTTTGAGGAGATAGGATGGCTGGAGAAGAATAAAGACTGAGATGGTATGATTACTCAGGCAACCCCGTTTACGAGGCTGTTTCTCCAGTTATGCCAACTAAAGAAGAGGAAATCGAGCAGCTCCTTCATGAGCTTGATGTTGTATATATGTTCGAGAACGGAAAAGGCTATTATAGATTCTCTAAAGACGAATACTTCGAGATGGATGAAAACGAGGAGCCTGATATCTCGCATCTGGTGAAGCTGGATAAGGAAGGCAACGTCATATCATCCATACCATTTGATATCCTGGAAGGATGAATGGTCTGAATGTCTGCAAGTCATATTGTGGAGGATGGCCTTTCCTATGAAAATATCCAATATCTCAGGTAGTTAAGTAGCTAATAATCAAAATCATCATGCAATTCCTTAAATAATAATCAATTACAAATTTCATCAAAAATTTTTGCATAAATGATTGACGAAAGTATGCAAAAGTAGTAGGTTATCACAGTGCCAAGTAGAGCATATGCGGTCGTGGTGGAATTGGTAGACACGCTAGCTTGAGGTGCTAGTGGTCGAAAGGCTATGCTGGTTCAAGTCCAGTCGACCGCACTTCACTCCAGTGAAAACTGGAGTTTTTTTTGTGCTGAACAAATGAAGCTGCTCTGAGGTCATTCCATATCTTGTACAGTTCATGGATGCTATCTTCAAGACTTTTTCAATCGTCAAGGACCTCTGGATGCAATAGACTTGATGCGCCATTGGCTTGATGGCTAATACTGAGCTTTCCTGCCACATAATCGTTGCTGCACGTTCTGAAATAGGAGTCAATCAGCTTCCTGATGATATCCCGGTCGAAATTGAATTCATATTCGAACTTGAAGAAGGCGTATAGCTTCATAATTAGAATGCCTGCTTTTGATATAATATCATCAGCAGGCCTGTTTATTTGCTTATTATTTTTCAGGTGCTCATAAATCGTACTTGGCTAGAAAATCTTTTATTTTGCTGTAATAAAGATCTGGATCTTCTATTTCAGCCATAGCATGCCCAGCCTCTTTTACTATCAGAATATCCTTATCTCCTTGTGTTTTTGCATCATAATTTTCATAAACCATATTTGTTTTAACAAAATTATCATCAGAACCATGTATGAATAATATAGGAATTATAGCTTTATTTAATTGTTTTACTGCTGAAGCTTGTTTTATATCATATCCAGCTTTCATCCTAATCATAGCATTGCACATATAAAGGATAGGGAATGCTGGCAGATGATAAAGCGATTTAAGCTCATCTGCAAATATATCCCAGACAGATGTGTACCCGCAGTCATCTATAACTGCTTCAACATTCCTGTGATTGTCTCCTGCAGCCATCATCACAGCAGCACCTCCCATGGATACTCCCAGAAGCACTATCCTTGCTTTTGGATTCTGCTCTGCAATCCAATCGATCCATTCTGCAATGTCATCCTTGTCGAGCCATCCCATGCCTATGTATTTCCCTTCACTCTCTCCATGTGCACGGTTATCAGGAACAAGCACGTTGTAGCCCCATGAATGGAATACAGATGCCTTGCTCATCATTTCCTTTCTCGATCCTGTGTAGCCGTGTATCAGGATCGCATATTTGCTGCTGTTGTTTGGGAAGAAGGATGCAGAGAGCTTCAGATGATCTTTTGAGAATACCTCTGCCTTGATATTAGCTGCATTCTCAAGGAACTCTTCTGCTCTTTTATCCAGCATCGTCCTGTTCTGCTTTGTTCTTTCTCCTTCCTGTGCCTTCTTTGTCTTTTCATCCGCAGGAACGAAATTATCTGAAGGTTTCTTCTTCCTTACTATTGCCACAGACATGAAGAACGATCCAACTGCATATGTAAGCAGGCCTATGATCAGGAGTATAACTATAACTGCGATAAGAACTGTCATAGCTGAGTCTTTACTGAAACAAACATTGTTGTCAATCGGAAAATGTAGTACAAAATGAAACTATGAAATACGTAAGATTCTCATTGGATGGAAAGGATTCATATGGAGCGCTTAAGGATGGAAAGGTGTATGCAGGAGAGGGGACGCCTTTCACGGACTTTAAGTTGACTGACAGGTGCTTTGATGAGGATGAAGTAAGGCTCCTTCCTCCTGTCGTTTATTCAAAAGCGCTGTGCATTGGTCTTAACTATCGCGATCATGCAATAGAGTTTGGTCTTCCGATACCTGAAACCCCTGTTGTCTTCATGAAGCCTTCCACATCCCTTATCGGTCCTGGTGATGACATCATCTATCCTGACATGTGCCATAGATTGGACTATGAGGCAGAGCTTGCTGTTGTGATAGGCAGGAAATGCCGGAATGTAACGGAAGAGGAAGCTGGGGATTATATCCTTGGATATACTATTGCAAATGATGTGACAGCCCGTGACCTTCAGCCTAAGAATGGCCAGTGGACTATCGCAAAGGGCTTTGATACATTCCTCCCGCTTGGCCCATATATCTCAGATGAGGTTGATGGCTCTGCTCTTATGATCACAAGCCGTGTAAACGGTGAGACAAAGCAGAAGTCAAATACATCGAACCTGATATTCCCGGTTCATTATCTTGTTTCCTATCTTTCGCATGTTATGACGCTGCTTCCTGGCGATGTGATATCAACAGGAACGCCTGGCGGAATATCCGGCATGAATATCGGAGATATTGTGGAGATTGAGATTGAAGGACTAGGGATCCTGAGAAATACAATTGCAAAGGCATGAAAAAAGGCCTCGCTTTGAGGCCTAGTAGCGCGAAAGGGACTCGGACCCCTGACCGAGCGGATATGAGCCGCTTGCTCTACCATCTGAGCTATCGCGCCATTTGTCTGCTTTTCAGCAACAGATGAGACTATAGCAGAAACAGAATGTATGT
>CALXLI010000119.1 GCA_944389155.1 uncultured Spirochaetaceae bacterium | reverse complement strand
AATCCATCAGTTGTTCAATGAAAAGAACGTAGACATCCTTGCAGAGCGCATAAATGAGCTTTATTCGCAGATAAGCCTGAAAGCTGGAGAGAAGGCAGCTGGTGAAGCTGACGAGCTTTTGCTGAAGATGAAGGAGTATATCCATCAGAATTACATGAAGGATATAGGACTTCAGAATATGGCTGATTATTTCAACATTACCCCCAAGTATTGCGGTCTGCTTTTCTTGAAACTCAGCAATGAGAACTTCAGGAATTACCTGAACAGATATCGGATAGATAGAGCTAAGGAAATGCTTGCCTCCGATCCTGATATGAGAATACAGGATCTTGCCGGTGTGGTTGGTTTCAACAGCTCCAATACATTTATCCGTGTATTTGACAAATATGTAGGTTGTTCTCCTAAGATCTATGCAATGCAGATTATTGAGGAAAATGCCCAAAATGATGATTGAAGGACTTTTTGGATATTGCAGATAGCACCTGATAGCAATCAATGGCAATAATGATGATTTACGGCTGTTCTTCTATGCCTGATAACTTTCCGTGAAAGGAGGCATAGACAATGACTGACAAAAGAAGCCAGCTGATGATTTCCTCTCGGCGTGGTATCGGGAGAAGAATAAAGCGGGACTGGGATCTGTATTTGTTGTTGCTGCCCGGCTTTGTTTGGTATCTGATGTTCATGTATAAGCCAATGCTGGGCCTTGCAACTGCATTCTATGACTATAATATATTCAAAGGGCTTGAAGGTTCTGATTTCATAGGATTCGATAATTTCAGGGTGCTTTTCACCGGTCCTGATTTTCTTCGTACTATAAAGAATACATGCATGATTGCCTTGTATCAGATCCTGGTATGTTTTCCTGTGCCTATCGTCCTTGCAATAGCAATCTCAGAGATGAAGAACAAGTTTATAAGCAGACTTACGCAGACTGCAACATTCCTCCCTTATTTCATATCTATTGTAGTTGTATGTTCGATAGTCATAAACTTCCTGTCTCCCAGTACGGGACTGGTAAATATACTTCTGCGTAGATTTGGATATGAGCCGATATATTTCATGGTTGAATCCAGGTATTTCAGAGCTATATATACAATCATGACACTGTGGCAGACAGCTGGTTTCAATGCAGTTGTCTATATAGCTGCGCTCATGGGAATAGATCCACAGCTATACGAAGCTGCCATTGTTGATGGTGCTGGAAAGTGGAAGCGTATAGTGCATATCACATTCCCTGGAATTCTTCCAACTGTTGTTACGATGTTTATCCTTAACATAGGCAAGATGGTCAAGGTCGGCTATGAGTCAATCCTGCTGCTTTATCAGCCTGTGACCTACAAGGTTGCTGATGTTATATCCACATACTCGTATCGCATGGGAATGGAAAACGGAAACTTTGGGATAGCAACAGCAGCTGGATTGTTTGAGGCTGTGATAGCACTTTTATTGGTCACATTCGCGAACCAGCTAAGCCGTAGGCTTACTGAGAATTCAATATGGTAGGTGCAGCATGAAAGTAAATAGGATGATTATCGGAAAAGGCGAGAGAGCTTTCAACATAGCGATGAATGCAGTCGGGATTCTTGTAACCATCATATGCCTATATCCCATCTACTATGTGCTTATATCCTCAGTGAGCAAGCCATTCTTTGTAGATAATGGTGATGTGCTGCTTTATCCGATAGGTCTTAATCTGGATAGCTACAGACAGGCTTTTTCCGAAGATGGATTGCTTCTTCCTTATGCGAATACATTCTTCTATACGATAACCGGTGTCGCTGTGAATATGCTATTTACAACAACTATGGCATATGCACTAAGCAAGACAAGACTTGTTGGAAGGCGTTTCTTTACTCTCTTTGTCGTGTTCACGATGTGGTTTTCTGCCGGTATAATCCCTACTTATCTGACATTCAGGGATTATGGCCTTGTCAATAGTCGGCTTGCCATAATATTTGGCTTTGCTATCAATACCTACAATCTTGTGATCATGAAAAGCTTTTTTGAGCAGGTTCCGGCTTCAATGGAAGAGGCTGCATTCATAGATGGCGCGAGCAATATCCAGGTATTCATGAAGATATTCATGCCGCTTTCAAAGCCTGCTCTTGCAACGGTGTCCCTGCTATACGCTGTTAGCAGATGGAATAGCTATTTCTGGCAGATGAACCTGCTTACAAGCGATAGCAAGATACCTCTGCAGGTTTATATGAAGAAGATGATAGTTGATGGATATGCGGGAGGGGAGAACTCAGTTATTCTTTCACAGAGCTCTACATGGTCCCAGGTAACGGAAATATATGCTGTGATAATCATAGCTATAATCCCAATGCTTATTGCTTATCCATTCATACAGAAGTATTTCAAATCAGGCATAACGCTTGGTGCAAATAAAGGTTAAAAAGGAGGAGGACAGATATGAGACGTATTTGTATCGCATTGATCGTACTGATGATGGCTATGACGTTGGTAGCAGGAGGCAATAGGGAGGATGCCGGTGGTGGCAATATAAACCTTGAAGGATATCCTGTCTACGATCAGCCTAAGACATTCACGATATTCAATAACTATGACAACATGGTGCTTGATCCAAGATGGCCTGTGTTCCAGAAGCTGGGAGAGATAACCGGAATTTATCTTGAGTCTGTAATAAGCATGACAAATTCAAATGAGCAGGAAGCTTATAACCTTATGATAGCTTCTGGGAATCTTGCCGATATAATAAGCTATAATGACGGTAATGAGCTTGATAAGCTTGGACGAGATGGAGGGCTTATACCTCTTAATGATCTCATAGACCAGTATGCCCCTAACATCAAGAAAGCACTTGAGGAGAATCCAAAGTTTGCGAAGGATGCATATTCTCTTGATGGGAATATCTACTATATACCGAGGACTCAGGGACTCGATTTCTCGGAATTCTATTGGATAAGAACCGATTGGCTTGAAAAGCTTGGTCTGGAAGTTCCAACCACAATGGATGAACTGCATGATGTGCTTTAT
>CALXLI010000118.1 GCA_944389155.1 uncultured Spirochaetaceae bacterium | reverse complement strand
ATCGAACTCTCCGTCATGGACTCCGCAGGCTCGAGGCCCGCGGCTTTCTCCGTTCTTTCCTGCCGCTCGCCAAACGTCCGGCTTCTGCCGTTCGTTCCGAATTGACAGAGGCTCCTTGCCTCTACTTATCTCTTCTCTTCCCTTCGCTGATATATCTGTCAAAGACCAGCACCTTCCGTGTTATCCGGCGTGCCTCAATAAAGTACTCCGGTTGACCCTCTTTTGTCAACAGAAAAATAAAAATTTTTTGAAAATTTTTTATTCCCTTGCAGAACAAGAAGTTAATCTTCAACCAATGATTTCACCGCTTCCACAAAGCCATCTCCGCCATATCCATTTGTTATATACCGTGGCAGAAATGCAAACTCAGCTCGCTTATCCTCAACCGAGTGCATACCTACAGATAGTGGCATGTTCGCGAACATATCACTATCGTTGAGGCTATCGCCGAAATACAGCCCTTCTTCCTTAAGCTTGTCCTCGCCTATCTCATATAGTGATTCCATGAAGTAGACAAGGGATGAATATTTATCGAAATGCCCGAAACTCACATTGATATGTATGGAGCTCTCGCGCCAGATCCCACCCATTGCCTTCACATAGTTGAAAAGCATCTTCCGCTCATAATCAGCCATCTCGGACTTCTCGTATGCTATATCATACTGCCTGGCATATTGATCTGAGGAAAACGGCAGGCCAGCTGTAATCTTTATAAGCTTATCCTTCTTATTCCTAATCGCAGGATCAAGCGACGGATTCTTTGAGTATATTATCTTCCCGCCCTTGCCATGCGCCAGGATAAGAGCCCCGCTTTCAGCTATGACAGCATCAACGGGCCACTGCCTTATATATGCATCAGCCCAGCCCGAAGAGCCACCTGTAAGAAGGACGACCATAAGTCCCTTGCGCTTCAGATGCCACAATGCGCGAAGGGCTTCAGGAAAGAGCTTGCCCCGCTTCGTGATGGTATCATCAACATCAGACACCACAAACTTCACCCCCGCCTTTTCCTCAGGGGTGAAAGAAACGAACGGCAAGCCTCTCTCTTCACTCATCTTGTCATTCCAGACAGGGCCTTCGATCTGAAGACCGCTGCAAGATATGTCACAAAGCTAAGCAGCGATGCGATTGCAGACAGAGCGAATAGAACGTATAGGACACCCTCGTAGATGCCGTTCCAGCTGCCAGGCGTGGCAAATGCCGCCGCAACTATATATATAATGGAGAACACAGACGCCACTGCGTAAAGGACAGTCTTGCTCTTTCCCCATATGTTTGCAGGCATTGCCTTTCCTGTACGCATCATCAGCATCCTGAGGAACAATATGGAGAACTCTCTCCACATTATTATTATGAAAGCCCATACAGGCATAAGGCCGCTATGCATGAAGCACACAAAGAATGTCAGGTGGGAAAGCGTATCTGCAAACGGATCCATGACCTTTCCCAGATCCGTGACAAGATTGTATTTCCTTGCAATCTTTCCATCCATCAGATCAGAAAGCTCTGCAACTGCATAGCATATGAACATCATGACAGCTGAGATAACAGAAGAAAGCTCGAACGATGCGAGGGAGATGAGGTACGAGATGAAGAACACCGGCACCATTATCAATCGAAGGACCGTAAGCTTGTTAGGTAGATTCATAGACTTCCCTCCATGAAAAGGGGCGATGCCCCTTCTCAGATCTGCTCCTTTCTGTCAATCACGCCATGCACTTCACTGATGAAATCAGCTGTCGGCACACCATTTACCTGCTTGCCATTCCTGTAGCGTACAGAGACGACATCACCGCTCATTTCCTTTTCTCCGATGATAAGCATGTACGGTGTCTTCATCTTCTGCGCATTCCTGATCTTTGCGTTCAGCCTGTCATCAGAGAGATCGACAGTGACTCTGAAACCCTCACCTCTCAGTCTCTTCTCAAGAGCTTTTGAATAATCGAAAGCATTCTCTCCAACAGGAATGATCGCAATCTGATCAGGGGAAAGCCATGGTGGGAATGCCCCTGCATAATGTTCAATGAGGACACCGAAGAATCTCTCAATGGATCCCAGGAGTGCCCTATGGATCATAAATGGTCTCTTTTCCTGGCCATCTTTATCAACGAATGTAAGATCAAAGCGCTCAGGAAGGTTGAAATCGAACTGGACGGTAGAAAGCTGCCATTCACGTCCGATAGCATCCTTTACCTTCAGGTCAATCTTAGGTCCATAGAAAGCACCGCCGCCCTCATCAATATCATAGCTAAGGCCTTCTTTCTCAACAGCCTTCTTCAATGCAGCAGTCGCGGCATCCCAGTCCTCTTCCCTTCCGACGGACTTCTCCGGCTTTGTTGAGATATATGCATGAACATCGTTGAAGCCGAATGAATGAAGCATATAAAGGGAGAAACGCAGGACTTCCACGATCTCATCATCCATCTGGTCAGGTGTCACGAAGAGATGGGCATCATCCTGGGTGAATCCCCTTACCCTCATAAGGCCATGAAGGGCACCTGCCTTCTCGTACCTATATACAGTGCCAAGCTCAGCCCAGCGGAACGGAAGCTCACGATAGCTGTGCTTGCTGTTCTTGTATATCATGATATGGAACGGACAGTTCATAGGCTTCGTATAATAGTCAGCCTTGTCCATCTCCATCTTCGGATACATTGAATCCTTGTAGAAATCAAGATGCCCGGAAGTCTCCCAAAGCCAGCTCTTTCCCACATGCGGAGTATAGACAAGCTCGTAACCGTTCTTATAGTGCTCGCCTCTCCAGAACTCCTCTATAGCCTGTCTGACCCTTGCTCCCCTTGGATGCCAGTACACAAGTCCAGGGCCAGCCTCTTCATGCAGTGAGAAGAGATCAAGCTCCTTTCCAAGCTTCCTGTGGTCTCTCTTCTCTATATCTGCAAGATGATCAAGGTATACCCTAAGCTCCTTGCCGTTCTTCCATGCTGTTCCATAGATACGTGTAAGCATAGGATTCTTCTCGTTTCCGCGCCAATAAGCACCAGCAATGGAGAGAAGCTTGAACCCCTCTGCATTCAGGTCCTTTGTCGACTCAACATGCGGGCCGCGGCAAAGATCCGTGAACTTGCCCTGTGTATAGATCGATACAGTCTCACCTTCAGGGATTGCATCGATAAGCTCCAGCTTGTAAGGCTGATCTGCAAAAAGCTTCTTTGCCTCATCTCTCGATACTTCCTTCCTCTCGAAAGGAACTCCGGACTTGATGATGGCCTTCATGTGCTCTGTGATTGTTTCCAGATCCGCATCTGTAAGCGGACGCGGAAGGTCAAAGTCATAATAGAAGCCATTCTCAATCGAAGGTCCAATAGCGATCTTCGCTTCCGGCATGATCTCCAGGACAGCCTCTGCCATGACATGCGCCATCGAGTGCCTGATAGTCTCTAGATTTACTTCCTTAGCCATATTCTCTCCTTAAAAAGAAAAAGCCTTTCCAGTTTCATCCTCGCAGATGCAAGGACGAAGCTGCAAAGGCCATTTACAGTTCCGCGGTCCCACCTTGCTTTTCCCGATAAGGGAACGCTCTCTACCCATTAACGCGGGCAACGGCACAGCATACTCGTTTCCTTTCCGCCATGCAGCTCTGGAGTGGTTTTCACATCCTATCCCCAGGTGTCTCTCACCCACTTTCGTGGACACCCTCTCTGAGGCGGAATCAGAAGCTACTCGTCTCCGTCATAGCCGTTATTCAGAGGATAATGAAATATCATGGTACTTTCAAGTGCTCGTAGACTTTTCAATGTATCTGTTTTATAACGATGCAGAAACGTAAGCAATAAAACCCACATTGCACATCTTTCCAGAAACACCTATTACAAGAATATCATACTGCCTGGAAACCAAGCATAGCGCTGATCCTGTTTGCCGTCTCCCTGAGCTTTGGGATTGTACCTTCGATCTCTTCCTCGGTCATCGCAAGGGAAAGCGCGCTTGCAGAGATAGCTGCAACGATCTTTCCATCTGCATTCCTTATCGGGACAGCTGAACAGTTATCGTCCTGGATATATTCATTCCTGTCCCTGCCGACACCTTCATCCCTTACCTTTCCAAGTTCCTGCAGAAGGCTATCTACATCGGTGATTGTATTTGCCGTAAAGCGCTTGAGCCCCCCTGCCCGTTCTGCCATTGCCCTTATTTCCTCTTCACCAAGCTCTGAGCAGAGAACCTTGCCCAGCCCTGTACAGTGGAAGGGAATCACCTTTCCAGGTGTGAAATATGTCCGAGGAAGCTGATTGCCGTCAATCCTATCGACCATTATGATCTCATCGCCGTTACGCATTCCCATGTTTATATTGGCCTTTGTGAAGTTGCTCCAGAGCATTTCAAGATAAGGCATGGCAAACTTCCTTATCTCAAGCGCCTGAAGGGCTGTACGGGAAAGCTTCAGGACTTTAAGGGAAAGCGAATAAAGGCCTGTACGCTCATCTTTATCGAGATAACCTGTATCTTCCATGGTTTTCAGGAGCCTGAATGCCATATTGCTATTAACTCCCAAAGCCTCACTTACATTCGGTATTGAAAGGGCTTCATGCTTGGATGCAAGCAGATCCAGTATCTGAAAGCTTCTTGTTACAGCATTTATGTTATATCGATCATCTTCTTTAGCCATTTGATTAACCACACTAAACGACAACTATTGTTATGGAAACGCAGGGAGAAATCAAGTGATATTATATTTTGTGCCAATATTCAAAATTGATGGGTGCCGTTCTGGCACCCATATGGATCAGAATATATGATCCTTGACAGTCCACCCTGGAACGACCTTCTGCATCTCAATCTCATCGTTGCGTTCGGTGTACCCGCACTTCAGGTAGTTCTGATGGAGTCTTTCCAGTGCGTCATAATCAAGCTCAACACCAAGACCTGGCTCATTGGAGACAACGATAGCGCCATCATCGAACTTAAGCCTTCCGCACTTTATGACCTCATCTTTCTGCCAAGGATAATGCGTATCCATCGCATATGATATCTCAGGGCATGCGACGCCAAGATGAGCCATTGCCATCAGCGATATCCCCAGATGGCTGTTTGAATGCATGCTGAGCTTCCTTCCGAACACTGCGCAGATCTTCCCAAGCTGCATCGTGGCCTCTATTCCACCCCAGTAATGCGGATCTGCAAGGATTATATCCTCGCTTCCAAGCTTTATTGCAGATGGAATCTCATCAAAGCTTGTTGTGCACATATTCGTAGCCCTTGGTATTGAAACAAGGCGGCCAAGCTCTGCCATAGCCTCCTGTCCCTTGCAGGGATCTTCATAGTACTCAAGATACGGCTCTAGGATCTTTCCATACTCAACGCTTGTCTCAAGCGTCCAGCAGGCATTTGGATCGATGCGTATAGGCGTATCCTTTCCAAAAGCCTTAGATAGCGCAATTACAGTATCACTCTCTACCTGCGGTTCAAAGACTCCGCCTTTGAGCTTCAGGCTCTTGAAGCCGAATTCCTGGCACATTGCCTTTGCTTCTTCGACAACCTCCTCTGGCGTGAGGAACTGCTGCTCCTTGAACTTATGCCAGCCGATTGCCTCAGGGTCATGTGCATCCTTTCCCATTCCAAAGCGTCCGCCAGCACCCTCATACTTGTAGAAAAGATAAGCAGAGAAATCTATCCTATCCCTTACCCTTCCTCCGATAAGGTCGCACACAGGCTTCTCAACAGCCTTTCCGCAAAGATCGAGAAGGGCAATATTCAGAGCTGAGTAGATGCGGTTTGCAACATTCTTAGGTGCATAGCCCACATTCATCGTGTCCTTGACACCTTCAAAGCCCTTTTCGATCGCAATTCTTATCCTGTTCCTCTCAAAAGGGTCCATTCCAATTAGGAAGGCCTTCGCTTGATTCAGGCTTTCAAGAGCTGCAGAACCTCCAGCGATTTCCCCTATTCCTGAGATATTCTCATCGGTCTTTATCTCGATTATTATCCTCAGTGCATATGGGGCATGAAGCCCTGCCGCATTGAGAAGCGGTGGATCATCAAATGCAATAGGCGTTACGATCAGATCTGTTATCTTCATATAAAACTCCTTATCAGCTCTTCACACCGCCAGAAGCAAGCCCTCCAACAAGGTACTTCTGCAGGAAGAGGAATACAAGTACAACAGGCATAGCACTAAGTACAGCAGCGGCCATTACACCATTCCATGGCGTCATATCACCGGAAATGAGCGAATTGAATCCGATTGACACAAGCTTCTTTGACTCATCTGTAATGAATGCAAGAGGATATATGACGTTCGACCAGCCAAGGACGAATGTATATGTAATTGTCGCAACAATACCAGGAAGCGCCAGGGGCATCATTATCCGTCTTATCGCACCAAGTCTTGTACAGCCATCAACCATCGCAGCTTCTTCAAGCTCCTTCGGCAACGTCTGGAAGTAAGAACGCATCATCCATACAGAATACGGAAGACTGAATGTACAGTAGACGATTATCAAAGACCAAAGACTGTTATACAAGCCCAGCTTTATGACAAGCGTCAGAAGCGGCGTGGTGAGAATCATCTGCGGGAACATATAAACATAGAGTATTCCCTGAGCAATCCCATTCCTATGCTTATACCTGAAGCGTGCAAGTGAATAACCTGCAAGTGTTGCAAGTATGATCGAAAAGCCAGAGCTAACGAGAACAACTATGAATGAGTTTGCCATATAAGCCCTGAACTGCAGGTTGCTTGCAAAGCCTGTTCCGTTCCATACCTGCTCATATGCAGAGAAATCAACTTCGGTAATACCAAGAGATACATCCCTTGTCATTATCTGATCAACATCTGTAAGCGAGCATTTGATCATCCAGTAAATCGGGAAATCCAGGAAACAGATAATAAGTACAAGGAAGAAATAGAACACTATGTTCTTGATCAGTTTTTGCTTCTTCATTCCTAAAGACATTTCATTCCTCCCTCTGCTTGCGCTGATAGATGAAAAGGAAAACGGCAAGGAAAATCAGGATGACAACGCTCATTGCCGCACCGAGATCATATCTCATATTGATAAATGAGAATTCATAGGCAAGAGTATTCATCGTATGGGTATTGCTGCCGCCCCTTGTCATCAGCCATATGACGTTGAACGAATTGAACGTCCAGATGATTGAAAGCAGTATTGTCATGGAGAGGACGCTTGCAAGAGAAGGAAGCGTAATGCGGAAGAATATCGTAAACGTTCCTGCTCCTTCTACCTTGGCAGCTTCATACATCTCTGTCGGTATGGACTGAAGGCCCGCAAGAATCATCATCATCATTTGTGGATACCCCATCCATATGCCAACCATAAGCACACAGACCAAAGCCAATCCTCTCTGACCGAGGAAGTTAACGTATGTATCTATAACTCCAAGCCTCATGAGAAGAACATTGAAGATTCCATACATACCATTGAACATCCAGTTCCATGCCGTAACGCTTGCTGTTACAGGAATAACCCAAGGCAACATCAGCAGGACTCTAGCAAGTGATCTTCCTACAAACTTCCTGTTCATCATGAGTGCAAGTCCCATGCCAATCAGGACCTTGAAGCATGCACCCACAAGAGCATATATAGCTGTATTGATAATAGACTGAGGAAAACGTGCATCCGTGATTACACGTACATAGTTTGCAAAACCAACAAAGTTCCTGTTGATATCTGTAGGTCTCCACCTATGGAAACTCATGACAATAGAATAGACAACAGGATATGCAACGATTATCAGAAGCACTGCAATAGTTGGAATCAGGAAATAAATACCTATTCTATTGTCCCTTCTTTCAAGAGATGGGTAACGAGTCGGGTTATCCCGATTCTTTAGGATATTCACAACTGACATCATTATTCTCCAGGAAGGCATGCCGGGAGCCCCGGCATACCCAAGAAAGATTAGTCAAACAGCATCTCGCTTGCTGTTTGTTCCATGTAATCGATCAACTGATCGACGTTGTAGCCATCAACTGCGATGTGGGAAAGAATATCATCGTAGAAGAAAGCTGAGAAAAGCTGGGACAGCCTTGCATCCGGCTCTCCAGGGAAGGAAGATGAAACATACTGATCACCGCTATTGAGCAGTACTCTCTCATTCTGGGAAAGATCATCAAACATAGGATCAGCGATAACCTCAGCCTTAAGTGGGCTATAATATGAGAATCCCATTATCTCGAACATATTCAGCTGCGTCTCAGTTCTAAGGAGATACTTTGCAAATTCCTTAGATGCGTCCACTGCATCTGTATCAAATACAGTGATTGACTCAGGGGTTGCCTGCATCCATGCTCCGTTAGGACCAGCAGGAAGAGGAAGGATAATCAGATCCTCTGGCTTGCATCCAGTTGTCTCATCAAGCTTTGCCATGATTGAATTGGAATTGAATACCATTCCGATATCGCCATTGATAAAGAACTGGTTATTGCTGTTTCCATCCCATGTTGTTGCAGCAGCTGGTACAGCACCGCTGTTCCATACACGGATGAGATAATCAAGCGCCGCTCTAGTCTCAGGAGTATCTATAGCAAGGTTGCCCTCTTCATCTATGATTCTTGCGCCATATGAAGCAAGGACTGAGAAGACATATCCAGCACTGTCTCCGAATGCCATTCTGGAGAAACCAAGACCAAGGCCATACTTTCCATTTGCTGCATCCGTAATCTTGATACCAGCTTCGAGCATATCCTCATAAGTCTCAAGGCCTTCGATATAGTACTTGCCGTTCTCATCTGTCTGAAGTGTCAGATCATAACCTGCAGCCTCAAGCCAGTCACGTCTTGCATGAAGTCCACCTGGACGAACCATGAATGGAGCCTCATAGATAACATCATCGATAGTGAACATTCCAAGAACGCCCTCTCCGAACTGATCAGCACCGACTTCCTCGATAACATCATTCATCGGAGCGACTCTGCCTGTATTTGCAAACTCAATTCCAGGAGAGCTATTCCAGATGATCATATCAGGATATACACCTGCTGATATGCTGGTAACAAGGCGGGAATGGAAATCATTCGTTGGCGTTAGGATGTAATTGACATGAATGCCTGTCTCGGCTTCAAAGTCAGCGGCAACTTCCTCGAAAGCCTTCATGATGTTCTCATCCGGGTTTGAGATTCTCCAAACATCTATTGATGATGGAGCTGAAGAGGTAGCGGAAGACTCAGAAGAGCCTCCAGCAAATACCATTGCGGTAGAGATCAAACCTACAGCAAGGATTGTCATTATTTTCCTGAAAAGCATAAACTCCTCCTTTTTGCCAATCAGTTCTTTATGCTTACGTCCCCAATGCGCTCATAATACTTAGCAAGTGCACTGTGGTCGTCTTTCTCGCAGCCATAAGCCTTAAGGGACTGGAACATCTCCATTACCTCTCCTGTAAGCGGCACAGGAGCGTTCACAGCATGTGCGGCATTAAGGGCATTGGTCAGGTCCTTGATATGAAGCTCAATGCGGAAACCAGGCTTGTAGTCTCCATGGATCATCATCGGAGCCTTTGCGTCCATGACAGTAGAACCTGCAAGGCCGCCTCTTATCGCCTGATAGACAAGCTCAGGATCAGCCCCTACCTTCTTGCTGAATGAAAGGGCCTCTGCCACAGCCGCTATATTGCATGCTACGACTATCTGATTCGCAAGCTTGGCAATATTCCCAGCACCAAGCTCTCCAACGTATGTGACGGAAGCAGCCATCGCCTTGAGAAGAGGAAGATACTTGTCAAATGTCTCCTTCTTTCCACCAACCATCACTGACAGTGTCCCATCGATAGCCTTTGGCTCTCCACCTGACACAGGCGCATCGAGCATATCACAGCCCTTGGCCGCAAGTTCTGCACCTATCTTCTTTGATTCAACCGGATCGATTGATGACATATCGATAAGGGTGAAACCTGGCTTTGCAGTTTCCGCCACTCCACCTTCTCCGAGGACAACAGCTCTCACCTGCGGACTATTGGGAACCATCGTTATTGCCTGATCGCACTCTGCCGCGACAGCAGCTCCGTTCTCGACAGCCTTAGCTCCACAGCTTACAAGATCAGCCACAGCTTCCTTGTTAAGATCTGTAACGACAAGCTCATGACCGGCTTTTATAAGGTTCTTAGCCATAGGCCTGCCCATGATTCCAAGCCCGATAAATCCAATCTTCATCTTATAGCTCCTCCTTCAGGTATCCATATTCAATAAGGACTTTCTTCAGTCCCTTGATCTGCTGATCAGTTGATGGCTTGTTCGGCAGGAATGGCTTGCCGAGATCAAGACCGAGGATATTCCCATAATCCTTCATTGCAACTGGGAATGAGGACTTATCCATCTGAAGCCTTATGGGATTGAGGACAAACTGCGCCTCTCTTGATCCGGAATAATCACCAGCGGCAAATTTGCTGTATATAGAGCAGACAAGCTCTGGCAGGAAGTTTGCAGTGCAGCATACAGCACCGACCGCACCAACGCAAAGGCCTGCGAAAATCAAGGTATCCTTTCCGCACATGACACGGAATCCGATATCACGGCCACGTCTTATGAACTCTTCTGTCTGCGTTATATCACCAGAGCTGTCCTTCATTCCGATTATGTTCCTGTTATCATGCGAAAGGCGCTCAACAAGATCCTGCGACAATCCATAGCCTGTACGTCCAGGGTTGTTGTAAAGCAGCATCGGAAGACCTTCCAGGCTCTCTGCAATCGTTGAGAAATGGGTGTATAGCTCATCTTCAGTAGGCTTGAGGAACATAGGCTGAAGCACAGACACAGCAGCACAGCCTTTCTCCTTACCCATCCTTGCAAGCTCAACACATGCCTTGGTCCTTATCGCACCGACTCCCATATATACGGGAACACGTCCTGCAGTCTGATCCATGATGATGTCAAGGACAGTTTCCTGCTCTTCCTTATCCATCATATAGAACTCGCTGTTGGAGCCAAATGCCAAGATACCGCTTACCCCGCCCTTTATAACGAAATCGACATGTCGTCTAAGAGCCTTCTCATCAACCCTCTCATTCTCATCTATCGGGGTTGCTATTGGTGGAATTATACCTTTGAAGAAATCAACTTCCATTACAACATCCTCAATTACAATTTAGAATGCTAAGGTTAGAATTCTGATTTGTCAAATATTATTTGATTATTTTTCAAATATCATTTGATTTATTAAATAAGCTTTATAAAATCGTACATCTTTTCTGATTTCCCACAGATAGAATAATCAAAAAAGCAGAGGTTTATCGCCCCTGCTCAATCCAAGACGTTGAAAATGCTTTCATACACCGCTTCCGCCATAGTTCGAAAGGACTCTTGCAGATGGATCTGAAACATTGCAGCCCTCCCATGAGCTGTTCGGCATCCAGAAATCAGGAATCATCGCGCTCTGACCAGGATAGTAAGTCTCGAATATCTCCCTATAGAGAAGAGACTCAGGTGTGAACGGACGTCCATGCTCAGGATACTTCGCGTATTCCTTCTCAAGATCTATCCCGCTATACTTCTCGGCAGCATACGCCTTGAGATCATCAACCATTGAATGCCCGACAGCGTCACTGAATGCAGCTTTTTCCCTCCAGAGTATCTGTTTAGGAAGCCAAGTACCATCATCAAAGGCTTTTCTGAGAAGATACTTGCCCTTACCGTATTTGTTCATCTTCATCTCTGGATCTATAGCCATCACATAGGAGACAAAATCCAAGTCTCCGAACGGAACCCTTGCCTCTATGCTGTTATCTGCTATGCATCTATCAGCCCTGAGCACATCATATGCATATATTTCCCTTATTCTCTTCTGGCTCTCTTTCTGGAACTCCTCTGCATTTGGAGCGAAATCAGTGTATTTATAGCCAAAGAGCTCATCAGAAATCTCACCTGTAAGCAATACCCTTATATCAGTTGTCTCATGGATCTTCTTGCATACAAGGTACATTCCCATGCTTGCCCTGATCGTGGTTATATCCCAAGTACCGAGATTGTAGATTACCTCACTGAGCGTAGAGAGAACCTCTTCCCTCGTCATATACACCTCAGTGTGGTCAGCACCAAGCCAGTCCGCTGTTTCCTTTGCATATTTAAGGTCAATGGCATCCTTGCGCATACCGATAGCGAATGTGCGGATAGGGCGCGACAGGAATCGCCTTGCTATTGAACAGACAAGCGAGCTGTCCAATCCACCGGAAAGAAGAAAGCCAAGAGGGGCATCTGCATCCAGCCTCTTCTCAACCCCTCTTATAAGGAGTGTCCTTATACGCTCAGTGACGTTCTCAAGCGTATCTTTCGTATAAGGCCCTTCTACTCCAGCGATATCCCTATAACGATGGATCTCACCATCCTTCCAATAGCAGCCAGGCGGAAATGGAATGATCCTATCAGCAATGCCAAGAAGCATCCTTGCTTCGCTTGCGAATACCACACCACCCTCTTGGTCATATCCATAGAACAGAGGACGGATGCCTATAGGATCACGGGCAGCGATCAAAGAACCATCCTTGTCCCTTATGATAAGGGCAAACTCAGCATCAAGACGGCGGAACATATCAACACCATACTCTTCATAAAGCGGCAGTATAACCTCACAGTCAGAGCCCGATACGAACTCATACCCCTTCATTGCAAGCATTGCCCTTACAGTCCTGAATCCATAGATCTCGCCATTGCAGACAGAGTAATTGCCATTAAGCTCAAATGGCTGCATCCCCGATGGATCAAGACCCATTATGGCAAGGCGCTGGAAAGCGATGATTCCACCATCTTCAAATTCAATGATCCTCTCATCGTCCGGGCCTCTCATCACAGTTCTCTGCAAAGCTGTCCTTGCATCAACTCGTCTGCTAGAAGCGAAAATCGTACACATACTTCCTCCCAAAAAGAAAAGGCGCCTGCAAAGAGAGAATACACTCTCCTACAGACGCCTTTGTCATAGTGGAAAGAATACGTAAAACAGCAATAAATGCCAAGTATCCAAAGCGATAGCAAGCAGAAAATCAACGTACGGAACATCTATATGCTTACAGCTTAAGAAATATCGAACTATCCCCAATCCCTCCCTTGACACCTCAGTATGGGGGGGGGGTAGTCTTAAACTGTGTTTTTTAGGAGGATCTATGAAGAAAACACTTTTTGTGGCAATGAGCATTCTTTTAGTGCTTTTTGCATTCACAGCATGCGAAGGCAATCCATCAGGGCCAGATGATGGAGAAGCACTTGTAACAGAAGATGAGGCAAAGACATTAGCAACAAGCTATTTCAATGCTATTGATTTCAGCAAGCTTATTGTTGAGGCAAGTGCAGGAAGCACGGGAACGGGACTTACAGTAACAGACCCAGCTTCCAATGGCTTCACAGT
>CALXLI010000117.1 GCA_944389155.1 uncultured Spirochaetaceae bacterium | reverse complement strand
CACTGTTTTACTTCTCTCCTTCATCGTCTTTGGAAATAGACTTTGTCATCAACTATCACCATGAGCCATGTCTGATAGAAGTCAAAAGCGGTGAGAATATGAAATCCAAGGCTTTGGATACTGTACTGGAATCTGGTAAATATATGGTGAATAGGGCAATAAGGCTTTCGAGGAATAATATAGGAGAAAGCGGCAAGCTGCTTTCTCTTCCTTTGTACATGATCATGTTCATTGAAAGGGAAGAGAACTCTTTATCGGTGCTTCCTGGTGGAGAGGGGCTAAGCAGGTTTATCCCTAATGGATAGGATCATGCCTTATATGGCTGGAGGCCACGCTCTCTTGAATATCTGAGATGGAAATCCACTGCAAATAGGCGTTCTCCGATAACAGGATCTGAATAGCTGAGCTGCTGTCTGTACCAAGGGACTATGAAGCTGTCTCTCTCTATTTTCGTGCTTTTGCTTGAAACCTTCAGCTCTCCTTCGATTGCAGAATATGAATAGCCGCCTTTTGAGTATTCCTTCACGCATTTCTCTGCAATTTCTATAGCCTGATCGATGCTGAAGGCCGGAACAGTCATATCCGGGCATGCAATGCGTTTGATGGTTCCTTTCTTGTTAAGCGCTATTATGGTGAAAGGTGAGAATGAATACTGGATCATGCCCCCAAGCTCATCTTCGATATTCCCGATCTGTCCTTTGCTGTCTGTATAGACTCGGAATCCCTTTATATTGTTTATGGCTTCCAATAGCTCTTCAGTCGGGAGCTGCATAAGCTTCTTTCTTTTCCTGATGAGGCTTGTGAAGCTTTCCGTGCCTTTGCTGCTTTTTATTGCCTTGTCGATGGCTTGGAGTGTTTCATCCGAGAGCGGCTGATCTTTCTTCTCTTCCTTTATTTCTTCCTTCTTTTCCTCTTCTGGGTATATAGCTGGCTCATGTACTATCTCAAGCTCTGCTGGCTTCGGTCTCTGTGCTTCTTTCTCTCTTGGCGCGGGCAGGGCTTTCTTGGCTTCCATTCCTTCATAGTCTGTGCTGTTCTTCACGTTCTTCGTCATTGATATAAGAAGGCGGAAGATTATCGTAAGGAAAATGGAGAATAGGAGGGTTGTGAGCGCTGTGCCAGGAATTGCCGAGCTTATTGCAGAAGGTATGATGCCTGGCGCGCTATCAACAGCAGCAATTGCAAGAAGAGCGGGGACAAGAAGCCATATGGAGTACAGCAGAGAGCCTGCTGTTCTCTCTCGATGCTCCAGAAGCTTTATTCCCTGAAACAGAAGGAGCAGGGAAAGCGCTATTGTCGTATCATCATCGATAGCTGTGCCTTTGCCTATCAGGTTTCGGATGATATCGCGAAGAGCTTCGATGCCTTGCATGCTGTTCCACATCAGCGGAGAAATAAGAAGGACGATGCCAAGTATAAGGTATAGACCTCCAAGAATGAACATAAGCAGCGTTATGGCTTTCTTCATAGAGCGTTTCTTCCCATCGGTATGGAAGCTTTGACTGTGAAGAGATTGTTCTCCGCTGAGATCTCCATTGTACCGTCCATTCTCTTTACAGCTTCCCTTATGTTCTTTATGCCAAGGCCATGGTTCTTCTTGTCATCCTTCGTAGTCATGAGCGTGCCATCTGAACCTATCTTTCTTTCTCCGCAGTACCTGTTGGAGCATATGAACAGGAAGTTGCTGCCATCTTCTGTCAATATGACGTCTATCTTATTGTCCTCAGGTTTTGCCTCGATAGCATTGTCTATCGAGTTTGCGATAAGCGTACAGAGATCTGTAGATTCCTCCAGGCTTGATGTATCAGCATTGGCCTCTATCCTCAGCTCTATACCATTGATCATGGCCTTCTGGTACTTTGAGTTGAGTATGGCATTTATGAGCGAGTTCTTCGTATATGTCTTCGTAAGGTTGGAGAAATCTGCTCCGAGCTTCTTGAAATACTCGATTGCCTTATCATTCTCTCCAAGGTCGAGGTATGTAGCGATTACCGTGAAATGATTGAGAAGATCGTGCTTGAACTTCCTGACCTGCTCCTGCTCAGCTTCTATTTCCTTGTACTGCCCAGTACGTTCCTTGAGTGTCTGATTCTCCTTCGTAAGCATGTTGCTTCTGCCGATCTGGTAGATAAGAGGAAGCATTATCGATGATGCTGTAAGGACAAATGCTGTTGATATGAACAGCAGTATCGGGTTCTCCGGTGGTGTTGAGACAAGCAGAAGCACTACAAGAGGCGGACAGAGCGCGATGAATGCTGTATATCCCCAGAGCCTTTCTGTAAAGGCATCCAATGATTTCTCATCTGCGTTGTTCACGTATATGCGGAATATAGAGAAGTACGCGATGCATAGTATCGATATAAGCAGGATAAGCGCAAAATCAATCCAGAGCGGTGAGTCAAATTCAGCTGTGAGCAGAATGCAATATAGGGAAAGATAGGACCATGCACCTATTATGGAGAAGAATATCGCAGAGAATGCTATCCTCCTTAACATGGAGCCCTTGAAGAACAGAATAGTCCAGAGCGTGAAAGCTATGCAGAAGAATATGAATAGGGCCGCAAAGTCCGGGACGATAGGGAAGAGGGAGACTATGAACAGCAGTATTCCTGAGATTATGTTCGGTATCCTGCTTTCAAATCTCCTTGGCAGAAAGACAGGCATCGCTGTCGTGACATTCAGCGATATTATGAATGAAACTATCAGGTGCAGTATCATGCTCATAGCACGACATTATCACAGATTGCGACAAGGTGCGAGAGTTGAGCAGTTCTTCCTGCGGTGTTAGAATCCAATTCATGGTTGTAAGGATTGTAGGAGCTGGTGCTGTCGGTACAGTTGTTGCCAGGAAGCTGTATAGCGTTTCAGATTGCGCTTTCATCGTCGATGAAGAGAGAAAAGAGAGATATAAAGATGGGCTTGTCATAAATGGCGAGCGTATTGTCTTTGACCTCAGGACTCCTTCTGAGGCAGATGAGGCGGATCTTCTGATCTTTGCTGTCAAGAACTTCCAGCTTGATGATGCTATGGATGAAGCTGCTCCATTTGTGGCAGAAAACACAGTCATAATGTCTCTTCTCAACGGGATAGAGGCAGAAGAGCATCTTGCAGGGCGTTTCGGCAAGGAAAAGGTAGTTTATTCATTCATCACGGATCTTTCATCAAATCACTCTGGGCTTGAGACAAACTGTTTCTCTGATGGCGGCAATATCGTGTTCGGAGAGAAGGATAATTCGAAAAGCGAAAGGGTGCTGAGGATAAAGGAGCTTTTTGATAGCTGCGGACAGAAATATACCATCCCTGATGATATACTCCACGAGAAATGGTGGAAGTTCATGCTCAATACGGCATTCAATACGCTCTCTGCAATCCTGGAGGCTGATTATGCTGCGATATCGGGGAACCGGGATTTCATAAGAGCTGTACGTTTGGTTGCACGTGAAGTGCAGAGGGTAGGAGAGCACGAGGGCGTTACGCTTACCGGTGACGATGTTGAGGAGATGATTGCACGTGTTTCAGCTCTTCGTGACCATGGTAAGACATCGATGCTTCAGGATGTGCTTGCAGGACGCGGAACGGAGAACAGGTATTTTGCTGGTGCTGTTTCAAGGCTTGGCAAGAAGCATTCAATTCCAACACCTATTTCCGATTTCATTGCAATACTTCTGGAGGCAAAGAGATATGTCAGAGCATGCGAATAAAACGTGCATAGCATATTATGATTCTCCGCTGGGCCGTATTCTCCTATCTGCAGATTCCGCAGGGGTTTCCGGCCTTTGGTTTATGGATCAGCGCTACTTTGCCAAAGGCCTTGGCGATGAAAGGGAAGAGAAGGAGACAGATGTTCTGAAAGAGGCTAAAGCGTGGCTTGATCTGTACTTCGCAGGGAGAAATCCATCTGTATCATTTCCTCTTCACATACAAGGCTCAACGTTCAAGCAGGAAGTCAGCCGTATAATGCTTTCGATACCATATGGCAAGACAATGACATATGGGGAGATTGCATCAAGGATAGGCAAGACCTCAGCTCGTGCAGTGGGCGGTGCAGTCGGACACAATGAGATATCCATAATAGTTCCATGCCATCGTGTCGTTGGAAAGAACGGCAACCTTACAGGCTATGCTGGAGGCTTGGACAGGAAGATAAAGCTTCTGGAGCTTGAGGGAGCAATCCACGGGTAATGTCATCTTTTCCATCTGTACGGTTGAGAGGCATCAAGACACAGGCTGATGCCATTATATGATCTTTCCTGCCCACAGTTCATCAAGGAACAGTCTCCAAGGCACAATCTCAATACCATCCTCTGTTATCTGGGCATAGTCTTCATTGCATACGAGGATATATCGAGAGAAAAGCCCTTCTTCTTTCAGTGCCTTGAGTCCTTTCAGATCCCTTGCTGTATGATGCCGTGTTGTCTTTGTCTCGATTGCAGCTTTTTCCATGAGTATGAAATCAACCTCGAAACCGGAAAGGCTTCGCCAATAGCACAACGGGGCGATGTTGAGCTTCGGCTTTGATCTGTAGCCGATATATGCTCTCATCTCCATTGCCATATATGTCTCGAAGAATTTCCCATATTCAGTACTGCCAGCCTCTATTTTCCCAAAGCCTAGAAGATGGCGGATGACCCCGAGGTCGAACATATAGAATTTTGAGGAGGCATATGCCTTGCGCTTCTTCGTCTTCGTGTATGCGGGAACTTCAAATGCGATGAGAGTATCATAAAGAATCTGAAACCAGCTGATGACAGCAGAGCGGCTGACACCGACATCCTTCGAAATGTTCTCATAATTGAGCATTTCACTGTTGGTCAGTGCCGCAACTTCCAAGAAACGCTCAAATGACGGCAGGTTTCTGACAAGACCTTCCGCTTGGATCTCCTCATTTAGATAGAGCTGCACATAGTCGAAGAGATCTGAATCCGGCTCATCAGAAAGATACATTGCCGGCAGGAGTCCTGTCTTGAATATTGCATCAAGCCCTGGTTCGTCATCCTTGATTTCAGGCCAGACCAAGGGATACATCTCTTTCCAGCCAGCTCTGCCTCCAAGAAGATTCGTTCCCTGTTCTCTGAGTCTTCTTGCACTGGATCCTGTCAGAAGAAATCTAATATCTGTCGATTCAATCAGGTTGTGTACCTCATCAAGAAGGAATGGGAGTTTCTGTACCTCATCCACGACGACAAGCCCGTTGTCGATCCCTTCCCTCCGTAGCATGCCTGCAAACAGTGCAGGGTCATCCTGCAGTGCTTTCACCAGCTTCTTGTCCAGAAGGTTGAAACGGTAGCGGACACCATCAAGCTCTTCTCTGATCCATGAGGTCTTTCCCGTCTGCCTAGGGCCGAATAGAAACTGTGACTTTCTTTTCAGGTCATGACTGATATCCAGTACTCGCTTTATGTATCTCATGACGATAGTCTAAACCGGAAATGCATTTTTACCAATCATTTTTCATGCAAAATGACTTTTATAAAGTTGTATTTCATGAAATATGACATCGCATTATGCATTGCCAAATGCTGCATGTGAATTATCCTGCCACACATAGATTCATCTGGACTCAATTTCCTCAAGTTGAATTACAGGCTTTAATATAGAATTTCTTTTCATTATCGGACTTACAGACCATCATTATCAGAGATTGTCAGTCCATGATATTTCTCTCACCAGTGGTGAGAGTATTTGACTGCAATTGCTATGAAAGGAAATTTTGTCACCATAGTGACAGTTTTGGCTATCCGTTGGTTATTCTCAGAAGGAATGATGATTCCTATTTCTCAAGAATGTGCGGATCAAGCAGGAAATCGTAGATGCTTACAGTCAGTATGCCGTAGTCATCATAGTATGGCTGCACGATATCCTTTGTGATGATTACCTTCTTGAAAGAGTCATCGATTTTCCTGAAAGGCCTGATCTCCTGAGTGCGTTTTGCTTCATCGGGTATGTAATATGCGGACTGGATATAATATCTGGAAGAGGCAAGATTGCAGATGAAATCCACTTCCAGCTGTTTGCGGACAACCTTTCCTTCTTGCGTCTTCTCTGTAATCGGAACTACTCCTACATCGACATTGTATCCACGCATGCGGAGTTCGTTATAGATTACATTCTCCATGCAGTGCGGCTCTTCGAACTGACGGAAATTTATCCTTGCATTTCTCAGTCCGAGATCTGAAAAATAGTATTTCCTTGGTGTTTCGATATAAGCCTTTCCCTTTATGTCATACCTTTCTGCAGATTCAACAAGGAAAGAGTCTTCGAAATAATCAAGATATTTGCTTATTGTCGCTGATGTGATCCTGGATTTCTTTACCGATCGGAATGTGTTCTTCAATTTTTCTGGATTGGTCAAAGAGCCGATGGAAGAGGAAAGGATATTCAATAGTTCATTCAATTCCGCTGTGTTCTTTATCCGATTCCGTTTAGTGATATCCCTTATATAAATCTCTGTGAACAGGTTCTGCAATGCTGCAGCTTTCTCTGCCGCACCTTCCCTTAGGACAACAATAGGGATACCTCCGTAAAGCATATACTCGGATAAACCCATATATTTATCTCCGGGGTAAACAGTCATGAACTCTGCAAAGCTCAACGGGTACATATGGATTTCATCTCCTCGCCCTGCGAATTCCGTAGCAATGTCCTTTGAGAGCAGGTTTGCGTTGCTTCCTGTTACGTATATGTCCATATTGTCCTTGCGTAGATAACCATTAAGGACAGCTTCAAAGCAATCGAGCATCTGGATCTCATCAAGCAGCAGATAGTACATCCCTTGGTCATCAATCTTGGTGCGAATATAGGCTATGAACTTCTCAGGATCGACTCTTCGTTTTTCCTTTTCAATTTGAAGCAGGTTTTCGCCAATCAGCAGAAGATCTTCCGCTGAATCAAAGGCAAATCGGATTATATGCTCAGAATCCACTCCGCTTTCAAGCAGATGGCGATAGAAGAGATTATTCAGCAAATAGGACTTGCCACACATGTGGAGACCTGTGATTGCCTTGATCAATCCATTGTGTTTTCTTTTTATCATTTCCCCTAGGTAAAAATCCCTGCGAATTTCCATTGCAAGCCCCATTTACGATAGATTTTTGTGTTTAGTTGCACTTTTCATTCTTAGAATATTCCCCAAATGCTTAATAAACAACGTTTATTTGCAGCTCAGAAAAGATTTTTGCAATATGCTGCATTTTTCTTTTGCAAGTGGATATAGCACCTAGGCTGTAAGCAATGATGTCCTTGATTATTCTTGCGGTCTATTTCGTCATGGCAACAAAGAAATCCTGGTCCTGTGTTGGTTTTTACTGAATCATTGTTTTATGTGATATCAAACTTCCTGTACGGTTTTGTTGTATTCGTGCTTTATATATGATATATCAATAATTGATGTATCAAGATAATAATATGGATCTATCGTTAAGCCGGCTTCTCTTCCGTGCCTCACACAGGAAGAACAAGATAATGCAGCCTATCAGGGAAGAGCTTGGACTGGGGAGGGGACAGCCTCGTATCCTTACGTATCTTTCACAGCATGGGGCATCGACGCAGAATGATATCGCGGCATATTTGGATATAGACCCTGCTGCTGTTTCAAGAATGACTGAGATTCTCAGGAAGAATGGCTTTCTTACCCGTACTGCAGATGAGGAATGCAGACGCTCAAACCGCCTTGAGCTCACAGATAAAGGAAGAAAGGCTGTAGAGATATGGGAAAGTGAGATCATGATCGTTGAGAAACGTCTTCTTTCAGGATTCTCTGACGATGAGGCAAGGCTTCTGAAGGAGTATCTCGTTCGTTTGATCGAGAACATGCAAGGAGCTCGCCATGAGTAACCTGAAACGTCTTTTTGCTCTTTTCGGCAAGTATCGAAAGTCAATCATGATTGCGTGCATCCTTCTCATCATCGAGACAAGCTTTGAGCTTATCATCCCATCGATGATGGCTGACCTCATCGATAATGGTGTTGCCTATGGTGATGTATCCTACATGCTCAGAAAAGGTGGGGAGATGGCCATATGTGCAATTCTGGCGCTTATTACAGGGCTGACATACGCCAAGTTCGCGGCACGTGCTGCTTATGGCTGGGGAGCTAGCATCAGGGAAGCTGAGTACAGAAAGCTTCAGACATATGATTTCGCCAATATAGATAGATTCGAGACAAGTTCGCTTGTCACACGTATGACTGGAGATATAACAGTGATGCAGAATATGATAAACAATGGCCTGCGACCGCTTGTAAGATCGCCTGTCATGCTTATCTTGGGACTTATATTCTCTTTTTCAATGAATGCAAAGCTGGCACTTGTGTTTCTGGTCCTTGTTCCGGTCCTGGGGATGGGGCTCTTTGTCATAGTCCGCCATGTAGCACCAATGTATTCAGTTCTGCAGCGTACAGTTGATTCCCTGAATTCCGTTGTTGAGGAGAATCTCAGAGCGATAAGGACTGTAAAGGCATTTGTCCGTGGAGAGTATGAGGAGGAGAAGTTCGGGGTTGTCAATACAGGGCTCCAGGCTGTAGCGACAAAGACAAATCGTACAGCAGTGCTCAATCTTCCCCTGTTTCAGTCCATAATGTATATTTGTGTCCTCTCCTTGATGTTCTTCGGCGGCACAATGGTTATCTCAGGTGAACTTCAGGTGGGGGAGCTTACAGGTTTCCTTAGCTATGTGATGCAGGTGCTTAACTCGATGATGATGCTTTCAAACGTATTCCTTCTTCTCACCCGTTCCATTGCCTCTGCTGAGAGAATAGGCACTGTGCTTTGTGAAGAGCCAACGCTCAAGGAGAAGAAAGATCCTGCAGCAGAGATTCCATCGTCTTCAGTTGAATTTTGCAGTGTGTCATTCAAATACAGCGCAAATGCAAAAGAGGAGACCCTTCATGATATAAATCTCCGCATAGAGCCAGGAACAACTGTAGGTATAATCGGAGGGACTGGGAGCGGAAAGACAACGCTCGTGCAGCTTATAGACAGACTCTATGATGTTGATGAAGGCTCTGTGCTTGTCGGTGGCATAGATGTGAGGGATTACAGCCTGCGCACTCTCCGCGATGGTGTTGCCATGGTGCTGCAGAAGAATCTTCTCTTCAGCGGAAGCATAAGGGATAATCTCAGGTGGGGCGACAAGGACGCTGACGACTCTGCCATTCTCCAGGCCTGCGAAAAAGCCGGTGCGTTGGAGTTCATCAGACGTTTCCCGCAAGGCCTTGATACCGATCTAGGACAAGGTGGTGTCAATGTTTCCGGAGGACAGAAGCAGCGGTTATGCATTGCCCGGGCGCTTCTGAAGAATCCTAGGATAATGATATTCGATGACTCGACAAGCGCTGTTGACAGTGCAACAGAGAAGGGAATAAGGGAAAGCCTTAAGAGGCTTGATGGCGTGACGAAGATATTCATCGCGCAGAGGATATCAACGGTCATTGATGCAGATTGCATCTTCATCCTTGATGATGGCCGTCTTGTCTCATCCGGTACCCATAGGGAGCTTATGGAGACAAGCCCTATCTATAGGGAGATATATGACTCGCAGATGAAAGGAGGGATGCTCTGATGCCTAGGATGGTAAGTGCAAGGAAACCGAAGAATCTTCTTTATACGCTGAAGCGTCTTCTTTCATATATGGGCCGCCATAGCCTTTCCCTTCTGTTCGTAGCTGCAATGGTTATCATCAGCGTGCTGTGCAATCTTCTTGGAACCTATATGATAAGTCCGATCATAGACAGCATAGTAGATGGAGGAGGCATGGATGCGCTAGTCAAAGGCGTGTCCTTTACGGCTTTCATATATATAATCGGAGTGCTTGCAGCCTTTGGCTATAGCCAGGTCATGAATATTTCAAGCCAGAAGATCGTATATGATATAAGAAAGGATCTTTTCTCACATATGCAGACGCTTCCGCTCAGCTTCTTCGATACTCATCAGCATGGTGATGTGATGAGCTATTATACAAACGATGTCGATACGATATCAGATGCGCTGAGCAATAGCTTTTCTGCTGTGATCAAAAACGGATTCCAGATAGTCGGGACGATGGCAATGCTGCTTGTCCTTAACTGGAGACTCTCGCTTATAGTCGCCATATCATATGCATGCATGTTCCTTTATGTCCGTTATTCAGCCAGACATAGCAAGAAGTACTATACAAGATACCAGAATAGCCTTGCTTCCCTTGATGGCTATATACAGGAGATGGTTGCAGGACAGAAGGTCATAAAGGTTTTCAACCATGAGGATGAGAACATAAAGGGCTTTGAAGAGAAGAACAGCGATCTTCAGGCTATGGGAACAGCCGCACAGTCATATGCTTCCACCATGATACCGGCTGTAGTGAGCATTTCGTTCATAACATACACCATAGTCTCTCTCTGCGGTGGCTTTATGGTCCTTTCATCGCTTACGACACTTGGGGCCCTTGCAAGCTATCTTGTATTTGTACGTCAGGCCGCAGCTCCTATCAATCAATTCACGCAGCAGAGCAACTTCCTTCTTTCATCGCTTGCCGGTGCTGAAAGGATATTCGAGATGATTGATAGGAAAAGCGAGGTGGATGAGGGAACGGTTACATGTGAGAAGAGTGCGGATGGATGGGCCTGGAGAGATGGAGAGAAAACCATTCCGCTCAAGGGAGATGTCCGTTTCAACGATGTAGTATTCTCATATGAAGAGAACCATCAGGTGCTCAAGGGTGTAACGCTTTATGCAAAACCTGGTCAGAAGATCGCCTTTGTCGGATCTACAGGGGCAGGAAAGACTACGATCACCAATCTCATAAACAGATTCTATGATGTTGATAGCGGTGAAATCCTCTTCGATGGCATAGATGTGAAGAGGATCAGGAAGGATGCATTGCGCAAGTCGCTCGGCATTGTGCTTCAGGATACCCATCTCTTTACCGGCACCATAAGGGAGAACATAAGGTATGGACGTCTTGATGCAAGCGATAGCGATGTTGAGGAGGCTGCGAAGATTGCCAATGCGGATTCGTTCATAAGGCGTTTGCCATCTGGCTATGACACCATGGTTGTAAGTGACGGCTCGAATCTTTCAAGCGGCCAGCGTCAGCTTATTGCGATTGCAAGAGCTGCAGTTGCAGATCCTCCGGTGCTGATACTCGATGAAGCTACAAGCAGCATAGATACGAGAACCGAGGACTTGATAGAAAAAGGCATGGACAGGCTCATGGAAGGCCGTACTGTGTTTGTGATTGCTCATCGTCTGTCAACTGTGCGCAACGCCAATGCCATCATGGTCCTTGAGGGCGGGAGTATAATCGAGCGGGGGGACCATGATGAGCTTATGGCTCTGAAAGGCCGGTATTACAGCCTTTATACAGGTATGTTTGAATTAAGCTAATATATTCTCGGCTTTTTTCATTATGGACTGCACCTTGACACCGAAAGGACAGCGTTTCTCGCATCCTCCGCATGCAATGCAGTCCTTTCCTTTTGCGCTTAGGCTTCTGTAATGCTCTTTCAGCGATGCTGGAACCTCATCGTGCATTGCTGCAAGATCATATAGCTTGTTGACCATCGCGATATCTATCCCTGCAGGGCATGGGGCACAATGCCCACAGTATGTGCACTGCCCTGAATATGGATGGTATGGGGCTGATGAGAGTATGGTTGCATAATCCTTTTCGCTATCACCTGCATTTTCGTAAGCGACAGCCTGGTCTACGTGCTCTGTTGAGTCGAATCCTACGAGCACGCTTGCGACTGCAGGCCTTGTAAGTGCGTAGTGCAGGCATTGGATAGGTGTGAGAGCCACGCCGAATGGAGATGTGTGCGGATCGAAGAGCCTTCCTCCTGCATAGCCCTTCATCACGGTTATGCCAATGCCTTTTCCCTCGCATATCCTATACAGCTCGCTTCTCTCTGGCGCTATGCCTCCTGCTGTCATTTTCCTGTATGTTTTCTCATCAAAGTATTCATTGAGGTCTTCTGAGGCGGGAAGCATATCAAAAGCGGGGTTGATGCTGAAGAGAATCATCTCAATCTTCCCACTCTCTGCTGCCAGCTTTGCAACATGTGGATTGTGTGTGCTCATTCCTATATGCCTGATCACTCCCTTTTTCCTGAGAGATGCAGCATACTCATAGAATCCTCCGTCCATGATCTTATGGAATTCCTGCTCTTCATCTACGAAATGGATCATTCCAAGATCTATGTAATCTGTATCGAGACGGGTGAGAAGATCGCTGAATGCGGCAGCGGCTTTATCCAGATCGCGTGATTTCACGTATTGCCCGTTCTGCCATGTCGATCCAAGGTGGCCTTGGATTATCCAGCGCTCACGCCTGCCTTTGATGGCTTTCCCTATATTGGTACGCACATTCGGCTCTGACATCCAGCAATCGAGGATGTTTATGCCTTTTTCCTCAGCATGCCTTATTATCTTCAGGCACTCTTCCTCGTTATGCCTTTCAAGCCATTCCGCACCAAATCCTATCTCGCTTACCTTAAGTCCGGTCTTTCCAAGTTCTCTGTATTCCATAGCAGAACTTTATCACAATCTTTGCGTTGGAGTGAAAAAAACATAGGGGACAAAGCCCCTATGCTGCCTCAGGCGTGGATTTTCATTCCTGTAAGCATCCTCATGAATGCAGGTGAGCCATGGTCTACAATCTCGCTGTGTCCGATATCGAGCTTTGCAATCTCTGCCATATCCTCATCGGAAAGGGAGAAGTCCCATATGTCGATATTCTGCTCCATCCTCTCCTTGTGTGTGGACTTCGGGATTATCACAACACCTCTCTGCACGTTCCATCTGAGTGCAACCTGTGCTGCGCTCTTGCCGTACTTTGCACCGATTGCAGAAAGTACAGGATGTGTGAATATTCTGTGGTTGCCTTCTGCAAATGGCCCCCAAGCCTCAGCCTGTATTCCAAGTTCCTTCATGTTCTTGATTGCACTCTCCTGCTGGAAGAACGGATGGAGCTCAACCTGGTTCACAGCTGGAATCACGTCCATGTGAAGTGCAAGGTCAGTAATCCTGTCAGGATAGAAGTTGCAGACTCCGATTGCCCTTACTCTTCCTTCCTTGTAAAGCTCTTCCATTGCTCTGTATGCTGCATAGTAATCGCCAACAGGCTGGTGGATGAGATACAGGTCAAGATAATCCAGCCCAAGGTTCTCAAGAGATGTCTCGAATGCTTTTTTCGCACCTTCGTATGATGCATCCTGTACCCAGAGCTTTGTTGTTATGAAGAGATCCTTACGGTCAACTCCTGACTCCTTGATAGCTTCTCCGACGGCTTTTTCGTTCATGTACGCTGCTGCTGTATCAATAAGCCTATAGCCAGATGCAATGGCATCCAGAACAGATTTCCTGCATACCTCTCCGTCTGGGACCTGGAATACTCCAAAACCTTCAAGAGGCATTACGACTCCATTGTTAAGTGTTACTGTATCCATTTCTTCTCTTCTCCTTCTGCCA
The DNA here is from genome assembly GCA_944389155.1 of uncultured Spirochaetaceae bacterium. Taxonomy (GTDB): domain Bacteria; phylum Spirochaetota; class Spirochaetia; order Sphaerochaetales; family Sphaerochaetaceae; genus Ornithospirochaeta. The sequence goes on along the minus strand of CALXLI010000117.1, from coordinate 2,363 downwards.
ATAAATTATTGTTGATTCATAGATGAGTACAGGACAATTTTCAGATACTGGTATAAATTGAATTTATAGCAGGAGGTGTTATGGAGCTTTATCAGCTGAAAGAGCTTGTGGCTTTAGGTGAATATGGGACGATATCGAAGGCTGCAGAAAGCGTAGGTGTTTCACAACCTGCGATGTCTCGTTCGATGAGAATGCTGGAGGATGAGCTTGGTGTCCCGATATTCCGCCGTACAAGCAATACAATCTGCCTCAATGGTACTGGAAAGCTTGCGGTGAAGCTTGCACGAAGCATAACAGACAGCATCGATAAGGCTGTCGAGGAAATCAGGGAAGCGGATAGAAAGCAGAGAACGATCCTTGTCGGTTCAGAGGCGCCAGCACCTCTTTGGAGCGTTGTGTCAATGCTGTCTGCTGTTGGGAGTGAGAAGACAATAGCAGGTGAGATGAAGTCTCGAAGAGTGCTTGAGGAAGGCCTGCGCCTCGGCACTTATCGTTATATAATCACAGATGGGCCGACTGAAATAGATGGGTTTTCATCTGTCAGGCTGGGAGAGGAGAACCTGATGTTCATGCTTCCGGCAAGTCATCCACTTGCAGATCGCAGGACGCTTTCCTTCAAGGATCTTGATGGTGAGAATATGCTTCTGTATGAGAATATCGGCTTTTGGAGAACTCTTCCTGAGCGTAAGATGCCATCTTCTAGGTTTCTTCTCCAAAGCGATCGTGAGGCGTTCAGGGAACTTGTCCTGCGTTCTAATATACCATCTTTCACGACGGATCTAGTGATCAACAATCTTGATGGAAAGGTGGCTGTGCCTATATCAGACAAGGAAGCTCATGTTGTTTTCTACATTTCAGCACATTCCCGGGAACTTCCCATGCTTTCATATCTGGCAAAGCATTTCAAAGGTGAGCTTCAATTAGGACAAGTATAAGGTTCTCTATTCAGAATTATTTTTATGGAGAAAAATATGAAAAAGATACTTATCATACAAGGGAGCGGAAGGGCAAATGGCAATACCGCTCAGCTTGCCAGGAGTTTTGCAAACGGTGCAGAAGAGGCTGGACACGAAGTGGAGACCGTATCCCTTATTAAGAATGAGGTGAAAGGATGTCTTGGCTGCAATTTATGCAGATATGGCAAACCATGCATTCAGAAGGATGCATTCAATCCGCTCGTGCCAAAGATCAAGGAAGCAGATTGCATAGTCTTTGCATTTCCGCTGCACTTCTGGACGATATCATCACGGATAAAGGCGTTTATAGAACGTTTTTATCGCATCGCAGAAGAAGATGACAATCCTCCTTATGGAAGATATGAGAAGTATCCTATGAATGATTGCGCATTGCTGATGAGTGCTGCGGACGATAATTTCTGGACGTTTGAGAATGCTGTTTCCTATTATCGCATGGCTATTGTCCGCTATATAGGATTCAATGATAAGGGGATGGTTCTTGCAGGTGGAGGCGGCGATACCAACGGAAAGCCTCAGATTGATAAGACAGGATATCTTGAAAAGGCGTATAGATTTGGGAAGGATCTCTACAGAGGCTGATTACAGTGTCATCTTCAGGTAGACCATATCGCAAAGGACTATTCCATCTTCGATGATCACATGGTCATAGTTATCCTTGAAGAAGTTCTTTTTGATATGGGACCGCTTGAAACCGCAGCTTTCATAGAATCCTATCGTTCTTGGATTGTCTCCTGTTCCTACAAGAAGTTCTCTGACTCCTTTGTCCCTGCAGTAAGAGACAATGAATTCCAGCATTGCCTTGCCGTATCCTTTGCCTCTGCTGTGTTCTTCGGTTGCAATGTTCTTAAGCTCGAATACATCTGGACTTTCCTTTGTCACGACGGCTATTGTCCTCACGCTATCATCGTACAGAGCGAACATGCTGCCGCGTCTCAGATAGCGTTCTACCATATTCCAGTCTTCATCCCCTTCAAGGAGAAGCTGCCTGTATTTGTCCTTTTCTTCATCGCTTATTGCTCTTATTATCATTTCCTTAAGTTTAGCCCTTCAGGATTTTTAGGGTTTTCTCCTTTACACGGAATGTTGTTCCAATGATATATGAAAGGAAATACTATTCAAGTAATTGCTTCGGAAGAAAAGCAACAGCACGTTTCTTTTTCCAGAGGTATATCCGTGAGATAATCATCGTATGGACACAAGCAAGGCGATTTATGAGCTCAGGAAATGGAAGGGGCTTTCCCAGGAAGAGTTTGCTGAAAGGCTTTCGATGACAAGGCAGGCTGTATCAAGATGGGAGCGGGGTGAAACTGTACCGACAACGGATACGGTCGACAGGAAGTAGGACCGTGACCAGAAGAAAGGCTTCCAGTAATAAGGCGCAAGCTC
>CALXLI010000116.1 GCA_944389155.1 uncultured Spirochaetaceae bacterium | reverse complement strand
AGAGACTACATGGTTCCATGATGCATCCTACGATGATGCTTCCTATAAGCTTCTTGATCAGGATCTTGTCAGTGCTGTATATGAACTTGTCAAGGATACTGATATTGAGACTACAGAGAGAACAAGGAACTTCATGGCAGCAGCTTTTGATAACGCTGAATGGGCTGTCAGGGATCCGGAAGTCCGCCTTGGAACAACAGTATCCGGCGATAACTACTGGAAAGGCGTATATGATGAAGCAAATACAGAGCTTATGGCGGAAACCTATGGGGCACCTGATCCATATGCAATGTCAGAGATGGAGGATGCTGCAATAGCGGTGGCTCTTGATAGGCTTGGGATGCTTGACAGATACATAATCATCAGGGATTCAGTGAATATGGATGTATTCATGAATGGAGCAAATCCTGAATACCTCTGGGCAGGAATCGAAGATTCACTTGCATCTGAAAGCAGTGTTGAGTCTGCAGATATCTTTGCTGTGGCTATGGAGAACAACTACAAGGTCGGAAGCATTGTCATAGATGCAATCCTTGAGGGTAATCTGTGATTCATTGCATGCTTTAAAGATAATCAAAAGCGAGCTGTTGTCCTCTCAAGGTGGCAGCAGCTCTTTGTTTTCTCAGTAAAATGCAACATGATTTACTGAGAAATATATTGTTTGCTCAGTATTAAGCCTATATAATGCTTATGTGTACATATATGAGAATCCTGAATGGCCGCATTTCACATTCGACAATGAAATTGTCAGTACTTGTGAGAAGAGGGAGTTCCGGCTAAGGTGCTTCCTTGAAGGTATCCTATCTGTATTGACGGATCGTAGATTGAGGGAAGTTGATGTCCTTTCCGCTTCGCTTGCATCATCATGGGCAATCGAAGGTATAAACCTATCAGAGAGGGATGTATATTCATCAATCGTCAGAAGACTGGGATTGCCATATCACGCAGAGAGGACAAGTGCATATTATGACAATGTATCGGACGTCCTTCTCGATGCAGTGGAAAATCATGATGATCTTACGCTTGAAAGGCTTCTTTCATGGCACAGGAAGATCGTAGAGATCAATCCTGGGGTTAAGAGAGGATGTTTTCGCAGCGATGCTGTATATGTCATATCTGGTGGATACAAGAACCGGGAGGTAATATATGAAGCTCCTCCAGCTCATGAAGTGCCTCGTATGATGGAAGATTTCATTTCTTTCATCAATAGCGGTATGTATTCAGATGCGCTTATGTCAGGAATAGCTCAGCTGTATCTGGTAGAGATTCATCCATTTGAGGATGGAAACGGAAGGGTTGCAAGGCTCGTAAGCGATTATGTGCTTTCAAAGCATAGCAGGACACTCCCCGGGGTGCTTATCTCCTCTCAGATAAAGAAGAAGCAGAAAGATTACTATAAAATACTTGATAAGACATCGAAAGGGAACATGGATATAACAGAGTGGTGCATATGGTACTTGGAACGTCTTATCGAAGCAGAAGAGGATGCTATCAGGACACTGCAGCATTCATTTGCAGTAAAAGCTTTCTTTGATAGGGCTGAATGCATGGGGCTTAATGATAGAGAACGCAAAATGCTTGGCAAGGTACTCTCTAGTGACTGGGTTGGTGCTATCACCGCAAAGAAGTATGCCGCAATCTGCAGCTGCCATCCAGATACAGCGAACAGAGACCTTAAAAAGCTGGTAGAGAAGGGACTCATCACAAAGGAAGGAGAGGGGAGGAGCACACGTTATCATGTTGTTTTGGATACAAACGGATAGTATTCAGGGACTTCTTTTTGACATTTTCAGGAGATGATAGTGACAATGAGCGTAAGGCTCATTGCAATATTCCTGCTTCATTCAGCAACATACTGGCTTTTGCTGCGTATTCAAATGCTGCATTATCTACAAAATGCAGATATGAAAAACTTCTAGGTTTAGCCAGCTCTATACTTAATGATGTTGGCTCTGAAGTGGTCTTTATTCTTGAGAAATATTTTTGCCCCGTAATCATACATGAAGCTAAATACAGAATCCTGCAAGCATATGAACCTGCAATTTCCCCATTGAATTTATCTCCGATAATATGGTTTCGAATACGTAAGATTCCATCTTTATAATATACATATTCTTTTTCATTGTATTGTCCTCTGCTGGCAATACATAAGCAGCTGTTTATTGTATCCAGCAATACATCGATAGGAGAGATATGAAGATTCCTATACCTGATTTCTGTTTTTGCAATACGGTTATATGATGACTGTAATTCTTCATAATTATCAAAAACATCGAAAAGAATTCCGCAGTCAAATAGTTGTTTGATGATTTCAAGCTCTTTTCCAATTCCAAATGAAATACCTGTTGTATGTGGAGCAAATGCAGTCAGCTTGTCTGAAAGCAACCCTGCTGCATCAGGAATCAGCACAGAGAAATCTTCACCTTCCGTAATCAGAAACTCATTTTTTATCGGATGCCATTTGACAGTTTCATATTGCATCTCTTCGAATAGAACATCCAAAAGGATTGTGACATCTCTATCATTTATTGGTGAATTATATGTAAAACGAAAATGTTTCTTTTTTAGAATTCCCTGTTCATATCTAACATTCTCGGCTACGTGCTTAAAGGGAAATATCATTCATAACCCTTATCTTTGCTTTCTGCGTAATGCTTCACTTCAATCTATGGCTTACGCTGATAGTGGTTGTGATCTCTGCTGCTATGCTTGCTGTAT
>CALXLI010000115.1 GCA_944389155.1 uncultured Spirochaetaceae bacterium | reverse complement strand
ATTATGCTGCTGTCTGTCTTCGTTACGCTATAGCCATTATACTGTCCGGCTGGCATCTCTGCAGTAAGCGCAGGCGGTGGGATAGTAAGGGGTACCCTTAAAGATGCAGAAGAAAGAATTATCTTGCTCAGATGATGGAACTCATGGAAATAAAACGCTGACTGGAAATGTGTCATACGCATTCGTGGGAAGTACAGATGAAAATGGCCTTTTCCAAGCAACAGGCTATGAATACTGGACTGACGAGAAGGGTGTTACATTCAGCGGAGATGCAACAGATATTACAGCTATCATTGATTCCACTTCCCCTGTTTCCGGTGCATTCTCATCAAAGTCTGTTGGAGGAATAAGCCTTAATCTTACATTTGAGATGAGTGATGGAAAACCAGCAGGAATCGTCAGTGAAGATCTTCAGGTTGTAAAGCTTCAGGCTCCAACAGCCGGAAACATCAGAACAGAATCAAGCACGGCTACATCTATCACTGATATTCTTGGAGACTTGACAGAATATGAGGATGTTGTTGCAGGTGCTGATGAAGAAGATCTTTCCGGAATGCTTGAGTATGCTTCCGACATTGCTCAGTTGAGAAACCGTGAGAAGCTTTGGTGGGCCGGAACAGGTGCAACCCTTGATGGATGGACATCAGAAGATGCTGTCTATGACACAGATGCCAAAACGATGACTTTCGATATTACGCTTACTGATTATGGTTATAACACAACTGGAAAGACAGTAAGCGGCAACATTCAGCTCATCTTCCACGGTGAGGAGGCTACGGTTGATGGAAAGCCTGTTCTCAATGCAACAACCTGGCAGATTATTTCTGATGAAGCGCTTGAATTCGAGGGAGGAGCAGCTTCTCTCAATGTCAGCAGCATAGACCTTACAGGTCCAATCGTGAAGGGGAAGACAATAGGTGGAGATCCTGCAACCATCACATTCCCAATTAATGGAACGCAGAGGGACAGGACAGAATTCCCTAGTGATTCCACCAGCTATATCGTCAAGTATCTGCCTGATCAGTTCATTGGCTTCAGTGGACTCTATGGCAACTGCATGTTCAACGATGACAAGCTCAGTGGCGAGATGTTCAATGTACTGATAAATAAGTATATAAACTAAGCCAGATCATGTAAGAGAATCTATTTCAAGATCCTCCCATAAATTTGTTTGCTTGGGGCTAATCAGTGTAATGCTGTTAGCCCCTTTTCCATCATCAGTATTTCTCCAATTTCTTTTACTACTATTTTGCAGAACAAATCAAAACTAATATAGTTATTTCAGAATATAAGTTATTGACAGTAAATGTAAAGAAAACTATCATGCAATTAGTTAGCTTAGGCTAACCATAAATGAATATGAGAAGATTTGCAATATACGGAAAAGGCGGAATCGGAAAGTCCACGACAACTTCGAATCTTTCAGCAGCTCTTGCAGATATGGGCCTGAGGGTAATGCAGATAGGCTGCGACCCAAAGGCCGACTCAACCCAGCTTCTTATGCATGGGCAGAAGATACCGACTGTATTGGATAAGATAAAGCAGAAAGGTTCTGCAATAACCTTAGAAGACGTAGCATTCAGGGGTTATGGTGATGTTGTATGCGTGGAATCAGGCGGACCTACTCCAGGTATAGGCTGTGCAGGGCGTGGCATAATAACAGCATTCAACACACTGGAAGAACTTGATGCATACAGCTGCTTCTCCCCTGATATCGTACTCTATGATGTCTTAGGTGATGTTGTATGCGGAGGTTTTGCCATGCCGATAAGAGACGGCTACGCAGACGAAGTCATGATTGTGACATCTGGTGAGAAGATGGCTCTTTTTGCAGCACGCAACATAATACTTGCGATTGAGAACTTCGCAAAGCGTGGTTATGCAAAGCTCGCAGGGATAATAGAGAACTCCAGGAATATCGAAGATGAGGACTCCATAGTCCGCTCATTTTCCAACGAGGCTGATACACAGATTCTATCTGTGATTCCACGGTCAGGCACTGTGCAGAGAGCAGAAGATATGAACATGACTGTAATCGAAGCATTTCCCGATTCTGCGCAGGCAAAGTGCTATAGGGATCTTGCATCAATAGTGGCGGGCAAGATATGAACGAGACGCTTCATTACACATCACCGGCACACGGCGGCTGGGGTGTTATAAAGATAGGAATGCTTGTACCTGAAAGCTACCAGCTCTTTGTCTGCCCATTCGCATGTGGGAGACATGGCTCAATAGGAGCATCAGTAGAGAATCTCAAAGATAGATTGTCGTATCTGTACATTGACCAAAGCGATATCATAGATGGCTACGATGATCTCATAGTTGAGAAAGTACCAGAGTACCTTGAACTCATAGCACCACGCCGGCCTCGTGTGCTGTTCATATTCGTAAGCTGCCTGGATGATCTGATAGGCACAGACCATGATGCAATAATACAAAGGCTTTCCGAGAAATATGACGATATCATATTCAGATTCTGCCATATGAATCCAATATCTTTGGACTCATCATCCCCTCCTCCAGTAACGATGCAAAGGAATATGTACGCTCTTCTTGAATCATCGGGGAAGAAGAAGCGTTCGGTAAATCTCATAGGAAACCTGGATGATGTGGACGCAGCTTCAGATCTGAGATCTTTCCTCTCACATGCCGGATACACCGCAGAACACATATCAGAGAAGAAAGATTTCGATTCTTTCAGAGAGATGGGCGACAGCGCGTTCAATCTCGTAATAGCACCACAGGGCGTATACCCCGCAAAAGAAATGGAGAAGAGGCTTGGAATTCCATATGCATTTCTCCCCGTTTCCTATAGAACAGCTGAAATAAAAGCTTCATATGAAAGTCTTGGGAATATTCTCGGTATAGACGGCTATGATTTCAGCAAGGATGTTGAAAACGCACACCTGAGCGTTGATAAGACGCTTGGAACAATCGGAAGCTATCCCATTGCGATAGATCAGTCAGGAGTCATGCGCCCATTTGCTGCGGCAAGGGCACTGTTGGAACTTGGCTTCAACGTGAAGATGGTGCTCTCACACAAACCGCTTCCAAGCGAAGAAGATGATGCCAAGTGGATTGAATCATCGCATCCGGAGATAGCCATAGAGGATCCTCTTTCCCATATAAGGGCGAAGGTCCGTGATATCCTTCCGGAGTGTATAGCAATCGGTGCAGAAGGAGCGTATATAACAGGTTCCGTACATCCTGTTGATCTGACATGGGACGCAGGTCTGTATGGATGGCATGGACTAGCATCGCTATGCAGGAAGATCGAGAGTGCATATACAGGCCAGAACGATCTTGAATCATTAATACGTTCCTACAATCTGGTGGTGTGATATGGCAAAGCTAAGCATATACATTCCACCATTCTCTCCTGATTATTCCGGTGTAGCATCCACATTCTTCGACCTGAACGCGATAGCCGTTCTTCACGATGCATCAGGCTGTACAGGAAACTATACAGGCTATGATGAGCCAAGGTGGTATGGCTCCCACTCCCCCATCTATTGCTCAGGACTCAGGGAGATAGATGCGATAATGGGAAATGACCAGAAGCTGATAGACAAGGTAATCGCGGCACAGAGGGATATCAAGGCAGATATGATCGCGATAATCGGAAGCCCTGTACCGATGGTTGTCGGATGTGATGCAAAAGGTATTGCTGCCGAAATAGAGAATGCAACAGGAGTTCCATCTTTCGGATTCGATACAACAGGAACAGCTTACTATGACAAAGGCATAGGCATGGCATCTGCGGAACTTATAAGAAAATTCACGATAAGCGCTCCTCAGATTCCAGGATCTGTCAATCTGCTTGGTGCAAATGCCATTGATTTCCCATCAGGGCAGATTGATTCGATACGTGCACTGCTTGAAGAGAACGGCATACATGTCAATGCATCATTCCCATACGGCATAACACTCTCAGCCCTTCGCACGCTTTCCTCTGCATCCTTGAATATCATAATGTCTGCCAGCGGAATAGAGGCTGCAAGAATACTGCAGAAGAGATTCGGAACGCCATACTTAATTGGACTGCCATATGGCAAGAATGGTGCTTCATCGTTCATAAACAGGACAAGAAATGCACTGAACGGCAAATATGAGGACATAATAAGCACAGGTAATGATACAGCAAGAATCCTAGTGATGGGAGAAGCTGTTGCGTCTCTTGCAATAGCAGAAGCGCTACGTATGGACTATGGATACAGCAAGGTTGCTACAGCATCCCTGTTTTCACGATACAGAGAGCTTGATGGAAAGGAAATCATCTACGTTGAGGATGAGGCAGGAGCAAAAAAGCTTCTATCCAATGATTGGGATATCATAATCGCAGATCCCCTTTATAAGAGGCTTGCCCCAAACAGCAAGTCCAGGTTCATCTCCTATCCATCATATGCTGTATCAAGCAAGCTGCATTTAGACATGATTCCAGATCTTACAGGCAGCAATTTCAATGAATTCTTCAACAAGGAAAGGAGTAAGTCATGAAAAGACTAAGGAATATATCGTTCATGCTTGTGCTTATCGTGGCACTTGCATCCCCTATAGCGGCATCGGGTGCTTCCGATAACTCAGCATCAGAGAAGACACGGATAATCGTGGACCACAACGGAAATGAGGTCACGATACCGGAGGATATTGATAGGATAATAATATCAGGAATCCTTCCCCTTCCATCTGTCTACTGCTTATTTGAAGGAGATGCCTCCAAGCTTGTTGGCATGCATCCATCATCTATGGCGGCTGCAAGGAATTCAATACTGCCATATATCATGCCGGACATACTGGATGTAAGCACGTCCTTTGCTACAGGAGCGGGCATAAACATAGAGGAAGTAATCGCATTAGATCCAGATGTAGTGTTCTACAACGCAACAGACACAGCAGAAGCTGAGATGTATAAGGCGGCAGGGATTCCAGCTGTCGGATTCAGCACTACGAACTGGGGATGGAACTCAATAGAGACATTCAACGGATGGGTAGAGCTTCTTGGAGAGGTGCTTCAGGCAGATGACAAGGTTGATGGGATTGTAGAGTATGGACGTGAGGTAGAGGCTTTCATCAGGAATCGTCTTGAAAGTGCTGGAGATATCGAAAGACCAAGATGTCTTGTCATATTCCGCTATGCAAACGGGGTGATAAACACAAGCGGACGCACCCACTTCGGGGAATACTGGATTACAGCAGCAGGTGGGGAGAACGTGGCATCGCAGCTTGAAGGAACGGCCCAGATAAATATGGAGCAGATCTATCAGTGGAACCCTGACAAGATATTCATAACGAACTTCACAAGCGTAATGCCTGAGGATCTCTACAGCAACTCAATCCAAGGCCATGACTGGTCAGGTGTAAAAGCTGTCCAGGAAAAAGAGGTCTATAAATATCCGCTTGGCATGTACCGGTGGTATCCTCCTGCATCAGACACCCCGCTTGTGCTTCTTTGGATGGCAAAGCAGGTACATCCTGAGCTTTTCCAGGATGTGGACATGGATCAGGAGATCAGGGACTATTATCAGAGATTCTACGATATCGAAGTGACTGATGAGATGCTCAATCAGATCTACAATCCTTCCCGTGATGCAGCCTACTGATATATGAGAAGACAGAATGCGGCCATAATCCTGGCATTTGCACTTCCTGTAGTCACGGCCTTGATATGCATCGGATTCGGCAGGTATTCGATATCTGTCAAAGACACTGTAATGACATTGCTTTCACCTCTCACAGGGGTGGAAGCAAAGGCTACTGACTATACGGTAATATTCAATATAAGGCTTCCAAGGATAATACTTGCGCTGTTTGTCGGAGCTGGACTATCTGTTTCCGGAACAGCTTTCCAGGCTCTTTTCTCAAATCCACTTGCAACACCTGACACACTCGGTGTTGCATCCGGTGCGTCGTTTGGAGCAGTGCTTGCGCTTCTCTTCGGGACCTCCCTGATTACGATACAGCTTTCAGCACTGCTATTCGGAATAATCGCGCTTCTTCTTACATACCTTGTGGGAAGGATGAAAGGTCAGGGAAGCATAGTCATGATAGTCCTTGGCGGCATTGTGATATCCTCGCTCTTTGAAGCCCTTGTTTCGTTTGTAAAATACGTAGCAGATCCACAGGACGAGCTTCCAGCCATCTCATATTGGCT
>CALXLI010000114.1 GCA_944389155.1 uncultured Spirochaetaceae bacterium | reverse complement strand
AAAGGCATTTTCCCTGTCATTGTTGACAATGAAGAACAGATATTCATCTCCGCTTTTCCTTGCCTGCATGATGAGTTCGCCATTCTCCTTTCCCTTGATATCCAATAGAGGAGAATGGGAAAGGTGAGGGATTGCATCTGATTCCCTTTCGATCATGATGGCTTTATCTGAAAGTATCTTTTCAGGCTGTGTGCTTTCAATGCCATCAAGCATATGCGGGATAGCACCAAGAACGATGATCAGTCCTTCAAACTTCTCCAGAAGCGATAGAAGCGGGGATGTTATATTCTCCATCCAAGGAAGCACTATCTTTGAATAGGAGGCCTGACCGATAGAGAAGATACCGCCTTCAACGCTTCCTTTACGTTCTATTAATGTTTCATCTCCGAGATCTGGGTCTATCAAGGAGTTCTCAAGCATCTTTATGAAGGCAGATAACCGGAATCCCAGTTCATCGTTTTCCTTGAGGTCCCTTTCCTCCCTGCGCTTCGGATTGCCATATGCGCTTGAGCCGAAGCGACACCAGACTGTGGTCATCGGATGTATTATCAGGGTATCTGTCAGATGCTCTCCCTGCTGAAGAAGGGCAGAGAGCCTGGAGCTGTAATCCTCCATTGCATGCTGCATCTGGAAAAAAGGCGAATGCGCATTGAATGAAGCAGGGTAATCCCTCTTGCGGCATCCTCGAAGGGAATAGAGTGCCAGATGCTCTACTTTGTTCGTAACACCAAGTGCATATTCCCAGTCTGTTATCCATTTCTGCCCAGTGAGCGTGAAATCCCAGCCACATGCTGCGAAAGTCTCTGCAATGACGCGCTTCTTGCCCCATTGATGCGCAACGCTTGCAGCCTGCTTGACTGTCAGATACTCATCGCATCGTTCTGAAAGCAGGTCAATCCCAGGTATATCCTCATGCGTGTAATGGGGTATCTCAGATCCACTGACTCTTGTCTGGAGTCCAAGCTTGTCTTCCTGGAGATAATGACCGGTGAAAATGTATCCATTTTCCCTGCACCACGTGCCGATAGCCTCTGAATAGCACTCTTCAAAGCGTCTTGCTATCACCCTCCAGTAGTCATATCGTGCCTTCGCTGATTCCCTTGATGAGAAGAAGAGAAGCGGGAATGTATCATATATATCATTGCCTGTCAGCTCTGTATAGTATTCTTCCATTCCATATGACCATGGCATCCAGCTCCTTTTTGGATTGAATGATGCATGCCTGTCTGCAAGGCTTGGCTCATCTGTGAATATGCCTGGAACGGATTTGATAGAACCAAGCAGCTTCCTGTAATGCTCATGCGTGAGTGATATGAAACGCTGTACTGTATCAGGATTCAGATTATCAGGAGGTGCGCTGCCATTGAACCATACAGAGCCTTTGGATGTTTCGAAGCGTACAATGAGATATTTCTCGTAGCTGTCCTTCCTTTCCTCTTTCATTATCCTTCTGAAGCTCTTGAGCTCATCTCTGTCCACATTGGCTATATATGCTGCCCTGATGTCTTCTTCAGGATAGGTATCCGTTACCTCTATTGTCAGGCCGTGCAGAGCATATTCCTCATCTTTTGATACAAGGCCGCTGCATGTGCCGGAAGGGAACCTGTCTTCATCGTAGAGCCATGCTTCCATGCCTCGCTTCTCAGCTTCTTTCGCGGAGAATAGGATGGCATCATCCCATTCTTCCGAAAGGTAAGGTGTTTCCAGCCCGTCGCGTGAATGCATGAAGAAACCCGCATAATGCTCTTTGAAGAAAGACACAATCTGTCTTTTGAGCTCTTCGTTCTCAAGTTTGTCGTCCCACGCCCAGAATAGCGTGGAACGCGAAGCATTCGATTGGTTGTCTCGTAAGAACATTCTACTCTCCGATTTCGATATCCCAGAATATGATAGTCTCTCTCTTGTATGTATAAGTCACAAGAAGCCTGTTGTTGCCATCTGCTATGATTGCTGGGTATGCATAATCTCCAGGGGCATCTTCCAGCGTAATGAGGCGTGTCCATGTCTTTCCATTGTCATCGCTCTCATCAATAACAAGCGGTGTCCTTGGTCCCTTATAGTAATTAGGAAGGTTGCCGACAGGATTGTAGCAGAGGAAAAGCTTTCCGTTTTCCGTCCTTACAAGGTCAAGGCCGCTGTTGTTGTTCGGCAGTCCTGTATCATATGCCTGTTCCCATGTCATGCCTTTATCATGGGAAACCGATGTGAAGATGGCAGAGGAGGTTGAACGGGTGAACATGTGGATATCACCATTTTCATCTTCCCATAGCGTTGGCTGTATTATGCCTTTTCCGAAACAGCGGTATTTGCTGTATGGCTGATCGACCATCTGGATATTGTATCCTGCGTGTCGAAGCGGAACGAGTGAGCTTTGCTGCCATGTCTTTCCATTGTCTCTTGAGATATCAACAAAGCATTCCCATGTTTCATCCCTCTCAAGGGAAGCAGGCGCAACTATTGTCCTGCCATCGGAGAGCAGGATCGGCTTGTTCTTCACAGGCCCTCTTCCTCCGCTTGTGTCTCCCTCTACAAGCTCATATGCCTCCGTCCATGTCATGCCTTCATCATATGAACGCCTTATATATGTCTTCCATTCAGGGATAACCGCGCCTGATTTGAAGAATAGGATGATTGAATCATCTGAAGCACGGAACAGGACCGGATTCCATGAAGCTATGTGCCAATTGCCGCCAATGAGCGATGGGGCAGACCAGACTCCATCCGTTCCTCTCTTTGCTATATAGATGTTCACATTCGGGTCCTTTTCCCAGCTTCCACCGAACCATGCCGCGAGTATGCTGCCATCGTGAAGCTGTAGAAGCGTTGATGCATGTGCGCTGTCTGTAATCCTCTCTTCAAGGGATACCACAAACTCCCTTCTGCTGTTCTTGACTTTCATCTATTTCTCCTTTTTCCTTATATTCCTGAATTCGGTAGGTGTTATGTTCTCTATTTTCTGGAATACCCTCAGGAATGTAGCCCTTGAAGGTATTCCGATGTGCTCCGCAATCTCTATTATCCTCATATCCGTACCGATAAGAAGCTCCTTCGCTTTTTCGATCCTCAGCTCTGCGATATAGTCAGAGATGTTCTTCCCTGTTTCGCTTTTGAACAGCTGCGAGAGATATTTCGGATTCATCGAAAGATCATCAGCTATTATGTCCAGGCTTATAGGCTTCATGTAGTTTTCGCTTATGTAGGCCTTTATCTGGGCAATCTTCGGGTTCCTGTATATTTCCGTGTCAGGATAGGCTATGCGCTGCATGTCGCGAAGCGTGGATATCGTCTGGTCTATCAGAAGCATCAGTTCCTTTTGGTCATGTGGGGCGGATAGCGCCTTCATGAAATCCTGATAGATAGGGATCTCATCTGCCGCATGTCCTTTCTTTTCCATCTCATTGCGTCCGATGGAGAGTATCTGCTGAAGTATTTCGCATATCACAGAGGCATTTATGCCCCTTGAGAGATTCCTCTCTATTATGTTCCTTGCAAAAGCCTCAAGCTGAGAGGCATTGCCGGATGTGAAGTTGTTGGCAATGCCTTTCTGGTCATAGTATGAGAAAGAGACCCTGCTTGATTTCTCCATGTCCATGAAGAACCTGATCTCGCACCTTTTCTGGCCATTGCTTTGAGGTATTGCCTGCATAGCTTCCTTATGTGCTCTCTTGAGATTCTCTGGATTGCTTGATGTTATGATGCTGACTCCTATCAGAGCTGTTATGGAAAAGGCATCCATCGCACGCTTTAAGCGAAGAGCCAGCATATCCTTGCGCTCATCGGCAATCGGCAGGATAAGCTCATCGAGCTGTTTATCAAGGGAGATTGAAACATACGACCCAGCCTGCATTTCAAGCACTATTGCGGCAGATGCGTTCTTGCTTTCATTTTCAGCCAGAGTCATTATGGCGATTACGGCAAGAGGTCCGCTTTCCAATCCCATCCTGTTTATGTCATCAGAGATCCTTTCCTCTGGGATTGCTATGCCATTGAAGAAGAGCAGGAGTTCCCTTGAAACAGACTCTGCGGCAAGCTCATCATTGCGTGTCATCAGCTCGGCAACGCTATCCTTTATTCCTTCCATCTCGGACTTGCTGCCTTCCCCTGCGATTGGTATGAGCTCCTTTATCGTACGTATCGGACTGTATATCCTTTTTGAAAGGAGGATGACCAGCAGGGATCCGATAAGGCACAGGGTTGTTATCATGAGGATATTCGAGAACATCAGACGTCTCATTATATCCACCTGTGATGATGAGCTTATATATGCTGTAAGAGTCAGGTCCTCATCTGATACGGTGTATGAATAGACAAGCGATGCATTCTCTGCATCCTGCATGTCAAAGCCATCAGATGCGAGTATTGTCCTTCCATCGAAGGTTTCAAGGGAGTAGGCGAACTCAAGCTCTCCAGATGAGATTATGGCTCTGATGTATCTTGCATCTATGTTCGCTATATGGACGAGGGTGCTTCTGTCCTTCCTCCTTGTTGTCATGACAGGAATGACTGTCCGCGTGCTTGATTGTGAGAGGGTTGCCTCCGTTGCCCCAAGTATGACCCTTGCTCCTGGAGGAACTGTATCCCAGAATTCCTCCGGATATTTTTCGTATTCGATTATCCTTGTGAAGTAGAAGTCCTTATCATAGCTTCCACCTTGAGTCAGTACATAGTCATCATCGGTAAAGAATATGCACTCACTCAGGATGTAGGGCATCAGCATGTTCTCTGATCTTGCGATTTCTGCCATGACCTGGTTAAGCTGGCTTCTTTCGATATCTGTCATTTCATAATGAGGATGGAAATAAAGTATGGTGCTTCTTTCATTGAAGAGGATATTGCCATGCGATAGGGCATTCTCGAACTGCAGAGAGAGCGTGTCGGCAATTGATGCTATCTGTTCGCGGAATCTTGCCTCAAGCTGCTCTCTTGCGTTTGATGTATAAAGCACAGTTGAGATAAGGAACAGCAGAGAAGCGAAT
Organism: uncultured Spirochaetaceae bacterium; assembly: GCA_944389155.1. GTDB lineage: Bacteria > Spirochaetota > Spirochaetia > Sphaerochaetales > Sphaerochaetaceae > Ornithospirochaeta. Next base: position 24,025 of record CALXLI010000114.1, on the reverse strand, counting down.
GCAAGGACCATCGTCAGGCTCACCACGATCATCGTGATGAACCTCCCCCTGAGCCTGTATTTCTCCCTCTTCTCTGCTGTCATCTCAATCCTTAGATAGAACCAGAGCGTGCAAGAGCTGTGTTGTAGATATCCTCAAGCTCCCTAGCGCCAAGTTCTTCACAATGAGCGATTACGCTATCCCAGTTATCAATTGGCTCAATGCCCATGATATACTTGTTGTACTCCTGCTCAAGGACAGTCGTGAGTTCCATGAGGATATCAGTGGATCTCTCGCTTTCCTCTGTTGTAAGAGCTGGTGCGATCTTAGGTGGTACATATGCCTTGTCATTGTTTACGATGTTCCAGTACTCATCGCTGACCTCATCCCAGTTTCCAAGGGCCTTTTCAATCTCGAACCATGTCCTTGTATTGCAGGCATAGAGACAGAAGTTGAGCTTTGTCACGCCAAGATCCTCATATACTGCATAGTAGGAAGATGGGCTTGCATCCCTGAACTGCTCAAGATATGAAAGCAGGAACTCTGGCTGTCCTTCCTCGTTGTATTCGAAGCTGTAGCCTTCAACGCCATAGTTCGAGACATCTGAACCATGATCGCTGTAGAGCCAGTCAATGAGCTTGATCACGGCTTCCTTGTTCTTGGAAGATGCGTTGACGACATAGAATCTATCTGTGAGGTCCTTAGCATAGCTTTCAGCTCTTCTCTGTCCGAATGAGTTCTCTGGAATAGGGATGATCTGGAAAACAGCATCTTCATATCCAGGAATCTTCTGCAGGGACTTCGTGTAGTTCACGCCGAAGCCTGAATTGTCAAGGAAGAAGAGGGCTCTTCCTGAAGAGAGCTTTGATTCCATCTGCTCTGCTGTCGTTGTTGCGAAGTCTGGATCGAGAATGCCTCTCTCATATGCCTCATTGAGCCAGGAAAGGACTGCCTTGAACTCCTGTGTTGCCGGTCCGAATACATACTTTCCAAGATCATGGTCATAGTAGAGTCCATTCTGGCCATAACCTGAGCCAAGCATGTAGGATGTTGTCTTCAGAAGCTGTGATGTTCCCTTTCTTCCTGTGTAAGGAATCGTATCGGGATAGAGCTGGTGTAGCTGGTCAAGGACATCAAGAAGCTCTTCGAATGTCTGAGGTGTCGCGATTCCGTGCTTTTCCAGCAGGTCCTGCCTGATAACAGGTCCAAAGCCATTAGCTGACTCATCCCTTGCGACAACAGGGAAAGCATAGAGCTCTCCATCGACAAGGAAGTTCTTCATATCTGGATACTTTACCCAGAATCTGTAGAAGTTAGGCATCGTCTCTTCGTTCACATACTGAAGAAGCGGCTCGAAGATGCCGACAGGTGCATACATAGGTACATCTGCAGGACGGACATAAGCGACATCTGGCCAGTTGTTTGTTGCAAGAAGTACGTTCTTCTTTTCGTCATAGCTGGCGAATGGAACTACCTGATACTCAAGCTTGATGCCGGTCTCTTTGAATATTTCCTGCTGAGCCGGAGCATAGTTCTTGATTGGCTGCATAGCTGAGTCGCTGAGAAGCACGGTAACAGTCGTCGGTTCGTCGACAAGCCATGTATCAAGCTTTACATAATCGCCATAGTCGGAAGACTCCTTGCTTCCGCCTGCAAAAGCGAAAGAGACAAGCATTGCAATGGCAAGAAGCGTTACAATAGCCTTTTTGGTCATGTTGTTCATACAACCTCCTTATTATCCTTTTACAGCTCCAAGCAGTACACCCTTCGTGAAGTGCTTCTGCAGGAACGGATAAACAAACAGAATCGGAATCATCGAAATGATGATCACAGCATACTTGTAGTTCGTAGCTACGATATTCAGGCTTCCGGTTACATCTCCTGTATCGCCGGTCATGTCACCGGAAATGATGATGTCCCTCATGAGAACCTGCACAGGATACTTGGCCTGGTCATTCAGGTAAAGCATTGCAGGGAAGAAGCTGTTCCAGTGCGCTACGGCATAGAAGAGCGTCATCGTTGCAAGTATTGCCTTTGAAAGCGGCAGGATGATCTTTGCGAATATCTGGATATCATTGGCTCCATCGAGGTAGGCAGATTCTGCAAGCGAGTGCGGTATCGCCTGGAATGATGTGCGCATTACTATCATATTGTATGTGCTTATAGCCGGTGGCAGTATGATAGCCCAGATCGTGTTTATCATATGCAGATTCATGATGACCAGATAAAGCGGTATCATTCCTCCTGATATGAACATCGTTAGAGTCGTGAAGATCGAGAGTATCCTTCTTCCATAGAAGTCCGGACGTGAAAGAGGATAGGCGCACATTGCCGTGAGTATGACCTGAAGCGCTGTTCCAGAGACTGTGTACAGTATGGTGTTTGCATATGCTCTCCAGATCTTCTCGTTCTCGAATACGATCTTGTACGCTTCGAAGTTGAGTCCTCTTGGCCAGAAAGAGATATCTCCGAGGTTTATATGCTGGGCACTTGATACAGATACTATGAGTATATACCACATAGGGTAGAGCGTTATGAATCCAAGTACCGTGAGAATGACATATGTGACAATATCAAAGAGAGCATTCCCTGTTCTCGATATAAGCTTCTTATGCTGCTTTTCCATATAATCCTCCCTTACCAAAGACTTGTCTCGCTGAGCTTCTTGGATATCTGGTTAGCCATTACCAGGAGAACGACTCCTACGACTGTCTGGAAGAGTCCTACGGCAGTTGCATAGCTGAAGCTGTTCTGGAGTATGCCTCTTCTATATACATATGTTGCTATGATATCTGCAGTCTCCATCGTCGAGCCGTTATAGAGCAGGAGCACTTTCTCATATCCAAGGTTCATCATCTTTCCAAGATCCATGATCAGCAGTGTTGCGATAGTCGGAGTGATTGCAGGAAGGGTTACGTGCCTTATCCTCTGCATCCTATTCGCACCATCGATCGTAGCCGCGTCAAGTATTGATGAGTCAATGCCTGTGAGGGCAGCAAGGTAGATGATCGAGGTCCAGCCGGCCTTCTGCCATACCTCTGATATTATATATATCGTCCTGAAATACTCAGGGTACATCAGGAACTGGATTCTCTCCCCGCCAAGCCCTGCGATTATATTGTTCACAAGACCATCAGAGGAAAGTACGCTGACCAGCATTCCGCAGACAACAACTGTAGAGATGAAGTGCGGAAGATATGTGACAGACTGTATTGCCTTCTTGAATTTCCTGTTCCTCACCTCATTGAGCAGAAGCGCGATTATGATAGGGAATGGGAATCCCCATGCGATGTTGTACAGGGAAAGAAGGAATGTGTTCCTGACAACCTTCCAGAAATAGGGATCTGCAAGGAATTTTTCATACCATTTGAAACCAGCCCATGGGCTTCCCATGATGCCTTTGACTATATTGTAGTCCTTGAATGATACGATTATTCCATACATAGGGGCATAGTGGAAAATTATGTAATAGACAACAGGCAGTGCGATAAGCGCGTATAGATACTTATTCTTATTAAGGAGCTTTATCCTTGATGTCTTTCTGATTTCCGGCATGGTTGCATCGTTTTCCGTGTTCGTTAACGAAGTCTTTCCAGCCTTTGCCTTGAAAAGCTTTCCGCTCATATACATCTCTCCTTTTTATGACTAACGATATTATTTGTCCTGTTTTGTAGGCTGTATAGACTCAATATTCCATATTTTGGCTCAATTTTCCGTATCATCCCTGTTAAATCCTCTTTACGCTGTCAGCTGATGAAATGTCTGTCGTTTTCCATTGCCTTGAGCTTTGCGAAGAAGTCCTCAAGCGTAAGCCTGGAGTCCACGTGATGATAGACACGTATTCTGCGCTGCGTGTCTTCGGCTTCGCCGTATGTGCCATCCGGATTTATAGGGCGTGGGCTTTCGTAGGAGAAATGATAGGGATTCTTGTAAAGGAGGACGGATATCGCTGAATTGTCGCCAAGCGTCCATGTTTCTCCACTTCTTAGGTCGGACCATCCTGTTTTTGAGTCAGCATAATCGTGAAGCTGCTCGAGAAGGAATCTTCCTATGCTTCCTTTCATCTTCTCATCAAGCTCTGCAAAGGATACACCTAGTTCGATATAGGCTTCCCTTGTGATCTGATATGGAGGGATATCTGAAAGAAGCACGCCATTTGCAGCCTCTATGTCATTGAGTGCATTGAACTCCCTTCCTCCATCTGGATACCTGTCTCCACCAACCCATATCGCAGTCAGGCGCTTTGCTATCTCAGGATTCATGATGTATGCAGCATACAGATCCGTAAGAGGCCCCAGGGAGATTACATATAGAGGTCTGGGGTCTTCTTTCATAGCTTCGCTTATTATTGCGCTGGTAGCCTCTGAAGAGATATCTCCTGGAAAATCAGAGCCAAGCATTGCTTCTGTGCCATCATTCATTATATGCAGAAGAGCCTTGATACGCTCAAGGCTCTTTCCTGCTTCTCCCTCTGTCCTTGCTCCATAGTGGCATCCTGCGATGAACTTGACGCAAAAGCGGGGAGAAAGAAGCGCATGTGCAATGGCAAATGCATCATCTCCCTCTGCAGCCGCATCTGAAATGATTATGGCTCTCACGATCCTTGCAGGTGCTATAGTCAGAGGCCTAGGCGTTCTCTCCATCTGTCTTCCATCCTCTTAAGCGCTTCTACCTCATGCATTCCATTCTCATTCAGCAGCGATGGATCCTTGCTTCTTGTATATATGGACATCTTCACCCCATATTCATTCTGATACCATTTTGCGCTCGTTGGATAAGCTCTTGCCTCGATTACGGCTGCAAGTGTAAGGAAATCCTGCAGCTCTTCCGCGGTTTTCGGATCGGTCATGAAGTTCCTGTAAAGCCAGCTGTACAGGTCTATATGGAAATTTGCCATTACTCCGTTATAGCCGCTGTATCCAGCCCTGAGCGAGCCAAGGAGTGTTGATGTGTTGGCATTAAAGAGGGAAAGCCCTGTTCCTTTCACGATACCAGCTCTTTCCTTTTCCTTCTTCTCGCTGCACGAGACATCTTTCAGGAACCTGAGCTTTCCGTTCTCTGCCGCATATGACAGGAAATCATCTGAAAGGAGCCTCAGATATGGATAGGGGCATTCATACAGGCCGAATATGATGCCTGGAAGTTCTGAGAATATACGATCGGCATTCTTCCTGAAGATATCATCGTCCTCATCCTTTCCAGCAATCCTGTTGCTTACGAGCACTACCGCATCAGCTCCCGTCTCAGCCATCCTGCCAAGCCCATCTATAGCTTCTGCGATATCGCTTTCGATATGTCCTGAAACGACGACTGGGATCCTTCCATCCGCTCTGTCCACGACAGTCTTTGCTATCTTCAGCTGCTCATCTTTTGTCAGGAAGAACATCTCAGAGCTCTGGCAGACTGCGAATATCCCATCGGCGTGTTTTTCTATATACCAATCTACTAGATTCCCGACAGCATCATAGTCAACTTCACCGTTGTCCTTGAAAGGGGTTATCATTGTAGGATAGCACCCGTGAAAAGTTTTCATAGCCTCTCCTTTGTTAACGTACACGATATAACTATGGTTATTTACTACCACAAATCATGGGAATGTCAATAAATTTTGTTTGACAAATAGCAAGAACACGTGTACGTTAACGATAGAGGCCATTATGACAATCAAGGAAATTGCTGAGATTGCGAATGTTTCAATCGGTACTGTTGACAGGGTCCTTAACAATAGGACAGGCGTCAGCAAGGCAACACGGGAACGCATCGAGGCAATTGTTGAGGAGACGGGCTTCCATGCGAATGCCTATGCCAGGAACCTCAAGCTTGGAAAGAAAGTCAAGGTAGGTGTTCTCATTCCCATTGCTTCGTCTGAATACGGCTATTGGGAACTTGTCCTAGGCGGGATACGCAAGGCGGAGAAGGAATATTCTGGCTTTGGCCTCGGACTTTGCTATAGCTTCTTTGACAGGGACAAAGAAGGAGATTTCACAGAAGCCTTCCATCGCTTACAGGGAGAGAGATGCTCTGCGTACCTTGTTGCGCCTCTCCCTGTGGGCGAAGTTCCTGGACTGAGGCTGGGGGATCTTGGAGTTCCTGTCGCATTCATAGACAGTGCCATTCCATCATTCCATCCAGTGACTGTCATAGCTCAGAATCCGTTTCGGGGTGGCTTTGCCGCAGGGCGCGTTGCCTCTCTTCTGAGCAGCGGGCCAGGTGTGTTCGTGACCGTTCAGATACATCCGGACTCATTCAATAGCTTCGAGAGAGCCCGTGGATTCCGCAGCTATATGCTTCGAGACAGCGGCAATACTGTAGTCAATATAGATATAAAGAACATTGAGGAGATCCCTTCTGCCTTGGATGGGCTTTTTTCCCAGCATGAGGATATCAAGGGCATATTCACTGTCAACTGCATTGTGAATGCTGTCGGGGCTTATCTTGTTGAGAATAGGCTGAAAGAGCGTGTTGCTGCTGTTGGCTATGATCTTGTTGAAGAGAACAGGGCTGCTTTGAAAAACGGATCTGTTGATGCGGTTATAAGCCAGCGGCCTTTTTTCCAAGGCTATACAGCAATCTCTTCGCTGTTCAGATACACGATGCTCGGCGAGGCGATAAGCCCTGTTGAGATTCCTATAGATATATATTTCGAGGAGAACCTTACAGAAGGTTCGGAATAGGAGGAAGAATGGAAAGGAAAATATATGGAGATGTTCCTGTAATCGGAATCAGGCCTATCATCGATGCCCGTGAAGGCATGCTTGATGTGCGGGGCTCTCTTGAAGCGCAGACAAAGGCCATGGCAGAGAGTGCGAAACGCGTTATCGAGGAGAATGTCTTCACGACTGATGGAAAACCTGTGAAGGTTGTTATTGCATCACGCTCAATCGGAAGGGTTGCTGAAGCTGCGGCATGTGCAGAGGAATTCAGGAAGGAAGGTGTTTCCATAACAATCAGCGTTACACCATGCTGGTGCTACGGCTCTGAGACAATGGACACGGATCCTATGACGATAAAGGCTGTATGGGGTCTGAACGCAACAGAGCGCCCGGGTGCTGTATACCTTGCGTGCGTGCTTGCTGCATATGCACGGAAGGGTCTTCCAGCCTTTGGCATATATGGCCATGATGTCCAGAAGCCAGATGCTCCGATGACAGATGATGTGAAGGAGAAGCTCATACTATTCGCAAAGGCCGCAGTTGCTGCTGTGAGCATGCGTGGCCGCTCTTATCTTCAGATCGGTGCCCAATGCATGGGAATCTCAGGATCCATGATCGATCCGGATTTCTTTGAGGAATATCTTGGAATGCGCGTTGAGTCAGTTGATGAGGTCGAGGTGCTTCGCCGTATAGAGAAGGGCCTTTATGACCATGATGAATATGAGAAGGCTCTGAAGTGGACCCGCGAGAACTGCAGGGAAGGCTTCGACAAGAATCCTGGGAATGCGCAGAAAAGCAGGGCGGATAAGGATAAGGACTGGGAATTCACAGTCAAGTGCGCTTTGGTTATCCGCGATATGATGCATGGCAATCCCAAGCTTGAGGAGATGGGATATTACGAAGAAAGCCTGGGGCATAATGCTATAGCTGCAGGTTTCCAAGGCCAGAGGCAGTGGACCGATTATTTCCCGAACACAGATTTCCCGGAAGCGATCCTGAATACATCCTTTGACTGGAATGGTGCAAGAGAGCCATCGATCCTTGCAACAGAGAATGATACGCTCAATTCTGTCAGCATGCTGCTTCTCAAGCTCCTTACATGCCGCTCTGTGATGTTCGCAGATGTCAGGACGTGCTGGACAGCGGATGCCGTAAGGAATGAATACGGCTATGAGCTTGAGGGAAAAGCAAAGGATGCCAAGGGTTTTATCCACCTCATAAACTCAGGAGCTTGCTGCCTTGATGCAGCAGGGGAAGTCAAGGATGAGGATGGAAACGCTGTGTTCAAGCCTTTCTGGAAGATGAACGACGAGGATGTGAAGAAGACACTTGCCGCAACAGAGTGGGCACCTGCGGATCTCGGATACTTCAGAGGCGGTGGCTACTCATCACGCTTCATGACACGCTCTGAGATGCCTATGACCATGATAAGGGTGAATATAGTGAAGGGGATAGGTCCTGTCGTGCAGATTGCGGAAGGATACTCTGTAGTGCTTCCGGAAGATGTAGCAGATGCAATCTGGAAGAGAACGGATTACACCTGGCCTTGTACATGGTTTGCACCTTGTGTCAATGATAAAGATCCTTTCAAGGATGCTTATTCTGTTATGAACGCATGGGGAGCTAACCATGGCGCAATAGGATACGGTCATGTCGGCAATGAGGTGATAACGCTTTGCTCAATGCTCAGGATACCTGTCTGCATGCATAATGTAAGCTCTGACAGAATTTTCCGGCCAGCATCATGGAATGCTTTCGGCATGGATAAGGAGAGCGCAGATTACAGGGCATGTGCTGCTTACGGACCTCTTTATAAATAAAGGAGATAAGCCATGGGATTCAATGAAGAGTCTTGCTTCTTAGGCATTGAAGCCGGGTCTACCAGGATCAAGGCAACGCTTATAGATTCCGATTTCATGCCGGTTGCTTCCGGCAGCTATATCTGGTCGGATACTTTTGACGGACGTCATTGGACATATTCCATGGCTGATGTCTGGAAGGGAATAGCAGAGTGCTATGCATCGCTCAAGGAAGATGTAAGGAAAAAGCATGGTGCTGTCCTTCATTCTGTGAAGGCAATAGGAATCTCTGCAATGATGCATGGCTACCTTGCCTTTGACGAGAAAGGTGAGCAGCTTGCACCTTTCCGTACATGGCGGAATACAACAACGGAAGAGAGTGCGGAAAAGCTCTCGGCTCTCTTTTCGTTCAATATCCCGCAGCGCTGGAGCATCGCGCATCTATATCAGGCTATGCTTGATGGAGAGGAGCATGTAAAGCGCATTTCTTTCCTGACGACGCTTTCAGGGTATATCCACAGCAGATTGACGGGGCGCCGTGTCCTTGGCATAGGTGATGCATCTGGTATGTTCCCGATTGATTCCGGAACTGGGACCTATGATGAGAGGATGGTATCGCTTTTCCAGGACCTTACCGATGTGGATATAAGGAACATATTCCCTGCTGTCCTCTCTGCAGGTGAAGATGCAGGCACCCTTACAGAAGAGGGAGCGCTTCTCCTTGATAGAGAAGGGGACCTGAAAAGCGGCATACCTCTCTGTCCGCCTGAAGGTGATGCAGGAACAGGCATGACCGCAACAAACTCCGTACGGGAAAGAACTGGGAATGTATCAGCAGGTACATCAATCTTCTCGATGGTTGTCCTTGAAAAGCCGCTTTCATCGATGCATAAGGAAATCGACATCGTGACAACCCCGGATGGAAAACCCGTTGCCATGGTCCACTGCAATAACTGCACTTCAAATATGAATAGCTGGGTATCTTTGATAAAAGAGGCTGTCAGCCTCATGGGAGGGAATGCAGATCTTGATGAGATATACAGCAGGCTTTACAGGAAGAGCCTGGAGGGAAGTCCTGACTGCAATGGCATGACAATATATAATTATGTATCAGGAGAGCCTGTCACAGGTTTTCAGGACGGGGTACCTCTTGTGATAACTTCCCCTGATAAACCCCTCAATCTTTCTGATTTTGTCAGAGCGCATCTCTATTCAGCTCTTGTCTCGCTTTCATATGGAATGAGGATCCTTTCTTCCGAAGGTGTCCAGATAGACAAGCTCATGGGGCATGGCGGTCTTTTCCGTCACCATGGCGTGGGCGACAGATATCTTGCAGCTGCTGTTTCCGTACCTGTCTATACTATGAAGACAGCTGGGGAAGGCGGGCCGTATGGCATGGCTCTGCTTGCCGCCTACAGTGCAGAGGGAAAGGGCATGCCTCTTCCTGTGTTCCTGGGGGAAAAGGTGTTCAGCAAGGCAGATGTCCTGAAAACAGAGCCTTGCGAGGAAGATGAGGAGGGCTTCAGTGTGTATCTTGAGCGTTTCTTGTCGCTTTCTCCTGTTGAGAGGACTGCAATCGATCTGATGTAACCTTCTATGCACGGATTAGCAGACAGTGTGTTTGTTAGTATATGTTTTTCCTTTTCTGACGAAGAAATTCGTTTACGTCAGGGAAAAGCTGTGGGAAAATATAGGACAAACAAATGCACAGATGTGCATAGGAGGAAAGATGAAAAAGACTATTTTAGCTGTTTTTCTGATGGCTTTGGTGTGCGTGTCCGCTTTCGCACAGGGTGGAAGTGAAGCTGCTGCTCTTGTTGGAAATGCTTCAAAGCCAGTCGTATTCTTCAATAGACAGCCTTCCGATCCAACAACTGGAGTTATCGATATGGAAGTCATGAACTGGAACGACAAGACCTTCTACGTCGGATTCGACGCAGCTGGCGGTGGTGCAGTTCAGGGACAGCTCGTTGTTGATTATCTTGCTTCTGCAGATCCTGCAGTGCTTGACCGCAACGGTGATGGAGTTATCGGATATGTTCTCTGTATCGGAGACGTCGGACACAATGACTCCAAGGCAAGGACACAGGGCGTAAGAGAAGCTCTTGGAACATGGACAGGTTCAACAGATCCTGGCGTTGAGAATACACAGCAGGGTTCTGCTAATGTCGGCGGAACGACAATGCCTGTTGTTGAGCTTGACAGCCGCGCTATGACAGGAACTGATGGAACAACATGGAATGCCAACGCTGCAACAGACGCAATGGGCGGATGGGCAACAAGGCTTGGCGATCAGATCGATATGGTCATCTCCAACAACGATGGTATGGCAATGGGCTGCCTGCAGGCATCCAACTATCCAGCAGGTGTTCCAATCTTCGGATACGATGCAAACGCTGATGCTATCGAGGCAATCGGTGCTGGAACCCTCACTGGAACTGTTTCCCAGAACGTTGATGCTCAGGCAACAGCAACTCTGCAGGTTATCAGGAACCTTCTTGATGGACTTACAGGCGAAGCTGCCGTAACAGCTGGAATCACAGAGCCTGACCAGTATGGAAACAAGATTTCTGCTGATATGACATATATTGCAGATACAAAGGCACTTCTTGCACAGAACACAGGTGTCACAATCGATAACTGGACACAGTACACAGCTGGTTCAAGAGACCAGGGAATCAAGCAGACAGATGCAGAGACAAAGAGAGTTCTCCTTACTATCTACAATTCTGGCGATAACTTCCTCTCTTCTTCCTATATCCCAGCTCTTCAGTACTATGCTCCACTTCTCAACATCGACCTTACGATCGTACAGGGCGATGGCCAGAACGAGTCTTCCTGCCTTGATAGATTCACGAACCTCAACAGCTTCGATGCATATGCTATCAACATGGTCAGAACAAACTCTGGCAGAGATTATCTTGACAGACTTCAGTACTGATTTCTGCTCTTGTTGTTTACGGCGGATGCGTAAGCGTCCGCCATTTATGGTTATAGAAAGATTTGTGGAAGGATATAAATGAGCGGGAAAACTGTACTTGAGATAAAGAATCTATCCAAATCCTTTGCGAAGAACAGAGTCCTGGAAGGCATAAACCTTACAGTAGAAGAAGGTACTGTATGCGGTCTTATGGGTGAGAATGGAGCTGGAAAGTCCACTATGATGAAGTGCCTTTTCGGTATCTATGCAAAGGATGAAGGACAGATTTCCCTTTTCGGGCAGCCGGTAGATTTCAAGAATCCGAAGGATGCTTTGGAAAACGGTGTGGCAATGGTGCATCAGGAACTGCAGCAGTGTCTTGATCGTACCGTTATGGATAATCTTTTCCTTGGAAGATATCCTACAAAGGCAGGAATGGTTGACGAGGCGAGAATGCTCAGGGAGAGCAACAACCTATTTGCTCGTCTCAAGATGAATGTCAATCCAAAGACTGTGATGAGGACAATGTCTGTCTCCCAGAGGCAGATGGTAGAGATAGCGAAAGCTGTAAGCTACGATGCAAAGCTTATAGTTCTTGATGAGCCGACAAGCTCCCTTACAGAGCGAGAGGTCAAGAAGCTTTTCTCAATCGTTGATGATCTGAGAAAGCAGGGCGTTTCGTTTGTATATATCTCCCATAAGATGGATGAGATATTCGAGATCTGTGATGATGTGGCAGTCCTGAGAGATGGCAAGATGATATTCAAGAAGCACATTGCAGATACGAACATGAATGAGCTTATAGCTGCCATGGTAGGGCGCTCTCTCGATAAGAGATTCCCCGATGTTGATAATCAGCCTGGAGGTGATTACCTGACAGTCAGGAATCTGAAGACAAAATACAATCCTGTACTGGAGGATATAACATTCACAGTCAGGAAGGGTGAGATCTTCGGTCTGTATGGCCTTGTCGGAGCGGGTAGAAGCGAACTCCTGGAAACCCTGTTCGGAATACGTACTGTAGCGAGCGGAGAGATAGCTGTCGAAGGGCGGAAGCTGCGATTCAGATCATCCCATGATGCTATGGAGCACTCATTTGCCCTTGTGACGGAAGAGAGAAAGCTGAATGGCATGTTCGGGAAGGATACAATCAAGTTCAATACGACGATAACGAATCTTGATGCATATAAAAGCTATCATCTTCTGGATAATAAGAAGATGTATGAAGCGACAAGCAGGGAAATCTCGGTAATGAACACAAAATGCGTGTCCCCTGATGAGCTTATAACAGCGCTTTCCGGAGGTAATCAGCAGAAGGTTATAATCGGAAAATGGATGGAGAGATCTCCTGATGTATTTCTGATGGATGAGCCAACGCGCGGAATCGATGTTGGCGCCAAGTATGAGATATATCAGCTGATAATAAGGATGGCAAAGGAAGGCAAGACGATCATCGTTGTTTCTTCAGAGATGCCTGAGATCCTTGGAATCACGAATAGGATTGCGGTCATGAGCAATCATAGGCTTGCCGGTGTCGTGAATACCAAGGAAACAAACCAGGAAGAGCTTCTAAGGCTCTCGGCTAAATATCTGTAAGGAGTCGGTTATGGCAGAGAATCAGACAAAGGAAATGATTTCTCTTGAAGAGGATAGAAAAGTCAGGGAATACTCTGAAAAGCTCAGGTCGCTCAGAGCTGATGGTATTACCAAGATCAATGACTGCAAGGCAGAGCTTGCATCGCTGAAGAAGAACAAGCTCATTGCCGAGAGCGATAGGGCAAGGCGCGTAGCTGAGCTTAATTCGGAGATAGAGAAGGCAAAAGCCGTAGATGCGAGGAACAAGAGCGAGATTACTGCTCTTTCCAAGGAAGCTGTTGCTTATGTCAATTCAATATCGAAGGAGATAGAAGCTGCAGTAGATGCCAAGCAGAACAAGCGTATGGAGGGAGCCAAATCCTACTATGAGAAGGAAGTCGAGGATATCAAGAGGTCTTATGCAGACCGTGAGAATGATATCAAGACACGCCTTTCAGGTGGGGATCCACAGATTCTCAAAAGCGAGCTTGAGATCTGCAGCTATGAACTGAAGAGCGCCCTGTATGATGCCAAGAGCAGATACAAGGATCAGATAGACAAGTGCAAGGCAGCAAAGCATCAGGCATTCGTCGATCATATCCAGAAGAACAGAGAGCTCAGGAACGGAAAGTCAGCGTTCGGAGAGGATGTGAAGATGAAGTGGAAGAACTTCGTGAGGAATTTCACGCCATCTTCATTCTTCCTGGCAAACGGACTGTATATAGCAATCATAATATTCTTCGTTGTCTGTATCATAGCAGCACCTCTGAGGGGTTCAGGAAACCTCTTATCGCTTCCGAATATCTTCACGATACTCGAACAGGCTTCGACAAGGATGTTCTATGCACTCGGTGTTGCAGGCCTTATCCTCCTTGCAGGTACTGACCTTTCCATAGGACGAATGGTCGCTCTTGGTTCAGTGACAACGGGACTTATTCTCCATCCTGGAATGAACATCGTATCGCTATTCGGACTTCCGACATGGGACTTCTCAGCCCTTCCTATGGGACTGAGGGTGCTGATGGCACTTCTGCTTGCTGTTGTCCTCTGCGTATTCTTCTCAGCAGTCGCGGGCTTCTTTACCGCTCGTTTCAAGATGCATCCGTTTATCTCAACGATGGCTAACCAGCTTATCATATATGGAATGCTCTTCTATGGTACAAGCGGAACGCCTGTTGGTTCGATTGACAGTGGAATAAGAAGCATGATCGGTGGCCGATGGGTCCTTGGAGCTCTCAATGGCCAGCTCATAACATTCCCGAAGCTCATAATCCCTGCTGTTATAGCAATCATAGTCGCATGGATCATCTGGAATAAGACAACATTCGGAAAGAACATGTACGCTGTAGGCGGCAATGCAGAAGCAGCTGCTGTCTCAGGTATCTCTGTATTCTGGGTAACAGTCGGAGTGTTCATCATGGCTGGTGTGTTCTATGGCTGTGGATCATTCCTTGAGGCATTCAGAGCCAATGCAAGTGCCGGAACAGGGCAGGGCTATGAGATGGATGCTATAGCTGCTTGTGTTGTTGGAGGAATATCATTCAACGGTGGTATAGGAAAGATAGGAGGAGCCGCGCTTGGTGTTGTGATCTTCACTTCCCTCACATACTGCCTTACATTCCTTGGAATAGATACGAACCTCCAGTTCGTATTCAAAGGATTCATCATACTTGCAGCTGTCTCCCTTGATAGCATCAAGTATCTGAAGAAGAAATGATGATAGTACATGGGGTGCTGGAAAGCACCCCTTCTTATTTCCTTATAAGCTCTCCATTCCAAAGCCTTTCGAGAAATGTTTTCCATGGAAGTATAAGGATTCCATCGCTGAGCATTCTTGGACTCTCTTCCCTGCATACGACTATATAGCTTGAGAAGATGCCTTCTGTTTTCAGTTCCCTTAGGTTGGAAATATCCTTTTCCGTAACTGATTTTGTCGCTTTCGTCTCGATTGCCACTTCATCGCCGATTATGAAATCAACCTCTCTTTTTCCATCGCTTGTGCGATAATATGTGATTTCCTTGTTCCGTATTCCAGAATAATCGATATAAGCAATGAGCTCCATCGCGATATATGTCTCGAACAGTGTTCCATATTCACTCATCGTTTCTGATGGTATGTTCATTGCAGCTATGCTTCTTGCCACACCTGTATCGAAGAAATAAAAGCGGGAGAATGAAGTTTCCTTTCTTTTCCTTGTTTTCCCATATGGTTTGATCTCATTCACCATAAGTGTGTCGAGAAGGATTTTGTACCATGTTCTGATAGCTTGCCTGCTTACGCCAACATCAGACGCAAATGAAGAGAAGTTGATCTGCTGCCCATTTGAAATGGCGGCTTTTTTCAGGAAGTTGATGAAACCAGGAAGGTCATTCACTTCATTCTCAAGCTGTATTTCTGTCTCCAGATACAATCCTTCATAAGCCTGAAGAGCATCTTCTGCGTAGTTTGGATCAAGATACATTTCTGGAAGCAGACCAGTTCTGAAGATGTGTTCGAGATTGTAGTCATCTCTGTTTTTGATCTCAGGGTAGCAGAGAGGATGAAGTTTCTTCTCCAGTGCACGCCCTCCAAGGAGGTTTACACCACCGCTTTTGAGTTTGCGCACACTTGATCCTGTCATAAGGAAGAGCAGATCAGTATCTTCGATTGCCTGATGTACTGTATATAGAAGTTGCGGTGCTCTCTGTACTTCATCTATTATTACAAGGCCTTCGGTAAGATGCTCTGCTTTAAGCGTCTCTTCCAGAAGCGCAGGATTGCTTATCACGCGATAATACAGGGTATTGGAGAGAAGATTCCAATATAGCACAGGTTTTTGTACTTCATTCTTTGCATACATGGATTTCCCGCACATTCTTGGGCCTATCAGGAATACTGATTTCTTGGTTAGTATTTCCTCTAGATGTATATATCGTTTAATATAGTCCCTCATAATATAAACTCCTCAAATTCAGTTTAATATGAAAAATGAATTTTATAAAGTCATTTTTTTGTACAGGTGTTATCTGGTTCTATGTGACAGCTTAATCGGATTGTTCGGGAAATCTGAGGTAATTTAGGCAGAAATGACGGAATAGTCCACATTTTCAGATACATAGCATCAAAGAAAGGGTATAAGCTTTCTCTGAAACAGGAGGCAGGGAATGAGGAATATTATCAAATTGGTTTTTCAGTTTGCATATCAATTTTCCCTTGTAGATTGCTGAGTATGTTGATTTGACAAAGAGAAATATGTTGTATACGTTGTTCATGTTTGTTAAGGACGGATTTCGATGAAAAAGGAAATTCTCTGCTTTGGTGATTCAAATACTTATGGGAGAAACCCTGAGGATGGCAGCCGATTCTCTTATGAAGAGCGATGGCCAGGTATTCTTTCAGAGTTGCTAGGAGATGGATATCGTATTATTGAAGAAGGTTTTTCTGGAAGGACGATCTTCGCTGATAATCCCTTCTTCCCAGGCAAGAGTGGATTGGATCATATCGATATGATCTTGAAAACGCATCTGCCGCTTGATTTGATAATAATCATGTTGGGAACCAATGATGCGAAGATGATTTACAATGCATCTGCCAAGGATATCGCATATGGAGCTGGTATCCTTGTTGATAAGATACGCCAATACAACTGGCCTGCTTGGCTGGATAGGAAACCAGAACTGCTTCTTGTCTCTCCTGTGAATATCCTGCCTGTAGGGGAGAATGAAAAGGAAGAGGCAGAGAAAAGCCTTCATTTTGCAGAGCATTTCAGAAAGATAGCAGATTCAAAAGGCACTTTTTTCTTGGATGCGGCTCTTTATGCGAAGCCTGGTTCTGATGGCTTGCATATTTCAGCTGAGGGGCATAAAGGGCTTGCTGAAGCGTTGGCATCATTTCTGAAGACATCCATCACCTTTGGATGATAGCAATGTGCTGATGAAACCCAATGCGCTGTTTTTCTGATTGCAGATTCCTATATTCATCATCAATACATTGAAAGTATGCCAGAGAGCATATCAACGAGCTTCTTCTTATAGCTTTCTGGCTCAAGTACCTTCACGCTCTTACCGCATTGTATGATGCGGAGCATAAGCTCGATTGAGTTCTCTGCATCAAAGCGGCATATATAGCTGCCATCTTCCATCTTTGTCAGTTCGGGCTTGCCATGTACAAGCGTTGAAAATGAATTGAGAGCGCTTTTCTCCTTTAGCCTGATAGTGAGTGGAATCATATCGATAGCATCGTATGTCTCAGCTTCCTTATGCGAAAATGGCTTGAGGTTATCAGGGATCGTGTATGTCTCATCCAGCATTACCGCATCTGTTATCGATGAGATATCCAGCGTGATTATATCCTTTGTATGGCGCAGCCTTCCCGTAACCGTTATGGGCCGTCTTCCTGCCGCATCTTCCTTGAAGCCGATGAAATATGGCGCCATCTCTATTTCCTCATTGCCCGTCAATGTTGTTGTTATCCTTGTTATCTTTCCGGATACCCAGCAGTCTATCAGGACTTCAAGCACCTGATTGTGCCTGTCTGCTGCGCTCCTGTTCCTCTGTATTGCCTTGTCAACCTGTTCTGCGAGGGATAGTGCATTATCGCTGATCTTCGGAGCATAGGTGCGCATGTTCATTGCAAGCTTCCGCAATGCCGATGCAAGGTGCGGGTTTGCGAACTCAGGGGTTGCCGCAAGTGCCTCAGCTCCCATGTTGAATGCAATGCTTTCATATATGGAGAGCTCCATCGGGGTGGACTCCTCATCCTTTTCCCTGAGTTTTATGAGGTTGTTCTCCTCATAGATATCTATATGCTTTGCAAGATCATCAACGTATCGCGATATCGTAGAGCGATGTACGCCAAGCCTTCGTGCTATCTCAGCTCTTCTTATCCCCTCCGGATGAGATCGTAGAAGAAGCTCAAGCTGTGCAACTCTTTCTCCTTTCATAAAGAACAGTATACATGAAAGCTCAGTTAGATACAGACGGCTGTTGAATTATTTTTCCTCAATCCATAGACTTTCATCTATGGATAATACGGAAATGCTTGAAATCAAGGTGAGCTATCTGGAAGATACTGTTTCCAAGCTCAATGATGTGATAATCGACCAGGAGAGGACCATAGGCACTCTTATAATGCGCATTGAATCGCTGGAGAAGAAGGTCGAGGATCTTATAGAGGTATCCGGAGAGGCAAGACCAAACAGGAAGCCGCCTCATTATTGAGGCTTCTTCCTCCATTTCGTATTGGCTTCGAAAAGAACTGTCCCATCGTCACGCCTGATGCAGTGCACGATATCCGTCTCATCTCCGCTTTGGGCGGTTATGCCTGTCTCGACATAGACCTTGTCTTCCCTGAATGTCTGATGCACCCACTGCACATCAACAACCTCAGGCATGTTCTCTTCCAGGAATTTCTCATCCATTGCGGAAACCATCCATCTGATATAGACAACATTGTTCACATGCTTGTTGTAGTCGATATCGAAATAGGTTGGTACAGGATAATGTACAGGCCACCTCTCAATAAGCTCCACATCGTCGAATCTTACGATCTTCCCGATATCAGGGTCCTGCCAGTGCTCTTCCTTTTCAGGCAGCTTTATCTCTGATTCTATCTCTGCAGGACGGAGAGGGCGCTTTCTTGTAAGGTCCATAAGTGCCCATAGCGTCATGGCTTCAAATGAGAGCGATCCATCCTTGCCGTAGCCTTTCACAACCCTAGGGCAGTAAAGCTTGTAGCCTCTCTGTGCCCATGTCTCAAGCTTTACCGTATCCTGCCAGACATCCTGATGATGGAATACCGCCCTTGTCCTTGTTATGACCCAGGTCCAGTTCCTTTCCCTCATCATGTCAGAAATCGCTATGCCCATCCTTGCCGCATGTTCTCCGCCCATTTCCTGCATTGCGTCAAAATAGAAGGGCAGTGCCGCATTGTAGAACATGTCTGTATCGCTGGCACGCACAAAGTAATCATCATATGCTACATTGTCATCATCTATCCACATCGTGAGCCTCCGGGCGATAGAAAAGCAGTATGCTTCTGCCGTATTTCCTTTCATCAACAAGTTTCAGCGTATCAACCGTGTCTGGCCATATCTTCCTCTCTTCCCTTGGAAGATGGATTATGAACATACCGCTTTCGCTTACGGCTTTATGCTCAGATGCAAGGCGCGCGATCTCTATCTTGTTCTCCATCGGGAAGGGGGGATCTGCATAGACTACGGTATAGCGCATCGGGGGAGATGAGATGAAGCGCAGGGCATCCATTGTGAATATCCTGCAATCCTCTTCGACGAAAGAGAGATTCTTCTCTATTGTCGCCTTCTTTCCCTTGTCCATCTCTACAAGATGTATGGGGGAGGCTCCACGGGAGGCTGCTTCAATAGCAACGCATCCGGAACCTGAAAAGAGATCAAGGAACGATGTTCCTTCCAGATTCCCAAGGATAGAGAACATCGATTCCCTCATCATATCCATTGCTGGCCTGATTATGCCAGGCGGACAGATTACCTGCCGCCTTAGGTATTTACCGCCTGTAATACGCATATGGAAAGATTAAGCGATTACTTCAGTTTTGTCAGCTGCAGCGAGTCTGCATATTGGTATCCTGTATGCGTTCCTGTGATTATCACAGCAAGATCGCCTTTATCCACGATGCCTGTTTTCAGTGCAAGGTCATTGGCAAGCTCCCCAAGCTCATCCCTGTCCTCTGTATAAGGTGCAAGGATTGGATACACTCCGTAGTCAAGCCTGAGCTGACGATATGCTTTCTTATCTGTCACGCAAGCTATGATCGGGGCCGCAGGATGATAGGATGAAGTCATTCGCGCAGAGCGTCCTGTCGCGGTCATGCAGACTATTGCCTTTGCTCCTAGCGTGAATGATGCATCAACAGCGGAGCTTGCAATTGTGTTGGGAATGTCTGCGATTGTGTTCCGCTGCCTGTTGAAATACTTCATCCTGTAGTCTATCTGGTTCTCTGTATACTCAGCTATCTCAGCCATTGTCTTCACAGCTTCTATAGGATATTTTCCTGCTGCAGTCTCGCCTGAGAGCATCGTGCATGTCGTACCATCGTAGATTGCATTCGCAACATCTGATACCTCAGCCCTTGTCGGACGTGGATGCTCAGTCATTGATTCCAGCATCTGTGTTGCCGTGACTACGATCTTTCCGCTCTCATAGCACTTCTTTATGATATTCTTCTGTATAGCTGGAAGCTCCTTGAAAGGAATCTCTACGCCGAGATCTCCGCGGGCAACCATGACGCCGTCGGACTCTGCGATGATAGCATCAAGGTTATCAATGCCGCTTTTGCATTCGATCTTGGAGATTATCCTTATATTCTCACCTTTGTTTACAGCAAGCAGCTTGCGTATCCTCTTCACATCATCTGCACTGCGTACAAATGATGCCGCTATGAAATCCACATCCATCTCTATGCCAAACAGGATATCGGATCTGTCTGTGTCAGATATGAACTGCATATCGATATCAACGCCGGGGACATTGATTGACTTGTGATTCGATATCTTTGCTGTGGTAAGAACGCGGCATATGACATCTCCTCCATCAATCTTCTCAACGACCAGGGAACAGAGGCCATCATCTATGAGGATCCTTGTTCCTTTCTCCACGTTCTCTGCAAGATAGGGGTAGGTTATCGCGACTCCGTTCTCATCTCCTTCTTCTTCACGTTTGGAGTAGAGCGTGAAGAGGTTCCCTTCCTTCAGAACCACTGAACCGCCTTTGAATGTCTGTGTCCTGATCTCTGGCCCCTTTGTATCAAGGATGATAGGGATTGTCGTATTGAGGCTTGCCGCGACTTTCCTTATCCTTTCGATCCGTGCCTTATGCTCATCATGGGAACCATGTGAAAAGTTCATTCTCGCAGCATCCATGCCGCCGAGTATGAGCGCTTTGATCATCTTGTCGTTGTCTACAGCAGGTCCTATAGTGCAGATTATCTTGGTCTTCCTCATGCTTCCTCCTCTGGCCAAAGCCCAAGCTCTGGTGCGATTTCCGTCATTCCATCGATTGATGTCTGTATGATTTCTGAGATATCAAGCCCAAGCATTTCCGCTCCCTTCGTGATAACATCCCTGTTCACTCCGGCTGCAAAGGACTTATCCTTCCATTTCTTCTTTATGGATTTCACCGATATGCCCTTCATCTTCTCAGGTCTCATCAGTGCAGTTGCCGTTATAAGCCCTGTAAGCTCATCTATTGTATAGAGGACCTTCTCCATGTATTTCTCAGGCTCCACATCCGTTACGAGGCCATAGCCATGGCTGCATACAGCATGCACAAGCTCTTCCGGTGCATCTATCTCGGCAAGAAGCTCAGGAGCTTTCCTGCAATGCTCTTCCGGGAACATTTCCCAGTCGATGTCATGAAGCAGGCCTGCAATGCCCCAGAAATCCTGATCTTCATTGTTCTTCCCTGCAAATTCCCTCATCACAGCTTCTACTGAGAGCGCGTGATGATAGAGGCTTTCTGATTTATTGTACTTTTTGAATAGCTCTACGGCTTTCTCTCTTGATATATCCATGGCCACGATTATAAACATTCTTCGTGATTAATACGACACTTTTGGGAATATGTGGCGTAATTTTCAGTTTAAAACAGTTTATCTGCATTATAATGGGTATTGTTTTGTGGAGGTATTATGGCAAAGCCAGGCAATTTCAATCCTGAGATCCATGTCCGTGATTTCAGAGCACAGTATGAGAACGTCAGAGTAGGTTCAGATGATCTTATTTCCCTTGATGGCAGGAAGACTGAGAGCCTGAATGGAAAGTGGAACTTCATGCCGGATCCGCTTGAATATGTTCTCAGGGGTGCATGGTACAGAGAAGATAGATACGATGATAAGGGCAGGGAGAAGCCTTGTGACTTTGATTTCGAGTCATGGCCTCTTATGAAAGTCCCTGCATGTTGGAACATGGAGCGCTCAGATCTGTTCCTTTATGAGAGCATGGGAACTTATTTCCGTACATTTGGCTACAGGAAGCACAGCGATGACGAAAGGGTATTCCTTTATTTCAAAGGTGCTATCTATAGGACATATGTTTTCCTCAATGGTGAGCCTATTGCCATGCACGATGGTGGCTCAACGCCGTTTGCTGTGGAGATTACAGGGCGCGTCAAGGATCAGAACAGGCTTATAGTAGCAGTGGACGCATCAAGACGCGATGATAGAGTGCCTATGACAAACAGCGACTGGTTCTATTATGGGGGAATCTATCGCGATGTCCTTTTTGTGCGTACTGGACGTACCGTCATAAAGGACTGGTTTGTCCGGCTTGTCCCTGGTTCAGGCTACAAGAAGATAGCCATTGATGCTGAGGTTGATGGAGTGCTTGACGGAAAGGGAAGGTTCTCGATTCCTGAGCTTGGCATCGAGAAGGAAATCGAGTTCAAAGGTGGAAAGGCCTCTGCTGTGATAGATGCTTCTCCTGAGCTTTGGTCTCCAGAGAATCCGAAGCTGTACGATACAGAGCTTGAATACGATACAGATAAGGTATCAAGCAGGATAGGGTTCAGGGAGTTCAAGGTTGTCGGCAATGATATAATGCTCAATGGCAAGTCCAGGTTCCTTAATGGCATCTGTGTCCATGAAGATCATATCAAGCTGGGCAAGTCCACGAATGATGATGTGATCCGGGAAACGATAAGAGTCGCAAAGGAAGAGCTTCATGCTACATTCCTTCGTCTGGCGCATTATCCCCATAGCCAGAGATTCGCTGAGATTGCCGATGAGATGGGAATCATGCTCTGGGAGGAGATCCCTGTATACTGGGCTATTGATTTCACGAATCCTGTTACCATGGCAGATGCGAAGAACCAGCTTTCTGAGCTTATAAAGAGAGACAGGAACAGGGCAAGCATCATGATATGGTCTGTCGGCAACGAGAACCCTGACACCGATGAGCGTTTTGCATTCATGTCGGGACTTGCAGAGCATGCACGCTCTCTCGATCCTACAAGGGCTATAAGTGCAGCATGCCTTGTTGACGAAGTGGGAGAGAAGATTGATGACAGACTCGCCTCAAAGCTCGATATAATCGGCATCAACGAATATTACGGATGGTACGATCCGGATTTCTCAAAGCTTGGCAGAGTCCTTAAGAACTCCAATCCG
Source organism: uncultured Spirochaetaceae bacterium (assembly GCA_944389155.1). Lineage (GTDB taxonomy): Bacteria > Spirochaetota > Spirochaetia > Sphaerochaetales > Sphaerochaetaceae > Ornithospirochaeta. The sequence goes on along the minus strand of CALXLI010000114.1, from coordinate 979 downwards.
GACAAGCCTGTAATCATAACAGAGGTTGGTGCAGGAGCCAGAAGCGGCAACCATGGCACTGAGGATATGCTTTGGACAGAGGAATTCCAGGAAGCCTTCTATAAGAAGCAGATTGCTGAGATAAGCGCGTGCAGGTTCATAAAGGGAATGTCTCCTTGGATCCTCATAGATTTCCGTGCAGAGCGCAGATTCAATAAGTATCAGGAGGGATTCAACCGCAAAGGCCTCATCGACTCTGACAGGAAGACAAAGAAGAAAGCCTTCTATGTCCTCTCCGCATTCTATGAGGAGCTTCAGAAGTAATAGGCAGAATAGGCTCTCCCTTGTTTGGGAGAGCTTATTCTTACAGGGCATTCCAAACTGAAAACATCAATCAATCCTCAAGAGCAAAGGATTCTGAAAAACATCTATTCTTTTTCACCGAATATAGTTAAGATAGGGCTGAAGGAGGAAATAGTCATGAAGAATGCGATGGACTATGCAAAGTTCTTCCTGAAAACAGGAAGATGACAAGATAGCCAACACTATGGATGGCAACATGAAGCTTCAGAAGCTTCTATCTTTTGCGAACATGATATCTATTGCGAAGTATGGCCATCCTCTTTTCGCTGAGCCTGTCCTCGCATATGAGAACGGTTTCGTTGTCGAAAGCGTGAGACAGAGGTATAAGAATGATTATGCCGGCCTGAAAAATGATAGCGGTGAGTTTAATCCGGATTTCTCAGAAGAAGAGTATCGGATTCTGAAGGTCGTATCAAGATTTCAGCATTATTGCATTTCCGCTAAATATTGGTATTTGCAATAGTTATATCTTTTCATTCAATGCCAAACTTTACAGCCAGAATCAAGCTTTTCATTGAGTTTTGATTCCAGTTTTGCACTCGGCATCATAGCCAGATGATAAAACATAGAGCCGTACACCAACAAAGATCAGAACGCTCAAAGTGTGCCTATCACTGTATGCTACTTTCAAGTTTAT
>CALXLI010000113.1 GCA_944389155.1 uncultured Spirochaetaceae bacterium | reverse complement strand
ACTGGTTATTGCTGAAAAACCGTCAGTTGGACGCGAGATAGCGAGAAATCTCGTATGCCCTATAAAAGAGAAAGGATACAGTGAGGGATCGAAGTATATAGTCACATGGGCTCTTGGCCATCTTGTCGAGCTATGTGAGCCGCAGCACTACTCAGAACGCTATAAGAGATGGTCGCTCGATACTCTCCCCATGCTTCCGGAAACGCTTGATGAGGCTGTCATAGATGAGACCCATGAGCAGTTCGATACAATCGCGGATCTTCTCAAGCGTGATGATATCGAGAGCGTCGTGATTGCAACAGATGCAGGGCGGGAGGGAGAGCTTGTCGCACGCTGGATCCTGAAACTGGCAGGATACACAGGCAAGGCCGAACGCCTTTGGATATCCTCGCAGACAGAGAAGGCAATAAAGGAGGGGTTCGAATCGCTTCATCCCGCATCTGACTATGATAACCTTTATCATGCAGCATATTGCCGCGCTGCCGCTGATTGGTATGTAGGCATGAACGTTACCAGAGCGCTTACCTGTTTCTATGATGCAAAGCTCTCCGCAGGGCGTGTGCAGACTCCGACCCTTGCTCTCATGACAGCGCGAGAGGATGAGATAGAGAGCTTTGAAGGAAAGTACTACTATACTGCACGTGCGGATTTCGGCATTTTCTCCGCTTCATACTATCCCGAAGATAACTCGATAAGATTCCAAAGCGATGAGACGGCAGAGGATATGAAGGGTTGGAACGGCAAGAAGGGCAAGGTCGTGTCGCTTGTTTCTGAAGAGAAGAGCGATCCTGTTCCGCAGGCATATGACCTGACAGAGCTTCAGAGGGATGCAAACATAGTCCTTGGCTTCTCTGCAAAGGAAACACTCGATACGCTGCAGCGCCTTTACGAAGTGCATAAGATCGTGACCTATCCTCGAACGGATTCAAGATACATAACAGAAGATATAGTGCCAACGCTCAAAGAGAGGATAAAGGCGCTCTCTTCAACCATATTCTCACGTCAGGCTGATGAATACCTTGCATCTGGCTTCCGTACGGATAATCCACGGTTCGTGAACAATTCCCTGGTTTCTGACCATCATGCAATCATACCGACGGAAGAGCCAGTGAAGATGGAGAAGCTTTCGGGTGATGAGGCAAAGCTCTGGCAGCTCATAGCGCTGCGCTTTCTGGAAGTGATAGGAGAGGACTATATATACAGGACAACAGTCTGCACGATAGATGTCGAAGGAAAGCTTTTCAAGACAAGGCTCTCCATTCCTGTCAGGAAAGGCTATAGATCGGTGGCTGAGAGTGCGGGAATCAAGAGCGCATCACCTGTAACGGAGGAAGGAGAGAACAGCTTTGGCCTTATGAGCCTTAAGGAAGGTGATGAGGTTACGATTGAGAGCATCAAGGTCAGGAAGAATGTCACGACACCTCCAGATAGATACACAGATGCAACTCTTCTCTCTGCCATGGAGCATGCTGGGCGATTCGTTGATGACGTCTCCCTCAAGGCAAATCTTGGAAATGGCCTCGGCACTCCGGCAACCCGTGCTGATATGATCGAGAAGCTTATACAGAACAGGTACATCGAGAGGGAAGGCAAGTACTTCATCCCTACAGCCAAGGGAAGGGAGGTTGTGCGTCTTGCACCTGAAGTCCTTCGCTCTCCTATGCTCACAGGGGAATGGGAAGGCAGGCTTGAACGTATAAGCCGAGGCAAGGAAGATCCCGATGCATTTATCCGCGATATCAAGAAGATGGCCGCAGAGCTTGTGAAGGAAGTCGAAAGAAGCGATAAGACATTCGCTCCTGTCTTCAAGGAAACAAGGAAATGCCCATACTGCAATTCCGATATGATGAAGGTGACGGATTCAGATGGCTCTGTGCATTATATCTGCCAGAAGCTTTCCTGCCAGTACGAGGAGAAGGATGTCAAGATCAAGGTGGAAACCGGTGCTCCTTCCGTCAAGCGCATGACAACAGGTCCAGATGGCAAGGCCAAGGTCGTGATAAACAGGAAAAGCGGCGTAAAGGTTCCAAAGGCTGTCTATGAGACAAAGACTGTCGTTGTAAGGGAGTCAAAGAGAGCATACAAGAGAGATACGAGACGCGATGAAGGCATGAGAGAGTCTCGTTCACGGTTCACATCCTCTGACTTCTCTGGGGGAACGATGGCTGACTTCTTCCGGATGAGCAAGGAACGCAGCGAGAAAGGAAGCAGGAAGAGAAAATGAGGACATTTGAATATAAGACACGGGTATATTTCTCAGATACGGATGCCGGCGGCATTGCCTACCATGCACACTACCTTGACTGGGCAGAGCATGCTAGGACTGAGATGCTCAGGGCAATATACCCGGGAAAGACGCAGATGCAGCTTGCACATGAGGATAATATCCTGATGGTTGTCCGTTCCATAAACATCGAGTACAGATCCCCAGCTTATCTTGAGGATGAGATTACCGTCCTTACCGACATGGAGGATGTTCAGCATTTCTCATTTACGATGAGGCAGAGGATAATGCGTGGCGATACGCTTCTTTCAACGCTCTCCATACGCATTGCGGTAGTAGACAATGCGACAAAGAGGCCGAAGAAGATTCCCGAGGATATCCTCAGGGCATTTGAATCATGATGCAGATACATGGCCTGCAGCGTCTGACGCTTGTTGATTATCCAGGGCACCTTGCAGCTATTCTCTTCACAGGTGCCTGCAATTTCCGCTGTCCTTTCTGCCAGAACGCATCGCTTGTCCTTCACCCCGAAAGCGAGCCCGTGATCAGCGAAAGCGAGATCTTCGATTATCTTTCAGAAAGGAAGAAGATGCTCGATGGCGTTGTCGTGACAGGGGGTGAGCCTACGCTCCAGAAGGATCTTATCCCATTCCTTCACCGTCTGAAGGATATCGGCTATCTGGTAAAGCTCGATACAAATGGCTACAGGCCGGATGTGATGAGAGCTGCCGTAGAGAGTGGCGCTGTTGATTACATCGCAATGGATGTGAAGAACAGCCTGGATAAGTATGGCATGACAGTCGGCATTGCCGATTTTGACGTATCTCCGATAAAGGAAAGCCTCAGCTATCTTCTTGAGGGCAATGTGCAGTATGAGCTTCGCACTACGGTAGTGCATGAACTGCATTCTGACGAGGATTTTGAAAAGATTTCGCAGATGTGCAGCGGCGCTGCATCATATTTCCTGCAAACCTTTTCAGATGCGGGAGATATCATCGGGAAAAACCTGACGCCCCCCTCGCCGGAGGATATGGGAAGATATATAAGGATACTAAGGAAAACTATAGGAAGTGTATCACTTCGCGATAGGTAATTACACTATATATGGTGCAATTAAAGTTATATAACACTTTGTATTGTGTTTCATATTGCATATGCTGATTTGCTGTGATATCATCACAAAGTAAATCAGGAGTAATTTAATGTATCAGGTAACCAAAAGAGACGGGCAGCTTGTGTCCTTTGACATAGCAAAGATTTCAGCTGCGATCAAAAAGGCATTTGATTCGATCCAGAAGCCTTATGATGACAATGTAATAGATTTCATCTCACTTAAAGTCACCTCAGATTTCTCTGACAAGGTAAAAGATGGGAAAATAGCTGTAGAAGACATACAGGACAGCGTTGAGAAGGTATTGGGAGAGGCTGGCTACGGAGATGTTGCAAAAAGCTATATCCTCTACCGCAAGCAGCGCGAGAAGATGAGGAACATGAAGTCTACGATCCTTGACTACAAGGGCGTCGTGGACAATTATCTCCGTCTGAATGACTGGAGGGTCAAGGAGAACAGCACTGTAACATACTCTGTTGGAGGCCTCATCCTTTCAAACAGCGGTGCAATAACAGCTAACTACTGGCTTTCTGAGATATATGATGAGGAGATCGCACAGGCCCATCGCAACTGTGACATCCACATCCATGACCTTTCGATGCTTACTGGATACTGCGCAGGCTGGTCTCTCAAGCAGCTTATCCAGGAAGGGCTTGGCGGCATTCCGGGAAAGATCACCTCTTCTCCAGCCTCACATCTTGCAACGCTCTGCAACCAGATGGTCAATTTCCTTGGCATCCTGCAGAATGAATGGGCTGGCGCTCAGGCTTTCAGTTCCTTTGATACATATCTTGCTCCATTCGTGAAGAAGGATAACCTTACATATAACGAGGTCAAGAAGTGCATTGAATCGTTCATCTATGGAGTCAACACTCCTTCAAGATGGGGAACTCAGGCACCATTCTCGAACATAACGCTTGATTGGGTATGCCCGAAGGACCTTGCCAATGTCCCTGCAATCGTCGGAGGAAAGGATCAGCCATTTACCTATGGTGATTGCCAGAAGGAGATGGATATGGTCAACAAGGCCTTCATCGAGATAATGATTGAAGGCGACGCTGAGGGCAGGGGCTTCCAGTATCCTATTCCTACATATTCAATCACAAAGGATTTTGACTGGTCCGAGACAGAGAACAACAAGCTCCTGTTTGAGATGACTGCGAAGTATGGCACACCGTATTTCTCGAATTACATCAATAGCGATATGGAGCCATCGGATGTCCGTTCCATGTGCTGCCGTCTGCGCCTTGACCTGAGGGAGCTCAGGAAGAAATCAGGTGGTTTCTTTGGCTCGGGAGAAAGCACAGGATCTGTTGGTGTTGTCACCATAAACCTGCCTCGCATCGGATACCTTGCCAAGGACAAGGAGGACTTCTTCCATCGGCTTGACAGGATTATGGATATCTCGGCACGTTCGCTCAAGATCAAGAGGACTGTCATAACGAAGCTCATGGATGAGGGACTCTATCCATATACAAAAAGATATCTTGGGACATTCGACAACCACTTCTCGACAATCGGGCTTGTCGGTATGAACGAGGCATGCCTCAACGCATCCTGGCTCGGCGTGAACCTCGGGGACAAGAGAGCCCAGGACTTTGCTGTCGAGGTTCTCAACCATATGAGGGGAAGGCTCTCTGATTATCAGGAGCAATATGGAGATCTGTATAACCTTGAGGCAACTCCAGCTGAATCAACTTCATATAGGCTTGCAAAGCATGATGTTGAGCAGTTCCCTGATATCATCACGGCATCAAGCGATGAGAACAGCCCGTATTATACGAACTCTTCACATCTTCCTGTTGGATACACTGATGATATATTCGAGGCTCTGGATGTCCAGGACAGGCTTCAGACACTCTATACATCCGGTACTGTCTTCCATGCATTCCTTGGAGAGAAGATGCCTGACTGGAAGAGCGCTGCAAAGCTCGTGCGTACGATAGCTGAGAACTATGAGCTTCCATACTATACTCTCAGCCCGACATATTCAGTGTGCTCAGAGCATGGATATATAGCAGGTGAGGTCTATAAGTGCCCTCATTGCGGAAAGGCTACAGAGGTCTATTCGAGGATCACAGGCTATTACCGCCCTGTCCAGAACTGGAATGTCGGAAAGACGGAGGAGTTCAAGGAACGCAAGACATATGATGTCCCTCACTCACGCCTTACGCATAGCGGGCCTATCAATCCACAGGCTTCGCATAATGACAACAGCATAAGCCCTGCTGATAATGCAGCTGATGAGCTTCTGCTCTTCACAACGAAGACATGTCCTAACTGCAGGATTGCGAAGGCTGCCCTGGATAAGGCAGGTATGAAGTACCAGGTAATCGATGCCGAGGAGAACATGGATCTGTGCAGGAAATACGGCATAGTCCAGGCCCCGACGCTCGTCTCTGTCTCAAACGGCACAGCGACTGTCATTACGAATGCTTCCCAGATAAAAGCATTTGCAGAGAGCGCTGTATAAATGATGGGGCGGTCATATGGCCGCCCTTAAATTTATTCTATTATCATATAATAAACTATAAGAATCATATTTTATACAAATCAGAATAATATCTATTATCAGTAATAATCATATATTGTCGATACACTCTCCTTGGCATGAAAAAAATTGTTGACGAGTAGGGAATATGGCCTTATCGTAATTTTTGGGAACGTTACCAAAGGAGTGAGAATGCGTGCAATACTGATGCTTTTCGATACATTGAACAGATTGTATCTGCCGCCGTATGGCTGTGAATGGACCAAAGCCCCTTCGTTTGAGGCCCTAAGTGAGCGTACAGCTGTCTTCGATAACTTCTACGCAGGCTCTCTCCCTTGCATGCCAGCCCGTCGTGAGCTTCATACAGGCCGGTACAACTTCCTCCATTCATCGTGGTCTCCTATGAATCCTTTTGATGATTCGATTATCGAGAGGATGAGGAACAACGGGATCTATACGCATATTGCGACCGATCATTTCCATTACTGGGAAGATGGCGGGTCTGGATATCTTACGAAGTTCAGCAGCCATGAGATCGTCAGGGGACAGCAGGGCGATCCCTGGAAAGGGCAGGTTGAGCCGCCTTATTTCCCTCCAACGCTTTCAAAGCGCAGCGTGACTGACAACTGGAGGCATGATTGGATAAACCGCAGCTTCATCAAACGCGAAGAGGATATGCCTCAGTATAAGACAATGGAGAATGGCCTTGATTTCATAGAGCGCAATCATGAATCAGACAATTGGTTCCTGCAGATTGAGTGCTTCGATCCTCATGAGCCTTTCTTCTCCCAGGATAAGTGGAAAGAGCTGTATGATGATAAATACAGCGGAAAGAACCTTGATTGGCCTGATTATGGCAGGAACCACTACGGAAAGGAAGCGACAGAGCATGTGAGATACGAGTATGCTGCACTCCTTTCAATGTGCGATCATTATCTTGGAAAGCTCCTTGATGCAATGGATAGGCATTCCATGTGGGATGATACGATGCTTATCGTTGCAACAGATCATGGATTCATGCTCGGGGAGAAGGATTGGATGGGAAAGAACATCCAGCCTATGTATCAGGAGCTTGCGCACATTCCATTCTTCATCCATGACCCAAGGCATAGCGAGGCAGATGGCAAGAGACGTTCAGCTCTGGCACAGACTGTTGATATAGTTCCAACTCTAGCATCTTTCTTTGGCATAGAGCCTCCTGCTTGCATGGATGGAAAGGATATGGAAAAGGCGATAGCTTCAGATGATGCCATAAGAAGCGGGGCTCTTTTCGGGATATTCGGTGGGCATGTCAATGTAACCGATGGCCGTTATGTCTATATGCATGCTCCAGCGGCTCCTGATAACCAGCCATTATATGAATATACCCTGATGCCTATGCATATGCGTTCTCCTTTCTCTCTTTCAGAGCTTAAGGATATTGAGCTCTGCGGCGGCTTTAGCTTCCTGAAGGGTGCAAAGACGATGCGGATCAAAGCCCATGATGGGATAAGCCCATATTGGTACGGTACAAGGCTTTACGATATAAAGCAGGATCCTGAGGAGCTCTCTCCCATACGAAGCGATAAGGAAGAGGCACGTCTTCTGACCCTCATGAGAGATCTCATGAAGGAGAATGAAGCCCCGTCAGATCAGTATGAGAGGCTTGGAATCCCTGAGGATGGTGAAATAGATGAGGGCATTATCGCTGGCTATCATCAGATGGATTATCAGGGATGCGGGGAAATCGGGAATCTTACGGAAGATGGACGTCTGGCCGCTGCTGTAATGACATATGAGACAGAAGGGGAGGCTTTGCCGCTTATAAGGGAATTTGCCTCAAAGAAGAAGGATAAGGTTTCCGGACAGGATCTGCTTAGCGCTGCACCTCAGCTATTTGCCGATGGTAAGCAACTAAGTAAGGCAATGAAAGCTGAACTATATATTTAGGAGGTGCTATGGCTGGAACAGGAAAAAGCCAGATCACAATCGGCAGGAGGAGGGCAGAGAGGCGAGAAACCCTGGCAGGCCTCGGATTCATACTTCCGAGCCTGATCGGATTCATAATCTTCATCCTCATACCTGTTGTCATGTCTCTTGGGATCAGTTTCTGCGACTGGAACTTTCTCAGAGGCTGGGGAGCGATGAAGTTCGTCGGGCTGAGGAACTATATAAACATGTTCTCCGACAATTGGTTCTTTGTATCATTCAGGAACAATATCATATTCACAGCTGTCACAATCCCTCTTCTGATCATCTTCGGCCTTGTAATGGGCGAGATCGTGAACAGGCATGTATTCGGCGGCAAGGCCATAAGGGTGATGATATTCATTCCTTATATCGCAAGCATCGTTGCTGTCTGCACAGTCTGGCAGGTCATGCTTCAGCCGAGCTATGGCCCTATAAACTCAGCTCTGAGATCGATCGGCATAGACAATCCTCCACGGTGGCTTGTGGACCAGAACTGGGCACTTGTTTCCGTGATGATGATATACATATGGACGCAGATAGGGTACTACGTTGCAGTATATATGGCGGGACTCAAGAATGTTCCTGTCGATATCTACGAGGCTGCTACGATTGATGGTGCTTCGAGCGTGAGGCAGTTCTTCTCCATAACCGTGCCGATGGTCAAGCCGACGACGTTCTTCCTTGCGACAATGGGTATAATCGGATCGTTCAAGGTCTTTGATATCATAAGCGTCCTTACAAATGGCGGTCCGGGAAACTCAACCTCTGTAATGGCATTCTATATCTACCGTTCAGCTTTCGAGGAGTTCAAGATGGGCTATGCAAGCGCTCTTGCCTGGGCTCTGTTTATAGTGATCTTCCTGATCACGATGATCCAGTGGAAGTTCCAGAAGAACTTCACGAATGAGTAAGGAGGAGAGGATGCTTAAGATAAAAGGACACAATGTACCGGCTCATAAGATAGTCTTCACGATCATATTGTTCTTCATAGGCATTACTATGCTTGCTCCTCTCTGCTGGATGATAAGCACATCATTCAAGCCTGAGAACGATGTATTTGACTTCCCTATAAGATGGATACCTGAAGAGAGCGTCGGCTTTGCCAATTACAGGGAAGTGTGGGGACCTGCGTACAATTTCGGCATGTACTACTGGAACAGCATAAAGATCACAGTAGTCTCTACGATCTTCCAGATATTGATATCCGCACTTGGGGCATATGGATTCACGAAGGTAAAATGGAAGCATAGGGATAAGATATTCCTGCTGTATCTTGCCTCCATGATGATACCTCCTCAGGTCATGATAACCTCGCGCTTCGTCATACTGCAGAAGATGGGGCTGTACAATACCCATCTGGGCATAATACTCATGACGATGGTCAGCACATATGGCCTGTTCCTGCTCCGTCAGGCAATGCTTGGCGTTCCTGATTCGCTCTGTGAGTCAGCGAAGATCGATGGTGCGGGGCATACGAGGACATTCTTCCAGATCGTGCTTCCGCTTATCGTCCCATCCATCGCAACGCTTGCGGTATTGAAATTCGTATGGACGTGGAATGATTATCAGACACCGCTCATATTCCTTTCCCGCCGTGCGCTCTTCACGATACAGCTTGGAATGAAGATCTTTGCCTCGGAATCAGGCAGCATCTACTCGCTCATGATGGCAGCAGCTGTCTCTGCGACAGTTCCTCTCATCATAGTTTTCCTGTGCGGTCAGAGGTACATCATAGAAGGAATCGCAACAGGAGCGGTCAAAGGATAATATCTGCATTGATGCAGGTTATATAGAAAAGGAGAGAAAAGAATGAAGAAAGCATTGATTGCATTTTTGGCTATTGCTGTACTGCTGATGCCTGCGATGGCTGGCGGAAGCGGGGAGAAGTCTTCAGACTCTGGAAAGACTGTCATACGCTTCGTAAGCTGGCAGACCAACCATGCTGCAGCTAATGAGAAGGTAGCAGAGGCTTATGAGGCACTGCATCCGGATGTCGATGTACAGTTTGAGTATATAGGTGATATGAACAGCAATGATTACATGACCACTGTTGATATCATGATAATGGGCGGAGAGCCGATGGACATAGTCATGACATCGAACTTCCCAACCCACGCACAGAGAGCTGATTCTGGCGCATATATCAATCTCGATCCTTATTTCGAAGCAGAGGGCACGACATTCGAGGATTGCTACAACACGACATTCCGTGTAAATGGAGGTGTATACGGAATCGCTGGTGAGATGAAATACAATCTTGTCCTTATAAACAAGGATGCTCTCGATGCAGCTGGGCTTCCTGTTCCTCCGCTTGACTGGACATGGGATGACTACAAGGCATATGCAGAGGCACTGACACATGGTGAGGGTGCTTCGAAGGTATATGGATCATACTTCCATTCATGGGGCAACCAGAACCTCCTTGGTGTCGGATCTGCAAAGACTGGATCTACATATTTCAAGGATGACAAGTCCCCGATCTTCGATGATCCTGCATTCGTTGATTTCATCCAGTACAGGAAGGCACTTGAGGATGAGGGAGTATCAACACCGCTTGCAGATGTCAAGGCTCTTAACATGAACTATCGTGACCAGTTCTTCCGCGGTCAGATCATAATGCTTCCGATGGGAACATTCATGCTCAGCGATATTGGTAACGAGAAGTATTCACCGGAATTCGTCACCACATTCGCCCGCATCCCTATGTGGAACAGCGATGATCCTCACTACAACGTAGCGGATGGTACGTTCTTCTCGATTCCTAGGACATCCACGCATCCTGAGGCTGCATTTGATTTCCTCCGCTTCTGGACAACAGAAGGTGTTGCAATCAAGGGAATGTTCATCTCGAACGAAAAGGGCGCAGACAGGATGGAAAGTGTCAACGCTATCATAAATGGCTTCACAGACAAGCTTGATGTCGAGGCGCTCACAGCTATAATGGGAGATCCTGAGTGGGTAGAGAGCTTCCCTGATTTCTGTCCTCCATACCAGACAGAGATCGATACAGCGCTTACCGAGGAGACTGATATGTACCTTCTTGGCTCACAGTCCCTTGATCAGACAGTCTCGAATCTCATGACGCGTTCTAATGCCATAATCGCTGAGTCCGCTGAATAAGACAGGCCCGTCTCAGACGGGCTTTGGAGGTATGCATGGGCGTTTCGATATTGGATGTTGCTGCAAGGGCTGGGGTTTCGAAGAGCACTGTATCGAGGGTTCTCAACGGAGGTTCCGTAAGCGAGAAAGCCAGAGCGAAGGTCCATGCAGCCATAGATGAGCTTTCATTTGCACCGAATGCTTTTGCAAGTGCGCTGCGTGGCAAGGAGTTCAGGACCATCGGTGTCGTCATAGATGATTACAGCATGTTCCGCCAGCGCATGCATATTTTCCACAGAATCGCGGGGATGGCCTCCTGCCTTGCCAGAGAAGGCTATTCCCTCCTGATAATCAACGCTGTCCAGCCAGATGGTACAGTATCGCTGGAAGAGGCTATCAAAGAGCTTGACATGAAACTTGTCCAGGGCCTTATATTCCCCGGCAACCTAAGCGGGATCGGTAAGTCCGATGTGATACTTTCCCGCAGGGAGATCGTATATACAGGAGAGATGCTGTCTGCGGAGAAGGGCTTCCGTGTCTATATGGGAAACTATGATTACAGCAGGAAGCTCTATAGCTATCTTTTTGAAAAGGGCCACAGGAACATCCTTACTGTCTTCTCGCTTGTTGGCTTTGACACAAGGGCACGCAGGATGAGAGCATATGCAGAGTGCGCAGATCTTTATGGCTGCAGCGTTTCTGAGCATTCATTCTTCTATATAGACAATACATCTGAATATGTAGTTGAGAATATCTACAATGCGTTCTGCAGTGATAGCTTTACGGCAATCTTCGCAGATGACCTTACGCTTGGCCATCTGCTCCTTGATTACTTCAAGGAAAGGGGGCTTGAATGCCCCGTTGACTACTCCCTTGTCGCAATAGAGCGTGAGGACGATATAGCAGAACCTATCATCACGACTGTCGCGCTCCATGATTTCTCCTATGGAGAAGAATGCGCTCGTCTTATGCTCCGTGTGCTTTCAGACCAATCTCTTATGAAAGAGGATGTCTTCATACCATTTGAGCTGAAAATCCGCTCATCTGTTGCCGCAATCAGAGAGTGAGCGCAAAATCCCTGACTTTCTCAAGTGTCCTTGAGAATGCCTCTTCCTCATCATCTGCCGTTCCGACGCCAAGGAATGCGTATTCAGCCTGTATATAGTCAGCCATCTCCTTGCCCTGATCCCTGAGAAGCGCATATTCCCTGTCATTCTCGTTTGTCTCAGAGCCATTGAGCACGAATGCAAGCTTCTTGCCCTTCCATTCTTCTGCCCGGAGTGCATAAAGCCTGTCGATGATGGGCTTGATGGTCCCTGTCAGCTGCCACCAGTAGATAGGGGAGACGATGATCACACACTCTGCTTCCCTGACTTTCCCAATCACATCCTGCATATCATCCTTCTGGAAGCAGCTGCCATTGCCTTTTCCCTTGCAGTAGCCACAAGCTATGCATTGGCCTACGCTAAGATCCCTTGCGTGTATTATCTCACCGCCTATTGTTTCCTTGATCTTCTCTGCAATCCTGTCTGAATATCTTCCCTTCCTGGGGCTTCCTGCGATTATTACGTTCATATTCCCAATATAGGGTCACTTTGCTGAAAAGGAAAGCGGATGCAGGCATTTGACGAAGTGTCCGTTTATATCAATCCAGCTATGCTCTGCGCTGCATTTCTTGCTGCATCGATTCCTGTATGTGCAGGTGCTTCCTCTTTCCGATGGATGCGGCATAGGCCTTTCTATCGCATAGAAGCGGCCATCAGCCTTTTCCAATCGGCTGCATCTCAGGAGTGCCTGTGTATATGGATGGAGAGGGTGGTCCAGCACATCATCTTTCTTCCCATGCTCAACGCTCTCTCCGGCATGCATGACAACGATATTCTCTGCATACTTCCGTGCTATTGATATATCATGCGTGATTATGAGGACAGCGCTGTCCTTTCCCTTCCCTGAAACGATGAGATCCATTATCGAAGACGCAGTCCTCTCATCAAGCGAAGCAGTGATCTCATCTGCGATCAATAGCCTGGGTGAGAGTGCGGATGCAATCATGATCTCAGCTCTCATCTGCATTCCCCCTGACAGCTCGAATGGATAGCATCTGCCTTTCTCTGCAAGGCCGAATGATGAGAGCATGGCTGATACATCAGCATTCCTATCAGCTCTTCTGAGCTGCTTCTCGATCGTATAGACTGGATTTAAAGCTGATGCGGCATCCTGGAAGACTGTCGCTATGGTCCGTCCTCTCAAAGATCCAAGGCTTGCTGTATCAATAGGTTTTCCGTCAAGGAGGATAGAGCCGCTTACAGCAGCATTCTTCCTGAGAAGTCCGGATACTGCCATGGCCGTGAGCGTCTTGCCGCTTCCCGATTCACCGATAAGTGCTGTTATGCTGCCTTCAGGAACAGTGAATGATGCGTCCTGGACGATTCTGCAGCTATCGATTGTTATGCTTAATTTCCTAAGTTCCAGCAGCATAGCCTAATCGGGCAAGGCGGATTTGAACCGCCGACCCCAAGTCCCCCAGACTTGTACGCTAACCCCTGCGCTATTGCCCGAAATCCATATGAGAAGTTAGCACAATGGCATTGCTCTGTCAAACAAGGAAAAATATACACAGGATCGACAAATTGGTAAATTTATAGTATTTCACACTATATGTATGATTTATATGAAGATACGGGATTGCGGCTGTTTTCTGCCATGTTTTGGTTTCCTTGACACAATGCATTGAAGGTGCTAACTAGGTGAGTACGGAAAACAAATGCAGAGTTCAGTTATTGATGAAATTCTCAGCGTCGAAGATGAGGCTGGCAAGATAGTAGATGATGCAAGAGCTGAGGCAAGGAAGATTGTCTCTGACGCCCATGAAAAAGCGGCAAAGATGCTCTCTTCGTCACTTGAGAGCGTAAAGGCAAGATCTAGGCAGGAGCTGGCAGAGGCCCAGGCTGATCTTCAAAGGGATCTTGACGATTACGAAGAAGAGCGCAAGCGGATCGAAAGCGGCGAGCACAGGATGGAAAGCAGTGCAAGGGAAAGAGCCGTGAGCCGTGTCGTTGACCGCATACTATCAGTTGGAGATTAAGCTTTGAGCAGGGTTTCTGATTATGCATTCATAAATGCGAAGCTTCGTGCAAGGATCGGCATAATACGCTCTTCCCATCTTCTGGATGAGATGATCAAGTCTCCGTCTCTTGCAGAGGCTGTTTCAAAGCTTGATGGCACGAGGCATGGCCATATAGCAGAGGTATATAGAACGACAGGAGACCTGCAGCAGGCAGAGCTTTCGATGATGGAGGATGAGATTGCTTCTTATCGTGAGATCGCTTCCTATCTTCCAGCCCATTCCGCTCATTTCATAACAGTCCTGCTTGAGAAGGTCGAGATGGATAATCTGAAGAATGCGCTGCGGCTCTGGTACTCGGATGTCGTCAGGCATCATATCATCTCATTCCGCTCTGCGTATGTGTGCCGTTCCCTCATAGTCCACAGCATTGATTATGACAAGATCATGAATGCAGAGAGCTATCAGGAGATGATACGCGCGTTCTCAGGAACTCCTTATGAAGCTGTGCTGTCACGTTTCTCATTGGATATCCTTACGGAGAAGGGGCTTTTCCCATTGGAGATTGCGCTCGATCATCTCTGGTTTGCCCACCTTGAGGAAGCGCTCAGGCATCTGCAGGGGGATGACAGGAAGCTTGCTGAGAAGATCTATAGCGTGGATGTCGACCTTAAGAACATCCTTATGCTTACCCGTTACAGCTATTACTTCCATCTTCCTCATGATCAGCTTAAGGACGTTCTTATCCCGATGGGATATATCTCATCGGAAATCGAGAGGCTCAAGGCTTATGAAAGCGATGATCCTATGGCTGTCATAAAGGGGATCGTGCAGAGACGTTATCCGCAGATAAGCGAGGAGATTGCCGCTATAAGAGGTACGAACGATGATCTTACGGCTGCTGATGAGAACGCAAGCCAGATCCTTCGCATTGAGGCATATCTTGCGGATAGGCGCAAGAGCGAATATATGAAGCTGCTTGTAGGAAAGCCATTCTCGATAGGGGTTGTCCTTTCGTATTTCTTCCTTTGCAAAGGAGAGGATAGCCTGGTATCTGCAGTGCTTTCCGCAAAGAACTATAAATGGAGTGAAACAAAAATCAGGGAGGCGTTGGGATTATGAGCATGTTCACGCAGAAGATGCGTATGCTGACATCTGTTGTTATGGACAGTGACAGAGAGAAGGTCGTCAAGGCTCTTCTTGAAAAAGGGGTTATGGAATTCGTCCATATAGGTACGCTTCCAGCTGAGAAGATGCAGAAGCTTTCCCAGCATGCGTCCACTGTTCCACGTGCAGCGCTTACGGATATGCGCATCAGGATAGAGACCCTTCTTCGGGAAGGTTCTGTTTCCCTTCCGGATATAGAGAAGACAGATATCGACAATCTTCCTTCCCTTGATATGGAAGCATCCCGCCGTGCGCTCGACAGGCTTTCAGGCTCTCTTGATACCATCAGGGCACAGCAGCGTGAGATAAACCAGAAGATGAATTTCTACAGGGAGATAATAAGATACAGCAGCGAGAAGAATGATGAGTATCTTGATCTCCGTGTCGGTTCGATAAACCATGGGGACAGCAAGGATCTTGCAGCCCGCCTTGACGCGATAGGCGGCGTGTTCCTCTTCTCATCAAAGCCTCTTGTCTCCCTTACGCTGCGCAGGGACAGCGCGAGAGTGAGCGATGTGATGGATAAGTTCGGCTGGACCGAATCCACAGATGCGGAAGCTCAGAAAGGCGCTATGAGCGAAGCCATGGGTGAGGCAAGGGAGAAGGTAAGGAATCTCGAAAGCGAGCTCAAGGCCCTTTCTGAAGAGAGCAGCAAGAGAATCAGGGATAAAGCTGATGACCTATGCGCACTTTGGGTGAATGTAAGGGTCAATGAGCTTTGTGAGCATGTCGAGTCATATTTCTCATATACGAAGAATACGACGCTTTTCTCTGGCTGGGTCCCGGAAGAGGATACGGATACCATCTCAAAGACCATCTATGATGTGACAGGTGGAAGATGCATCATCGAATGGACTGAAGCAAGCCAGGTCGCTCCTGAGGAGGTCCCTGTATCGATGACAAGTCCTAAGATCCTCAGGCCTTTCGAGAGGATGGTGGATAACTACAGCACCCCTGAATATGGTTCGATCAATCCAACACCGTTCACAGCCATAGCGTATCTATGCATGTTCGCGCTGATGTTCGCAGACCTTGGACAGGGATTCGTGCTTCTCCTTGTTGGTATACTCGGTACAGTCTATTACAGGAAGAATCCTCTGAAGAAAGATGGGCTTATATCCCGCTATCTATGCAATCTGCTTCTTTATCTGGGGCCAGCATCGATGGTGGGGGGAATCCTCTTCGGTTCCTGCTTTGGCCTTGGCATATTCCCTCCGCTTTGGTTTGACTATGAAGCTGTTGTCGCAGGAGAGCCTGCAGCAGGGCTTGTCCAGAGCGTCTATGATATTCTTGGGATAACGATAAAGTTCGGTATCTGCGTTATTTATCTCGGACTTATCCTCAATTGGATAAATCTTGTAAGGAAAAAGCGTTATTTCGAACTTGTGTTTGACAAGAACGGCCTTGTCGGAGGAGTTGTCTATACAATAGGCATATGGTTCGCATATGGCTTTGTCGGTTCTGGCTACAGAGAGTTCCCGTCAGCGCCATGGTTCATGCCGATCCTTCTCATCTGCCTTGCCCTTGTTGTCATAAAAGGGCCTCTTGGATATATTCTTGGCCGACGCTCAGGCAAACCGAAGGAAAGCGTTGGACGCGTTGCGATAGACACGATCATGGATTTTGTCGTAGAGGTTCTTGAGCTCTTCTCAGGTTTCCTTTCGAACACGCTTTCCTTCATGCGTGTCGCTGGTCTTGGAATTGCGCATGCTTCGCTGATGTCTGCGTTCTATCAGATGGCGGCTATGCCAGATAATGCAATAGCATCCATTGCCATTGCTGTCATTGGAAATGTTCTCGTCATAGTCCTTGAAGGGCTTTCCGCAGGAATACAGTCCCTCAGGCTCAACTATTACGAGTTCTTCACTAAGTACTTTACCGGTCACGGCATTGCCTTTGAGCCAGTTGGCTTGAAGAGCAGGATCGTGGTCGATTGATAGGAGGGTCATAATGACCGCATATGCACTCAGGAGAAAGATTACTCTTTCGATCGTTTTCACATTCATCATTCTCGCTGCAACGGCTTTCATGTTCACGCCGACTCTCTCAGCTGCTGCTGAAGGGATTGCCGAGGGAAATCATGATGTAGCTTGGGTATGTCTTGCTGCAGCACTTGCATTTGGCTTTGGTGCTATTGGAGCTGGCATGGCTATCTCGAATGTTGGATCCGCAGCAATGGGCGCTATCTCCGAGAAGCCTGAGATTGCAACGAATGCTCTTATCTTCATTGCTCTTGCAGAAGGTCTTGTAGTATTCGGATTCATCACAGCTCTCATGATTCTTGGTAAGGTATGACATGGAATATTTCGTCATAGGCGACGAAGACACTGTGCTCGGATTCTCCCTTGTCGGGGTATCCGGGATAGCTGCCTCATCTGATGATGAGGTGAAGGCTGCATGGGCCAAGGCTTTGGAAGACAGAGCCCATGGAGTCATAATCATCACCCAGGATGCGGCGGACCGCATCAGGGAAACAGTTGACAGATATCTCTTTTCAGAAAGCTTTCCGCTTGTCGTTGAGATTCCTGCAAGGAATGGCGGAAAGAGCCCTGATCTGAGGGAACTTGTCAATCAGGCCATAGGAGTCTCAATATGAACAGCAGCAATCCGCTTGTTTCAAGCATTATCTCCGATGCAAAAGAGAAGGCCGAAGAGATACTCAGTTCTGCAAGGAGCGAGGAGAAGGCTATCATTGCAGATGCCCAGGAGAAGGCTAGGAAAGAGGAAGAGAGCGAAGAGCGTTCCCTTGCATCCCGCCTTGAGCAGATACGGCTTCGCAAGGAGAGCGCACGTAAGAGCATTGACAGGCTGTCTGAACTGAGAGCTCTGGATAGCGCATACAGCGAGGTTATGCAAGAGGTGGCAGATCGCCTTGAGGAGAAGATGAAGGCCCCTGAGTTCAGATCAGTCCTTGTCTCCTTGATTGCGGAGGCTGCGATTGGACTTGATAAAAAGGAAGCCAAGGTCTCTTTCTCAGACAAGACCCCTGTCTCTCAGGATATGCTCCGTGAGGCCGAGGCTGAAGTAAAGCGCCTTACAGGATCTGAGGTGAAGCTTGTCGAGGATCCTGCCCGTCTGATCGGTGGTGGTGTATGTGTTTCCAGTATGGATGGCAAGGTCTCTTACAATAACCAGCTTGATGTACGCATCAGGCGCTTCCAGAGGGACATCAAGAGGATAATTCAGGAAGAAAATGCAAGAGAGAATAGTAGGTAGAGTAAAGCGCGTCAATGGTCCTGTCCTCACGGCAAAGGGAATAGGGGATGCGAAGATGATGGAGCTTGTCCATGTCTCTGAGCTGAAAATCGTTGGCGAGATAGTCAAGCTCAATGGTGATGAGGCTACGATCCAGGTTTACGAGGATGCTACCGGAATAGCTCCTGGAGATAATATATACGGATCTGGAATGAGCCTTTCTGCAGAGCTTGGCCCAGGACTGATCGGCAATATTTATGATGGCATACAGAGGCCTCTTGAGGAGCTCAGGACTCTCAGCGGTGATTTCATCTCCAAGGGAATCGCGGCTCCTGCGATAGACCATGACAAGGTATGGCACTTTGTCCCTTCGGTTTCCGTCGGCGATAAAGTCAGGGGCGGAAGCATAATAGGGCGTGTACAGGAAACAGAGCGTGTAGAGCATCGCGTTATGATTCCTCCTGCAGCCAAAGGCGAGCTGACTGTTGTCAATATGGTGCAGGAAGGTGACTATAAGGTAGATGATCAGCTTGCTGTGGTATCAGACGGAAAGGGATACACAGAGATAGTCACGATGGTGCAGCGCTGGCCGATAAGAGTCCCAAGGCCTGTACAGGATCACATGGATCTTGGCACGCCGCTTATCACAGGACTGCGTGTGATAGATACGCTGTTCCCTCTCTCAAAGGGCGGCACTGTCGCAATCCCTGGCGGATTCGGAACAGGAAAGACCATGACGCAGCATTCGATAGCGCAGTGGTGCGATGCCGATATAATCGTCTATATAGGCTGCGGAGAACGCGGCAACGAGATGACGGATGTCCTGAGGGAGTTCCCGCATCTGATAGATCCTCGTACAGGATTGTCCCTGATGCAGAGGACCATACTCATCGCAAATACATCCAATATGCCTGTATCTGCACGTGAGGCTTCTATCTACACAGGGATAACGATGGCTGAGTACTATCGCGATATGGGATACAATGTCGCTATCATGGCTGACAGCACTTCCCGTTGGGCAGAGGCTCTCCGTGAGCTTTCCGGCAGAATGGAGGAGATGCCTGCTGAAGAGGGATTCCCAGCTTATCTTCCGACGCGTATCGCCCAGTTCTATGAGAGGGCAGGACACATGAAGACGCTTTCCGGCGGAGAGGGCTCTGTTTCCGTAATAGGCGCAGTCTCTCCTCCTGGAGGGGATTTCTCGGAACCTGTCACACAGCATACAAAGCGATTTGTACGTGCGTTCTGGGGACTTGACAGATCATTGGCATCTGCTCGCCATTATCCTGCAATCTCATGGACAGAGAGCTATTCTGAATATGTTGATGAGGTCAAGGCATGGTGGAACAGCCAGAGCCAGGATAGATGGTTTGACAACAGACGCCGTATAATGGAGCTCCTGCAGAAAGAGGTAAGGCTGCAGCAGATAGTCAAGCTTGTTGGCCCTGATGCCCTTCCTGACTCACAGAATTTCATCCTTGAGGTCTGCTCGCTCTTCAAGACTGCATTCCTGCAGCAGAACGCGTTTGATGAGATAGACCGCTACTGTTCTATTGACAAGCAGGTAAGGATGCTCTCTGTGATACTCCGTTATTACGATCTCGGATCTGATGCCATTGCAAAGGGCGTGCCATTGGTGAAGATCCGCAGGATGCAGGTAGTGCAGGATATCGCGAGGATGCGTTTCAATGTCTCGAACGATCGTTGTGATGAGATCGATAAGATAGAGCTGAAGCTTGAGAGATCCATGATGCAGCTAGGGAGCCTTTATGATGAACAGTGATGAAAAGTTGCTTAAGGAAAGCGATAAGGCGCTTCTGAGAGGTAGGCAGTATACAGGGGCCTCCCGCATAGATGGGCCGCTTGTGTATATGCGCAATACCCATCCGGTTGGATATGGAGAGCTTGTTGAGATAATAGCTCCTGATGGCTCAATCAGGAGCGGACAGGTGCTCGATACCTCTGACGATGCTGTATGCGTGCAGTGCTTTGAAGGAACCGATGGGCTTTCGCTGCCTGGAACGCGCATGCATTTCCTTGGAGAGCCTCTGACGCTTGGCGTGACAGAGAAGATGCTGGGACGTGTCATGAATGGCCTTGGCAAGAGCCGTGATGGGGCAGCTTTGCCGTCATCTTCGGATGAACGCGATGTCAATGGCGTTGCCATGAATCCGACAGCCCGTGAGTATCCTAGGGATTTCATCCAGACTGGCATCTCAGTAATCGATGGGATGATGACGCTCATACAGGGGCAGAAGCTTCCGATATTCAGCGGAAACGGAATGGATCATAACCAGCTTGCGGCTCAGATCGTGCGTCAGGCAAAGGTCCGTGGCGGCAAAAGCGATTTCGCTATTGTCTTTGCCGCTATGGGTGTCAAATACGATGTTGCAAAGTACTTCATTGATTCATTCGAGGAGACTGGAGTCCTTGATAATGTCGCGATGTTCCTCTCCCTTGCAGATGACCCATCCCTTGAGAGGACGATAACTCCTAAGACAGCACTGACCCTTGCAGAGCATCTTGCATTCGACAAGGGCAAGCAGGTTCTTGTCATCATGACGGATATGACGAACTACTGCGAGTCGCTCAGGGAGATATCAACGCAGCGCGGTGAGATCCCTTCACGAAAGGGTTATCCAGGTTATATGTATTCAAGCCTTGCTGAGATATACGAAAGGTCCGGAAAGCTCATAGGGCGCTCTGGCTCGATTACGCAGCTTCCGATCCTCACGATGCCTAATGATGATATATCCCACCCGATTCCAGACCTTACTGGCTACATAACCGAAGGCCAGATCGTTTTCAATCGTGATATGCATGGCAGAGGCATTTATCCTCCTATCAATGCGCTCTCATCTCTGTCCCGTCTGATGAAGGACGGCATAGGAGAGGGAATGACAAGGGATGACCATCCGCATCTTTCGAATCAGCTCTTTGCATCGTATTCCAAGGTGCAGGAGGTCAGGAACCTTGCTTCTGTCATCGGAGAGGAGGAGCTTACGGAGCTCGATCACAAGTACATGGAATTCGGTGAGTTCTTTGAGCGTAAGTTTGTCTCTCAGGGATTTGATGAGGACCGTTCGATCGAAGAGACCCTGGACAAAGGATGGGAAGCTTTGTCGATTCTTCCTGCGGAGGAGCTGCAGCGCCTTACCGAAGAAGAGATCGAGGCTCATTATAGAGGTTAGATGTGAACACGACGATTGCACCTACCAGAAGCAATCTTATGAGGATCAAGGACGAGCTGTCGTTTGCCCGTACAGGATACGACCTCTTGGATCAGAAGAGGTCCATCCTTGTCTCTGAGCTCCTGACGCTTGTTGACCAGGCTGTTGATTACCAGAACAGGGTAGAGAAGGAGCTTAAGGAAGCTGATGAAGCGCTTGAGAACGCCATAATGCATATGGGAAGGCTCAAGGTGGCTAACCTGGCTGGTGCTGTCAATATCTCATCAGCTATCACACTGGGCTCAAGAAGGGTCATGGGTGTAGAGCTTCCGACTGTATCGACAGACTTCATCGGTACAGGTCCATTCTTCTCTCCGGAGGGAACAAGCATGCTCTCAGAGATTGCTGTTGACAAATTCCGCGATGCCCTCTCTATGATGGGACGCATGGCGGAACTGAAGGTCTCCATAATGAGGCTTTCCCGTGAGGTTAAGAAGACGATAAGGAAGGTAAATTCCCTTGAAAAGCTCGTAATCCCGGATAGGATGGAGACTGTGAAGTATCTTTCATCCCGCATAGAGGAGGCCGAGCGGGAGAATTTCGTGCTTATGAAGGCTGTAAAGGATATGATGGAAAGAGGAAAGGAGGGTAAGGGATGAAGGTGCCTTTCAAGCATATGCTTGTCTATCTTGATGGCAGCGAAGGCTCTATCAATGCGCTCATGTATGCTATCCTGCTTGCAAAATCAACAGGAAGCAGACTGGATGCGCTATATGTAGTGAACACGAAGGCTATAGGCGACCTTGTAAAATCCAGGATATTCATCGATCAGGAGAGGAAGGAATTCCTTTCTGATCTCGAGAAGGATGCAAAGCGTCATCTGCGCCATGCGGATCGCCTGGCTGCAAGCAAGGATCTGGAAATACATACGATAACAAAGGAGGGATCTCCTCATCATGTTATCCTTGATTACATAAAGAGCCAGGGAGTTGATCTTCTGGTGCTCGGATCCGTGAACGCAATAAGGTCACGCCGCGACGAGCTTACAAGCGAGAATGATCGCATGCTCCGCACATCCCCGTGTCCTGTCATCGTTGTCAGGGAGCAGGATGATATCTGGGCTGAGTTCGAGGAGGTATAAATGGCACTGCTGGACATAATCAACAAGAATCTGATAAAGGTCCCTCTCTCTTCGCTTGATAAGAATGGGATAATCGAAGAGCTCGTTTCCCTCTATGCCGATGAGAAGGGAATCTCGGATGACAAGAAGATGGAAATCATCTCCAAGGTTGAGGAAAGGGAGATGCTGGGATCCACTGCCATGGAGAATGGAATTGCCATACCTCACGCAAAGATTGATGGGATTGACAGCGTAAGCGTTGTGATCGGAATCTCAAGGCTTCCTGTCCAGTTCGGCGCTGAGGATGGAAAGGGCACAAGCATATTCTTCCTTGTCCTGGCTTCACCAGATAACCCATCCGAGCATATCCAGATACTCTCATCAATCGCCAAGGCGTGTTCTTCCACTCTCTTCCTGAGAATGCTTCAATCGTCCAAGACGAAGGAAGATGTCTATAATCTGTTCTTTGAATGATGACGGCACCGTTCAGGTGCCGTTTCCAATTCCTGCAGCCTCCCATCTTCCTGTTCTGTATTCCATGTAGGATATCAGCCAGTTCGCAATCCATCCGATAGGGACGGCATACCATACGAATGCTATTCCGAAACGCGGTGCGAATATCATTGCAACGAGGACGCGTATTGTCAGATTCACAAGATTTGCTATGGTGAATGCCTTCATGTCACCGGCACCTCGCAGGATTCCGTCCGTTGACATCTTGAAACCGATGAATATGAAGAAGAGCGCGATGAACGCAAGGTAGTCCACGCCTGTGCTGAGCGCCTCCTGGGATATCCCTTCACCTATGAAGAGCGTTATGAATCCTTCCTTGAAGGTCTCCACAATCAGAAGAAGCAGTGCCGCCATGACTGTGACAATGACGAGCGCAGACCGGTATCCGTGCCGCACCCTTTCATTTTTCCCGGCCCCTAGATTCTGGGCTGTGAATGATGATATGGCTGTACCGATGCCGTTCATGAAGACAACGCATATTGATTCTATCCTCATTCCAGCTGAATAGCCTGCAAGCGCTTCTGTCCCGAAGCTGTTGACTACGCTCTGCACGAGCATCATGCCTATGGATACTGTCGATTGCTGGAGTATGGAAGGAATGGCTATGCGGACCATCTGCCTTAGCTCAGAGAGGCTGAACATGCCGCATGTTTCCTTTGTCAGCTTGTCCATGGTTCCTTTCAGAACAATGAGCGAAAGGATTGCGGATAGGCCTTGTGAGATAAGTGTCGCCCATGCTGCTCCCTTTACGCCCATTCCAAGCGATATGACGCACAGCAGGTCAAGCACGACGTTCAGAATCGATGAGAAGATCAGGAATGCAAGAGGGATCGTGGATTTCCCAAGTGCATTGAACATGGATGAAAGGACATTGTACATGAACAGGAATGGCAGCCCCAGAAAGTATATTCCAAGATAAGCTGCTGCCATATCGAGTATGTCGGCAGGTGTATTGAGGGCAGTCATTATCAAGCGGCTCATCGCCAGTCCTGCAATGCCGAGTGCGATGCTGACTGTCATGAAGGATATGAGGGCTGTATATATTGCTCTCTTCATCTTCGCGTATTCGCCCGCTCCGAAGTATCTGCTCACGATTACAGATGCACCTACGCCTCCTCCTATTGCTACGCATATGAAGATATTCGTGAGCGAATATGATGCTCCTACGGCTGCAAGGGCAGAAGATGAGACAAAGCGCCCGACTATCGCCGTATCAGCCATCGTATACATCTGCTGGAACAGATTTCCGAGTATCATCGGGGCAGCCAGGATAATCAGGGCCTTCCATGGCCTGTATGTAAGAAGATAAGTATTCTGCATGTCGTAGGTAAGGATATACTCCTGAAAACCAGCGGTCAACTTGGCTCTATGAAGCTTATCACTGGCCATTGCTGCTCACACGAAAAAACCGCGAAAAAAATTTTTGTGCAGTAAGTCGTTGTGGTGCAAGGAGAAATGGCTGGGGCTGGAAAAAATATTGAAAAAAAGTGCGGAAAGGGGTTTACAAGGAGGGCGGAAGAGTGCAGAATACAGCCTCGGTGCTCGGAAGCGACGAAGCGCGGAGGGCG
>CALXLI010000112.1 GCA_944389155.1 uncultured Spirochaetaceae bacterium | reverse complement strand
ACTGTACCAATAGTTCTTTCAGCGTGATTATATTCTCTATATCTTCCTATTAATCCACCTGCTCCATAGACGGGGTATTTCCCTAAAGGTTCAAGTTCTGCTGAAGATATTGTTTTCCATTGTTTAGGAGTACACAAATCTGAAAGTCTATATGATGTGAGTCGCTTTCCGTGAAATTCTCCTTCACAAAAAACATTGAATAATTCTTCTAAATTATCGTTTATCAATCTTATTTGCCTTGATATTGTCTTTTATTGTTTGTTCTTTGATGCTACTTGACTGAAATAGATATATATCATATGGTCATTTGTCGGATTGTTGACGCCATGCGGTGCTCTTTGGTACAATATTGCGCCGTAAGGGTTGATTTGTAGAGAGGTAAGAGATGGCAACACCTAAGTATAAGACATCTAAGTCCAAGGCAGCATCAAGAAAGGCTGCAAACATGAAGCTTTCAGCACCGAATCTGTCTGAGTGCCAGACATGCGGTAACCTGATTCCTTCTCATCGCGTATGCCCAAAGTGCGGGTACTATGCCGGTAAGCCGGTTATCGTAAAGGACGAGGAGTAAGTCATGACAGAAAGCGAAGTATTCGAGAAAGTAAAGTCTCTGGTTGTGGAGAAGCTTAACGTAGCTCCTGAGAAAGTGACGATGGACGCTAGCTTCCGCAAGGATTTTGGAGCAGATAGCCTCGATACTTATGAACTGGTTTATGCTATCGAAGAGGAGACAGGCATCACTATTTCCGATGATATGGCTAACGAGTTCGAGACAGTTGGAGACGCTGTCCGCTATCTTGCAAAGGAACTGCAGTAATTGCTTTCCTATTTAGCAAAGGCTCCCTTGCTTTCAGAGAAGCGCGAGAGGGAGCTTTCTTCTTTTCTGAAGGCCAATGGGCTTGCCTTCAATGATCTGAGGCTTCTCAATCTAGCTTTTACCCATACTTCCTACGCTAATGAGTGCAGGGGTGTTTCTGATAATAACGAGAGGCTCGAATTCCTGGGCGATAGCGTTCTTGGAATGATCACAGCAGAGTATCTTTTCTCATCCTTCACAAGATTCCATGAAGGCGAGTTCTCCAAGATAAAGGCTGTCGTGGTATCTGAAGAGAGCCTTTCTGAGGTCGCGCTCCGCATCGGAGTCGGGGATTATATCCTCATCGGACGCGGTGAGAGAAGCCAGGGCGGAAACCTGAAGAAGGCGATACTTGCAGACTGCATGGAGGCAATCATCGCAGCGCTTTATCTCGATCAGGGCCTTGATAAAGCCAAGAGCTTTGTCCTTTCGTTCATTCCTGGGCAGGTTGAGAAGTTCCTTGCGAACAAGCTTTCATACAAGGATTACAAGACAGAGCTTCAGGAATACCTTCAGAAGAGGCGGGGCAAGGTGCCTAAGTACGTGCTTGTATCTCAGACTGGTCCTGACCATGATCAGACATTCTCTGTCACCGTTGAGCTTGGCACGAAAGTATATGGCCCGGCAGAGGGCCGCAACAAGAAGAGTGCAGAGCAGGCAGCTGCACGCATGGCGCTTATTGCGATTGGCCTCGAAAAAGGCTGAGGCTTCTCTCTTTTAGATATTCTTCATTGTTCAGCTCTGGATTATCGATGACTTCTTCCAGAAGCTCATTGAGTATCTTTCCTATGATAGGACCTTTTGGAATCCCAAGTTTCTGCAGCTTGCTTCCATCTATCCTCAGATCCTTCAGCGTAAGCGCATTCTCCTTATCAAGTTCAGCGTTTATCCTATCTGCAAATGATAGAAGCATAGTCGGGTCTGCTTTATGTCCCTTTGTTGCAAGCGCATCACATACCCTCAGCTGGAATAGTGGATTTATGTTATCCAATCCGACACGTCGTATGAATCTTCTCACAGCGCTATCGCTCCAGTCAGGGGTGTATGAGAACATATGATTCCTGATAAGGTGTGCAACGTTCTCTCTTTCCTCGTTTGAGGTCTTGAGCCGACGGAAGATCCTGTCCACAAGCTCAGCGCTCTTCTCATCGTGTCCGTAGAACGTATACTCACGCTCTGTGCCTTTTTCCCTTGTATCGACCTTCCCGATATCATGGAAGAGGGCTGCAAGCCTTACCTCTGCTGGGTAATCGTGCTCTTCTGCTTCTTCCAAAGCTGTTACAAGGTGTTCGTACAGGTCCTCTGTGTGTATCCCTCCCTGCTCAAAGCCATATGTCCTTGAAAGCTCAGGAAGGATTTCCTGCATAAGGCCTGTGATGCGCATCGCCTCAAGTCCCTTCCTTGGATATTTTCCCACGATAAGCTTAAACAGCTCTTCCTTTATCCTTTCTGCTGATATATTCCCGATAGTTTTGGATAGCGCTGTCATTGCAGACAGGGTCTTCTCTTCTATGTCAAAGCCAAGCTGGGCGGAAAAGCGGCATGCACGCATCATCCTCAGCGCATCCTCCTGAAAGCGTTCCCTCGGTTCTCCGATTGCCCTTATAAGCTTCTTCCTTAGATCCTTCTTCCCATCATTGAGATCTATTATCTCACCGTCTGGGAGGCTTGCTGCCATTGCGTTTATCGTGAAGTCACGCCTCTTGAGATCTTCGCCCAGGTTCTTTACGAATGTGACCGATTCGGGATGCCGGCTATCGCTGTACTGTCCATCAGCCCTGAACGTTGTCACCTCAAAATGCCTGCTTCTGAATATTACCGTCACTGTCCCATGCTTGATGCCTGTATCTATCGTCCGTCTGAACATCCTCTTCACGTCTTCAGGTTCTGCATCTGTCGTGAAGTCATAGTCATGGTTCTCCTTCCTCAGAAGGAAATCGCGTACGGCACCTCCAACAAGGTAGAGCGAATAGCCGTTATCTATGAAAATCTCAGAAAATTCCCTGAGTATAGGATCTGGATTGAAGCGCATATATTCATGATAGCAAATCAATCATGTTGAATCGACACCTCATTTTTGGATATATTGTTGCTCTAGGAGTCAAACGATGTTCAAACCTGTTAACAACAAAGTCGAATTCCCTAAGATGGAAGAAGATATCCTTCGTTTCTGGGAAGAGAGGGATATATGCAGCAAATCAATCGAGCAGAGACCTGCTGATAACGAATATGTTTTCTATGACGGCCCTCCCTTCGCAACCGGACTGCCTCATTTCGGCCATTTCGTTCCAGGAACTATCAAGGATGCGATTCCCCGCTATCAGGCGATGAAGGGAAAGAGGGTTGTCAGACGGTTTGGATGGGACTGCCATGGCCTTCCTGTTGAGGCTGAGGTTGAGAAGACTCTCGGCATCAAGGGATATTTTGCAGTCCAGGACTATGGCGTTGCCAAGTTCAATGAGGCCTGCCGTTCTATAGTCCTCCGCTATACAAATGAATGGAAGCATACAATCACACGCATGGGGCGCTGGGTTGATTTCGACCATGGATACAGAACCATGGACAAGGACTACATGGAGTCGGTATGGTGGGCTTTCAAGACTCTTTATGATAAAGGCCTTATCTATGAGGGATACAACATCCTTCCATATTCACCGCTTCTTGCCTCTCCTCTTTCCAACATGGAGGTAAGCCTTGGTGGATACAAGGACGTAACGGATCCAGCTGTCACGGTACGCTTCAAGGCGGACGGTGAGGAGAATACATATTTCCTCGCTTGGACGACAACTCCGTGGACGCTCCCTTCAAACCTTGCTCTTGCTGTTGGTCCTGATATCGACTACGTGAAGGTGCTCGATGAAGATAGCGGTGACTGCTATTACCTGGCAGAGAACCTTATCGGAAAGTACTACAAGGATGGAAAGGGCGCTAAGATCGTCGCAAGGATGAAAGGCTCCGAGCTCAAGGGCAGGACGTATGAGCCGCTCTTCCCATATTTTGCCGATCTGAAGAAGCAGGGTGCTTTTGTCGTTGTCTGCGGTGATTACGTAACAACGGAGGATGGATGCGGTATCGTACATACAGCTCCGGGCTTTGGCGAGGATGACTACAATGTGCTTAAGGGCACAGGGATTCCTGTTGTCTGCCCAATCGATGCAGAGTGCCGCTTTACGGATGAAGTCCCTGATTTCAAGGGAAAGTTCGTAAAGGATGCGGATAAGGATGTCATACAGTGGCTGAAGGACCATGGAAAGCTTGTGAAGAGGGAGAACTATCTTCATGCCTATCCATTCTGCTACCGCACGAAGATGCCTTTGATCTATCGCGCTATGAGCTGCTGGTTCGTAGATGTCCAGAAGATCAAGAAGACTATGCTTGAGTGCAATGAAGAGATCACATGGGTTCCTGACCATATCAAGCATGGACGCTTTGGCAAGTGGCTTGAGGGCGCTCGTGACTGGGCTATAAGCCGCAACAGGTTCTGGGGCAATCCTATTCCTGTATGGAAGTGCGATGGCTCTGATTACATCGAGGTCATCGGCTCTGTGAAGGAGCTTGAGGAGAAGTGCGGGAAGAAGGTTGAGGACCTTCATAAGCAGTATGTTGATGAGCTTACCTGGCCATCCCCTGATGGAAAGGGAACGATGAGACGTATCCCTGATATCCTCGATTGCTGGTTTGAATCAGGATCGATGCCATATGCAGAGGAGCACTATCCATTTGAGAACAAGGAGAAGTTCGAGAACATATTCCCTGCAGACTTCATCAATGAAGGGCTGGATCAGACCAGGGGATGGTTCTATTCACTTACTGTTCTTGCAGCTGCTCTTTTCGGGAAGCCTGCTTTCTACAACTGCATAGTCTCAGGCCTTGTCCTTGCAGCAGATGGAAAGAAGATGAGCAAGAGCGCGCGCAACTACACCGATCCGATGGATATCATAAACAAGTACGGTGCAGATGCCCTTCGCTTCGCCCTTGTCAACTCGACTGTTGTCAAGGCTGATGACCTGAAGTTCAGCGATGAGATCGTGAAGGATGTTCTCAAGAGCCTGATGATTCCTCTCTGGAATGCTTATTCGTTCTTCGTGACATATGCAAACATAGATGGATATACTCCTTCAGAGACAGCATATTCAGAGCTTTCAAACCAGCTTGACCGTTGGATCATATCAGCGCTCAACCGCTTCGTGAAGGAAGTTACAGAAGGATTTGACAGCTATGATATCCAGGGCGTGACATCAAAGATCGTCGCATTCATAGACGACCTCAATAACTGGTATATCAGAAGATCCAGGCGCAGGTTCTGGAAGAGCGAGAACGATGGTGACAAGAAAGAGGCATATGATACGCTCTATCGCGTGCTCATGACTTTTGTCAAGGTTGCGGCTCCTGTCGTTCCGTTCATCACAGATGAGATCTATCTCAATCTGAGGACCGAGGATATGCCAGAGTCTGTGCATCTTTGCGACTATCCTGTCTACAACGAGAGTGAGAGGGATGAGAAGCTTGAGAATGAGATGAGCCTTGCAATGAAGACCATTGCGATGGGACGTGCACTGCGTTCTTCCTCGAATATCAAGATCCGTCAGCCACTTTCACGCCTTGTTGTCGTTGACAGGAGCGAGAGCGACAGGAAGATCCTTTCAGATTATGCTTCAATCATCTCTGAGGAGCTTAACGTCAAGACTGTTGATATCCGTTCAGATGAAAGCGAGATAGTGTCGTACAGCGCAAAGGCAAACTTCAAGGTGCTTGGTTCGAAGCTTGGCAAGAACATGAAGGAGGTTGCCTCTATCATCCAGGGCTTCTCATCTCAGGATATTGCCCAGATCCTCGATGGGAATGCCAAGAGCGTCAAGTATTCGGAAGGTGAGATAATGCTCACTGAGAGTGACCTTGTCGTGCAGAGAAGCGAGAAAGAGCATGTAAAGGTTCTCAATGAGGGTGCAGTCACTGTAGGATACGATACTGAGATCACGCATAGCCTTCTTCTTGAGGGCATTGCCCGTGATATCGTCCGCTTCGTGCAGACAGCGAGAAAGGAAAAGGGCTTTGATGTTGCTGACCATATAACGCTCAGGATCGATGGCAGTGCGCTCATAAAGGAAACCATTGATGAATTTGGTTCCTATATATCAGAAGAGACGCTTGCCAATGCTCTCTCGTTCGGTCCAAATGACGGTGCTGAGACGGAGATTGCTGAAGAGAACGTAAAAGTCGTGGTGGAGAAGGCATGAGGAAGCTTTTCCTCATCCTCCTTTCTGTAATTGTCCTCTCATCCTGTGTATATCGCTCTCCATTCAGCGATGAGCCATTGTTTGCTGCAATGGGAGGAGATGGGGACATTGTGCTCACGATAGACACAAAGAGGGTAAGGGAAGGGGATTTTTCATCCCTCATTCCTCAGTCTGTGATCTTTGACAGGGCCGACCGTGTTTCGGTTTCGCTTGGAGAGGATCGGTACTATGGAGCTCTTGAGGGCAACTTTGGCTATGCGATTGTCGATGCTGCCCTTGCCTGGAGCCCTGAGTGGAAGCAGATTGATGATGGTGAGCGCTATTACAGAAGCCGAAGGACCGGAATGGAGGCAGCTGTTCCTGTCTCAGGTGCTCTTGTCTTCTCATCAGAGAGTTACCTTGATGCGGTCTCTTCCCTTATCTCATCAAGACGCACAGTCATTCCCCCTGCCACAAGCGCTATGATGAATGCTTCCCTTGCTGCTCTGTATACAAGGAATGCTGAAGCTGCTGTCAAAGCCGGAGTCGGGATAACAGCAGATGTTGCTGATAACATCGATGAGATTGTGCTCTTCTTCAATGAGGGTGATGGTGCGCTTCTTGTCTCAGGCTGCATTGACATGGATTCATCGTCTTCCGCGCGTGCGCTTCTGACAGTTCTGAGGAACGAGCTTGTGAAAAGCATAAGGGAAAGAGGGGAAAGACCTGATTTTGCAGCTCTTTCCTCATATTACACACAGGATGACGACTTGGTGATCCTTTCCGATATTAGTATTGATATAGAGTCTGTGAGAGGATTCATCTCACAGCTGGAGGTTTTCTGATATGCCGTTGTATGAATTCAGATGCCGCAGATGCGGCAAGAGGTATGAGGTGATCAAAGGCTTTGATGAAGATGCCGATCACGATATCTGTCCAGAGTGCAGGGGAGAGGCTGAACGTGTTTTCTCCGGTGCTCCTGCTGTTGAGTATCATGGCTCGGGATATTATTGTACTGACCATAAGACAAAGAGCGAGGGGAAGGCTGAATGAGCAAGATAATCCTCACAGGCGATAGGCCTACCGGAAGGCTTCATGTCGGGCATCTTGTAGGTTCTCTAAGGGAAAGGGTAAGGCTTCAGGACTCTGGGGAGTTTGATGAGATCAATATAATGATTGCCGATGCGCAGGCTCTCACTGACAATGCTGAGCATCCAGAGAAGGTAAGACGCAACATAATGGAAGTTGCATTGGATTACCTTGCAGCAGGCATCGATCCAGAGAAGACAACCATCTTCATACAGTCGATGGTTCCAGAGCTGACAGAGCTTGCATTCTATTACATGAATCTAGTCACGGTTGCACGTGTACAGCGCAATCCAACTGTCAAGGCAGAGATACAGATGCGCAACTTCGAGGCTTCTATTCCTGTCGGATTCTTCTGTTATCCTATAAGCCAGGCTGCTGATATCACAGCATTCAGGGCAACCCACGTACCTGTAGGAGAGGACCAGCTTCCGATGATCGAGCAGTGCAGGGAGATCGTGCATAAGTTCAACTCTGTCTATGGTGAAACACTGACAGAGCCAGCTGCTGTGCTTCCTTCAAATGCAGCCTGCCTCCGCCTTCCTGGAACAGATGGAAAGGCAAAGATGTCAAAATCCCTTGGAAACTGCATCTATCTTTCAGAGAGCGAAGCTGATCTCAAGAAGAAGGTCATGTCAATGTACACAGATCCAAATCACCTTCGTGTTGAGGATCCTGGCCAGGTTGATGGCAATCCTGTATTCATGTATCTTGATGCTTTCTGCCGTCCTGAATACATAGAGGAATTCCTTCCTGATTATGCCTCCCTTGATGAGCTCAAGGATCATTACAGAAGGGGTGGCCTTGGAGATGTCAAGGTCAAGAAGTTCCTTCTTTCGGTCCTCAAGGCAGAGCTTGGCCCTATCAGAAGCCGCAGGGAAGAATGGGAGAAGCGCATTGATGATGTCTACGATATCCTTCGAAGTGGTTCTGAGGCTGCTGAGAAGAAGGCTGCATCTGTGCTTTCTGATGTCCGTTCTGCAATGCAGATAGACTATTTCAACGACAGACGTCTTATAGATGCCTATACAGGCAGATGAACAAACCATAGGCCTCGCTGCTGTGGGGTCGTTCAATAATAACCGGTATTTGATCTGGGGCTGTTCTGGATTCTCTGTCGGTTCTTCATGGGCTTCACTTTAGCTATTGCAGCAGGTGAGGCCTTTCTTATCATACGGCATGAGCTTTGATTGCCTTCTTCCTTTCATCCATCTCGCTGAATACCGATGTGAATGCATAGTGCCTGTCTATTCTCTTTCCGACAATGTCCACAGCATAGCCCGTTGTAAGCGCTGCTATGACTGTACCTATGCCAAGCCCCTGGATGCGGCCTGTGAAGGAAAGCGTGAGAATTGATGTGATCAGGAGGCATATGACATCAAACAGGATCTTGACCTTCGAGTATTCCGAATGTGTTATGACAGCAGCCTCCCTCGGAAAAAGATCTGTCGGGATGAGAGGCATCCTGCATCTGTTGGATAATGCGATGCCGAAAGCTATGACTATGTAGCCTATGCAGAAGTACAGTATCCTCAGCGGTATGTTAAGAGGCAGCTCATAGATCCATAATGTGTGCAGGTCAGTCATGATCCCGAAGAAGAAGCCTACGACAAACGACAGCATGTAGCTGAGCACGATCTTCCTTCTCATCATGAAAAGCAGAATGATAAGGAATGCCTGGAATATATACGTCCATGTTCCCAGCGAAAGAAACGGCATTATCCTGTTGAGTGAGAATGGCACGCTTGATATCGCGGATATACCTGAGCCCGAATGAAGAAGAAGGACAACTCCCATGCTGTTGATCACGACAGCAAGCGCAAGCATCAGCTCTCCACGTATTATTTTCATTGTATCCTCCGAAAGGGATTATAGTCAGTTGGATGCGATAGAGCAATTTGATTATATTTATAAAATAATAGTTTATATCTATAATATATTCATGAATCTTCAGTATATAAGGTATTTCATCATTCTGGCTGAGACAAAGCATTACACAAAGGCTGCGGAACTGATCGGCATAAGCCAGCCAAGCCTGAGCCATGCTATAAGGGAGCTTGAAAAGGAACTTGGACTGCCTCTCTTTGATCCTGGGCATCGGACTGAGCTTACGCAGTGGGGCGAGCGTTTCCTTGCATCTGCGAGAAGTTCTCTTTCAATGCTTTCCGCAGGTATCCATGACATGCGCATGGAAGCAGAAGGCAGAGGCCATATAAGGCTTGGTTTCCTGCGTGTCCTTGGAACGGACTGCATACCTAAGCTGGCATCTTCATATAAGGAGGAGAATCCTGATGTGTCATTCTCCTTCTCTTCAGGCCGTACTGATGAACTTATCTCAGGAATCCATGACTCAAGCCTTGATATAGCGTTCACGGCCATAGGGGAAGGGGATGATCTTATATCAAGATATCTCTTCTCAATGGAGCTTGTTGCTGTATTCCCTTCTTCTCATCCGCTGGCAGGGAAAAGCACGGTGTCGCTTGCTGATACAGCGGATTATCCTTTCCTTCAGTATTCAGAAGGGGCTGCTCTCCGGACATTCATAGATGATGAGTATAGGAAGATAGGCAGAAGTCCGATTGTTGCCTATGAGAGCCAGGAAGCTCCTGTCCTTGCCGGCCTTGCTGGTGCAGGCTTTGGCTTTGCGATCATGTTCAGGGATGAGGTTCCACCTCTTGATGACATTGTCACAGCCTGTCTTTCCCCTAGGATAACCGTCCCGATATACGCAGCAGTCGACTCCAGGAGGATGGCAAGCCCAACAACGCTGTCATTCCTTGATTATATCTCAGGTCTTGACCTTGAATGAACATTGGACGTTTCCTATCCTGTTGTCATGATCAGGAAAGCAACAGTTCATGATATCCCTGCCGTTGCAGCGATATATGATGAGATACACAGCGAAGAGGAAAAAGGCAGGCTTGAGGTTGGCTGGGAAAGGAATGTCTATCCCACAGAGCAGACAGCACTCAATGCCCTGTCTGCCGGCGAGCTTTTCGTGGAAGAGCAAGATGGCGCTGTCGTCGGTGCTGCGATAATCAACCAGAAGCAGGTTGATGTATATGAAGATGGAAACTGGAGCGTCGATGCCGCTGATGAAGATGTAATGGTTCTGCATACCCTTGTAATATCTCCGAGGGCAGGAGGAAAGGGGCTTGGCCGTGAGTTTGTCAGGTTCTATGAAGAATACGCAGGAATGCATGGCTGCAGATATCTCCGTATGGATACGAACGAACGCAATAGCCGGGCACGTGCTATGTACAGGAAGCTCGGATACAGGGAAATAGGCATAGTCCCTACCGTATTCAACGGAATTGAAGGGGTAGGGCTGGTTCTGCTTGAAAAGATACTTGGGCAATCATGAATGCACACAATCGTTCAACGGTTATGTGTATTTAAGGCAGGAGGCATGGATGGAATTTTGCACGGCAGAGATCTTAGAATAAAGGTTCAAAGAACGGCTATGTGCCTGTTTCTGCATTGCTATCCTTTAAGTGCTTGATGAGTTCTTTATTGTGAAGAGACTGCCGCTTCTCAGATATTGACAGCCTGATAAGAGCTGCCATAGCCAAGATGTTCAGGGGATTTCCTCTCTGTATACGGGGCTTGCTTGCATTATTTCTGCTATTATGAAAAGCCTTCGGAAGCCAAGTATATAGCTTCCATCTGCAAGCGGTGCATATAGCGCTGTTGCCTTCTCCTTCACTTCCTCTATGAAGGCTTTTCCTCTTTCTTCTCCCAGTGCTTTCATATACGGTCTCAGCCTCGTGCTTCTTGTCCAATCGATCATCGCATCAACGGATGGCATGATGTGAAAGTATTTCGTTTCCCATATAGTGACAGAAGAGAGTGGGGTGAGGATATCGAAATACTCTTTTGCGGAAAGAATCGCATTCTCATTCTCTATTGATTCAGGAAGGCTCCATCTGCTTTCTCTTCCTGTTTCCTTGATTATCCTGAAAAGCGGCTCCTCTGCGTTGTTGGGAACTTGTATGGCAAGAACGCCGTTTTCCTTGACATGGCTCAGCAGGAACGGCAGCAGCTTCTCGTGATCCGGTATCCATTGCAGGCACGCGTTGGAGAATATGAGGTCATAGGAATCCTCTATATGCCTTGCATCTTCCCTCCTGAATGAAAGCTCCTTGTATGATTCCCTGGCTTTCGCAATCATTTCCTCAGAGCTGTCTATTCCCAGGATCTGCGAAGAAGGGAAGAAGCTATGGAGTATCGCTGTGCTGTTTCCCGGTCCAGAGCCCACATCAAGGATTGTCCTGAAATCCTTTCCAGCTATACGCGCGGCAAGGTCATAAGCTGGCTGGCTGCGTTCTTTCTCGAATCTCAGGTACAGCTCTGGATTCCAGCTTGTATTCATCTTTTCCTGTCGCTCCTTATGAAAGGTTCGCTGACGGCTGTGTCTATAAGCATATGGTATTTCTCAGGATGCCTGTATGCGTTTCCATGTACCTCTGTCCTTCTGTATTCACGAAGCATCGTGAGGTTTATATCCGCAATATACATTCCTTCTTCTTCTTCGCTTGCTTCCAGTATGCATGTATCCCTTGAGCCAGGCATGTCAGGAAGATATGCAACACCATCGAATACAGTGGAATGCCCGTTGCAGTCAGGAACCGATGAAGGGTAGTTGCATGTAGCTATAGCTGCCATATTCTCAAAAGCCCTTGCCCTGAGCTGTGAGAGCCTGTTTATCTCCATAGGGCATGCATTTGGGCAGAGTATGACTTCAGCTCCTTTGAGCATTAGCACTCTTGCGCTTTCCGGAAATTCCCTGTCAAAGCAGATCATGGCGCCGATTGTGAGGTTTTCCTTTTCTGTTTCAAGCACAGCTGTGTGGAAATCATCACCTGGCTCAAGTGGATATTCATCTCCGAATTCGCAGGTATGGACCTTCGAATAATGAAGTATGTCGTTTCCTTTGCCATCTATGAGCAGCATGGAATTGCAGATGCCATCAGCTGTCTTTTCCAGGAATG
This sequence comes from uncultured Spirochaetaceae bacterium, assembly GCA_944389155.1. Taxonomy (GTDB): domain Bacteria; phylum Spirochaetota; class Spirochaetia; order Sphaerochaetales; family Sphaerochaetaceae; genus Ornithospirochaeta. The sequence continues at coordinate 4,400 of CALXLI010000112.1, read as the reverse complement.
TGATGGCTATTGCTATGCCCAGCTTCCTCGCTTCTTCTCTGAATGATGAGATGAAAGGGCTTGTGATGGGAATCGCCTGTGCCTTCCATGCTTCTGCTGGCCCGGATATATCATAGCCAATGCTCCACATTTCCGGAAACAATGCTATCTCGGCACCTGCTTCCTTTGCTTTTCCGCACCAGAGAAGCCCTTTCTCTTCATTTCCTTCAATCGTGCCTGTGGGAGAAATCTGGAGAAGGGCGATCCTCATCCCCAGACTTCCTTGAATATCGGATCATCTTCCGGGAAGTGGATGACGTAGCCGACAGCGATCCTGTGGCCTGTTGCCTCGATTATCCTTCTGGCCCCATCCTCTCCGAATGCTCCGCACAGCTCGATAGCCCTGCATCCTTCGCTCTCAAGCCTCTTTGCCTCTTCTACGGCCTCGTCAAGAGAAGAGATGCCTATCACGGCGTTCTCCCCTTGATCATTGCTCTGTCATCTTTTCCGAACGGCCCCATCATGATGAATGCAAAGAACATGGCTACATCCTTGAATACAGATCTTTGTATATCTCCATGGATTTCTTCCATGACCAGTCTTCGTACATTCCTCTCTTCTGAAGATGCTTCCAGAGATCCTTCTTCTCATTGAAGATATAATAGGCATGCCTGATCCTATCCAGAAGCTCATCTGCGCTGTAGTTGTAGAATGAGAAACCGGTGCCTTTGTCCTCAAACTCATTGAAAGGCTTCACTGTATCCCTCAGCCCACCGATTTCATGCACGATCGGAACCATGCCGTATCTCAGTGCAATAAGCTGTGTAAGCCCGCATGGCTCGAATGCAGATGGAACAAGGATTGCATCGCATGATGAATAGATCCGGTGCGCAAGGTCATCTGAATATGTGATGCATGCTGAGATCTTCCCAGGGTACTTTCCCTGATAATACCTGAACATATTCTCATAGTATTCGTCTCCCGTTCCAAGGACCACGAGGTTTATGTCCATGCCGCACATCCTGTCCATCACCTGGTCTATCAGGTCAAGTCCTTTCTGGTTTGTCAGTCGTGATACCACAGCAAGTGTGAATACCTTGTCATTCACTGGAAGCCCAAGATCTTTCTGCAGTGCTGTCTTGTTCTTCTTTCTCTTGGAGGTGAAGTCAGTAAGCCCGTAGTTGTTGTCTATCTTCCTGTCTGTCTTCGGATCCCATACCTTGTAGTCTATGCCGTTTATGATTCCCCACAGCCGCTCATGGCGCCATTTGAGGATATCATCAAGGCCCTCACCGAATGCAGGGGTCTGGATCTCTGCCGCATAGCTGTTGCTGACAGTTGTTATGTAATCTGAATATACAAGAGCACCGCGCATCATCGTACAGTTCCAGTCATCGCGCGGTATGGATCTATCCTGATAAGGACTTACGAGAAGTCCCGGCTCAAAGCATTCATACGGCAGGCCTGAAACCCATTTTATGTGGCCCACGTCCCATTCTCCCTTGAATCTTATGTTATGTATCGTGAATACGGTGCGTATTCCGCGGAAGAACGGATCGCCCTGGAAGAATGTATTGAGGTATACAGGTATCAAGGCTGTCTGCCAGTCGTGGCAATGGATTATATCAGGACGGAAGTCTATCAGCGGCAGCGCTGAAAGCACCGCTTTTGAGAAGTATGCAAATCTTTCAAGGTCCTGGAACATGTCATAGTAGGGGACGATGCCTGAAAAATACTGTTCGTTGTCAATGAAATAATAGGTTATTCCATCATGTTCAAGCTTCTTTACACCTACATATATCCTATTATCCATCTGGAAGTAATAGATGGTTTCCATCTTATCCCTCCATTCTGGCCTTATTGCATGGTAGCAGGGGATTATCACCCTGATATCATATTCATTCTTATCAAAAGCCTGCGGAAGGCTGCCAACTACATCCGCAAGTCCCCCTGTCTTGACAAACGGAACGCACTCAGAGGCCGCGAATAGGATTTTCTTCATAGTTTTCTCCTCTTTTGTGGAAAGTATATCGCATTATCATGGGCTTTTGTGAAACTTTATGTCATCACATGCGACAAATGCTCCAAGGTGCTTTTACTGCAAAACGCTTTTTGATAGAATCCCGAATGGATTCGGAGGTATATGCTATGAAGGCAGTCGAGTTGTCCAGGACGTATGATCCAAAGTCCTTTGAGGATCGTATATACAAAGAATGGAAGGAAAAGGGTGAATTTGCCCCATCTTCCTCTGATAAAGAGCACTTTTCGGTTGTTATGCCACCACCGAATGTTACAGGCATACTTCATATGGGACATGCGCTGAACAACAGCCTGCAGGATATAATAGTCCGTTATCATAGGATGCTTGGCCGTCCGACGCTTTGGGTTCCGGGAACTGACCATGCAGGAATAGCGACGCAGAATGTCGTTGAGAGACAGCTTCAGAAAGAGGGACTGAAGAGACAGGATCTCGGAAGGGAGAAGTTCCTTGAGCGTACATGGAGCGTCAAGGAGAAGCATCATGACATAATAAAGGGACAGCTTGAGAAGATGGGTTGTTCCTGTGATTGGGATCATGAAAGATTCACTATGGATGAGGGGCTTTCAAGGGCTGTAAGGGAAGCTTTCGTCACTCTTTATGAGCGTGGTCTCATCTATAAGGGGAAGTATCTTGTCAACTACTGTCCGAAATGCGGTACAGCGCTTGCAGACGATGAGGTTGAGTACGAGAACGTCCCAGGCAAGCTTTATGATGTAAGATATCCATATGCAGATGGATCGGGGTATATAACAGTTGCCACGACACGTCCGGAAACGATGTTCGGCGATACGGCTGTTGCAGTGAATCCTGATGATGAGAGATATAAAAGCGTAGTCGGCAAGGAGATTCTCCTTCCTCTGACTGATAGACGTATCCCTATAATCACAGACCGCTTTGTCGATATGGCGTTCGGAACAGGTATGGTAAAGATCACGCCAGCCCATGATCCGAATGACTTCGAGTGTGGAAAGAGACATGGATTGGATGCTATAAATCTTCTCAATCCAGATGGCACCCTCAATGAGAATGTCCCGGAGAAATACAGAGGGATGAAGGCTGAGGAGGCAAGGGCTCTTGTCGTTGAGGACCTTAAGGAAGGTGGCTATCTTGTGAAGGTGACTGACCATGCCCATGATGTCGGGCATTGCTACAGATGCCATACAACAGTCGAGCCATATCTTTCAGAGCAGTGGTTTGTATCGATGAAGAGCCTTGCGGATAAAGCTCTTGCTGCATGGAGGAATGGCGATATCGAATTCTATCCGAAGAGATGGGAGAACACATATGCGCATTGGATGGAGACTATACGCGACTGGTGTATTTCCCGCCAGCTTTGGTGGGGGCACAGAATCCCTGTATGGTACTGCAGGGACTGCGGTGAGATGATCGTATCAAGAACAGATCCTTCAGAGTGTCCAAAATGCCACTCCCATAATATCGAGCAGGATAGCGATGTTCTCGATACATGGTTCTCTTCATGGCTTTGGCCGTTCTCAACGCTTGGATGGCCTGACAAGACCCCTGACCTTGAACGCTTCTTCCCGACAAACGCTCTTGTGTCGGCCTATGATATCATATTCTTCTGGATCAGCCGTATGATAATGGCTTCAGAGGAGTTCCTCGGAAAAGCTCCGTTCCATGATATCGTGATAACGGGCCTTGTAAGGGATATCAAAGGGCGCAAGATGTCCAAATCGCTCGGAAACGGCATTGATCCTCTTGAGGTGATTGATCGCTTCGGTGCTGATGCCATGAAGTTCACGCTCTGCTATCTTGCGGCACAGGGGCAGGATGTCATGATCGATATGGAATCCTTCCGCCTTGGTTCCAGATTCGCAAACAAGATATGGAATGCCACGAGATACCTCCTGATGAACATCGAGGGCAGAAACCTTGTTGCCATTGACCGAAGCAGGCTTTCGATAATGGACCGCTGGATCTATTCATCGTTCAATAAGGCGGCAAAGACAATATCTGAAGCTATGGCTGGCTACAGGTTCAATGAGAGCGCACAGGCAATATACTCATTCTTCTGGAATGATTTCTGCGACTGGTACATTGAGGCTTCAAAGCCGAGGATGCTCCATGGAACAGATGAGGAGAAGGATCTCGCAGTATCCATCCTTATGGACATCCTGGAAAAGAGCATGAGACTTATGCATCCGTTCCTGTCATTCCTGACTGAGGAAATATACCAGAAGCTTCCTAATCATGATGGGGATGTAATAGCAAGTGAATATCCTGTTTATGATCCTGCGCTCTCAGATGAAGAAAGCGAGGCTCTTGTTTCGCTTCTGCAGGAATGCGCGAGGGTTGTCCGTGCAGCCCGTGCCAATCTCCAGATCGGGCCAGAGAAGAAGCTGAAGGTTGTCGTAAGGAT
>CALXLI010000111.1 GCA_944389155.1 uncultured Spirochaetaceae bacterium | reverse complement strand
TTATTGCCATTGCAGTATGATATCGTATCCTCGATAAGCCTTTTCTCAGCCTCATCGAGAGTTATCGGGAGAGGAAGCGTGACGGAGCTTTCGATTGTCTTCTCCTTTATCTGTGACGGCAGATCGTCAACATCTATCATGCGTCCCCTGCAAAGCACTACAGCTGCCTCTATGCTGTTCCTCAGTTCCCTGACATTGCCTGGCCATGAATATGAGTAAAGTGCCTTCCTTGCCTGTGGAGTGAAGCCTTCTATCTTCCTTCCATCCTCGCTGTTGAAGGTCTTCAGGAAATCCTGTGATAGAAGCTCTATGTCCTCCTTTCTCTCCCTTAAAGGCGGAACTGTGATGTGAACGACATTCAGCCTGTAATAAAGGTCTTCCCTGAAGCGTCCAGCCTTGACCTCTTCCTGCAGATCCCTGTTGGTAGCGCAGATGACACGCACATCGACTGTTATCGTCTTCTCCCCTCCAACACGCTCGAACTGCCTCTCCTGAAGCACCCTGAGAAGCTTTACCTGCGTTGCCGCATCTATCTCACCGATCTCATCAAGGAACAGCGTCCCTGTGTCAGCAAGCTCGAATCTCCCCTTCTTCTGGGCGATAGCTCCAGTGAATGCGCCTTTTTCATGTCCAAAGAGCTCATCTTCAAGAAGTGATGATGAAAGAGATGCGCAGTGCACCTTCACGAAAGGCTTGCCATGTCTGTCAGAAAGAGCCTCGATAGCATCGGCGACAAGCTCCTTTCCTGTTCCTGACTCACCTGTGACAAGCACTGTGGCACGTGTGGAGGCAACCTGGTTTATTGTCTGCATCAGCTCAGATATCTTCCCGGACTTCCCTATTATCCTGCCATAGCCCTGCTGCTTCTTGAGCTTGTCTATCTCCTCTGCAAGCTTCCTGTTCTGCTCGGCAAGGCTTGATGCAGTGATGGTTTTCCTCACTACAAGCAGAAGCTTGTCTATGTCAACAGGCTTCGTGAAGAAATCGATGGCGCCATCGCGCATTGTCTCGACAGCTGTCTCGATAGTGCCATGGCCAGTGAGGACAATGACGGGCAGCGTAGGATAGGAGCTGGTGATGCGCTTCAAGAGCTCATAGCCATCCATCTCCGGCATTCTCAGGTCTGTTATGACAAGGTCAACGCTGTTGCGGTTTATCTCATTCCAGGCTTCCTTGCCATTTGCAGCTGTAAGGACTGTATAGCCTTCATCCTCGAATGCCATCTCCAAGCCTGAACGTATATTCTTCTCATCATCAACAATCAAGATAGCAGCCATCAGTTACCCTCCTTGCTCTCAAGTGCCTTCCTCTGGCTTCTGGGGACAGGAAGCTTTATCGTGAACACAGTGCCCTTGCCCATCTCGGAAGTCACGAAGATATCGCCATGATGCTCCTTGACAACCTTATATACAACCGTAAGGCCAAGACCTGTACCGCTTGCCTTCGTGGTGAAATACGGCTCGAATATCTTGGAAAGGCTCTCATCATCTATCCCAGTGCCGTTGTCCTCTATCCTTATTATCTCGAAGTCCCCATCAAGCTTTGTGGATATTCTCAGCGTTCCGCCTCCAGGCATTGCTGAGAATGCGTTCTCCACGATGTTCAGAAGGCTCTGCCTTATATAGCGTTGGTCTATCTCAACTGATGGAAGGTATCCTTCAAGCTCTGTCTTTATCTCGATCTTCTTGTCCTTTGCCTCTGGAGAGAGGAATACAACAAGATCCTCGATCACTGAATTCACAGAGCCAAGGGTGAGCTCAACATTCATAGGACGTACGGCAAACAGGAAGTCCACGGCTATTGAGTTAAGATGGTCTATCTCCTCATCAAGCACAGAAAGGTATCTGTCAGCATCCTCTTCTCCAAGCTTTCCCTTGTTCCTGAAGGCCTTGCGCAGAAGCTGCAGATGTATCTTCATTGCTGCAAGGGGATTCTTTATCTCATGTGCGATACCGGCAGCCATCGTTGTCATTGATGCGAGGGATTCCGAGCGTCTGAGCTTGGTTTCCTTGTTGATCTCCTCTGTGATATCACGCACCATTATATCGACAAACGACTCATCGCCGACGCTGAGGGTGGAAAAGCTTATGCGCATTACGCTTGTACTGTCTCCGGACTGGAATGCAAAATCCCTCGCGTCCGCCCTTTCCTTTCCTGAAAGCACCGCTATTATATAGTCCTTCACGTCCTTATCGAAAATCGCTGACTCGATCCTTATGCCCTCTCTTATCCTGTTTCTCCGATCAGTGGGGATAAGCCTTGCGGTCGCCTTGGATACGAATACGATCCTGTGATCGCCTGCAAGCACTACATGGCCATCCGAAAGCCCATCGAGCAGAGTGCGGTAGGTATCTGACTCCTTGATGCTCTCTGCAATAAGCTTCTTCAGCTCCGAGAGCGGGAACTGCTCTATATTGACAGCAGCTTTCTTCAATAGCTTAGTTGACACGGCAAGCCTCCCTCAGCACGAGATCAAGCGAAAGACGCATTGACATATTATATGTCTCCTTTCTTGAAACCCCCGAAGACAGGGCCTCGTAACACCTCTTTGCCCTGCTGCTTCCTATCTTTCCGGACTTCAGCGCATTCTCCAGGCGTGAAAGGACCGATGATGAGAAGTACTGGAAGCCATCCATCTTCTCAACTGCTTCAAACATCTCCTCTTCACTTGAGAGCGGAAGCATCTCTCCTTTCAGGAGCGCATTGAAGTAAAGATCGATGAATCCTTTCATGGCTGTCCTGCTGTCCTCATCAGCACTCTCCTCAAAGAAGAACTCATCGAAAGAGCTATAGCTGCCATAGATCGAGAAATGCTCCCCGATGAATTTCGAGATCCTCTCACCAGAAAGCTCCGGGAATGAGAACTTCCTGCATCTTGAGAGTATTGTCTCCAATAGCCTTGAAGGGTTTCTTGATACCAATATTATATGGCTATGCAGCGGTGGCTCTTCCAAAAGCTTGAGAAGGCTGTTCTTTGCCCCCTCTGTATAGTCTTCTGCGTTCTCGAATATCACAACCTTCTCATCGATTCCATCCTGAAGCCAGGACTGTGTAGCCCTTATCTCCTCGATGGTTGCACCGGTTGTCTTCTTTCCGACATTCAGCACGGCATCTGTAAGATAGCTATCGATCTCAGCTATCGCGCTCTTTATCTCGTCCTCGCTGTACTCCCTCTCATCCTCTATCGTCATCAGCCTTTCGTCTATAAGGGATGCAACAGCGCTTACGGACCTGTCTCCATCTGTCCTGTCATTCCTCACGGCTTTCACACCAGAAGGCTCTTTATGCAGCACCGCAACAGATTGATGATACTGCAGAAGCACTTTCCTCACGCTCTCTACGTAGAAGCGTCTTGCCCTGCTGTTGCGCTGTCTGGCAAGAAGCGAGGAAGCAGCTGCAAGCTCTGTCCTCAGCGGCCTTGACAGGAAAAGGGATATACGCTGCGATGAAAGGGCAGCCCGCTTCTCCTCCTCGCCTGTCAGCAGGAATGCAAGATCGAGCGCTGCTGTAAGACGGCTTGAACCGGAACAACCGGAAAAAAGGAGCGTCTGCGGGAGCATTCCCCTGCTCATCACCCCTTCTATTGTCCCAGTCATTGAAGGCTGTGTTTCACGCAAGGCCTCAAACGCCATTCATCGCTCCAAGAAAAGAGTCCTTGAGAGTCGGGAAAAGCGGCTCTATTATCTCATGGATTATTATGCTTTTGTCTGTCAATGATGTTATATCGACAAAGCTCTGGAAGTTGAGCACTGCAAGGATTATCGAGATGGTTATGGCTGAAGCGGCAAGTCCCCAGATGAAGCCAAGTATCGAATCGATGGCTCTGAGATGGCTGCTTGCTCCCAGGATATTCGCAAGCTGCGTGCCAAGGATGCACACGACAATGTATACAACAAGCGAGAGCGCGACAAAGACTATCAATGTACTCCAGAAAAGCGGGACAGATGTCCTGTCTGCCATGAATGCAGCAAGATTCTTCGTAAAGAGAAGGGATACTGGAATGGCAACAAGGAAACCGACAAGCCTTGTCGCTGATACGCTGAATCCTGTAATGCATCCGGATATCGCACCGATCAATATGATTGCCAGCGTTATTATATCAAGAAGTCCGAACGTAAGAGTTCCTATAGTAAAAGTCCAATCCATATGCTGATGATAACCCAAAAAGCCAGAAGTTAATATACACCTCCAATCTACTCATACTCCCTTTTTTTGACTAATATTAGACTATGGCTAAATTTTGGGCAGCCCTGTTCGGGGGCACTAAACACGACAAGGATATGAAGAGGCTCTCCCCTATCGTTGAGAGCGTCAAGAAAGAATATGCATGGGCTGAAAGCCTTAGCGATGAAGATTTCCCAAGAATAACAAACGAATGGAAAGAAGAGGTCCAGAGCGGAAGGAAAACGCTTGACGAGCTTCTGCCAAAGGCGTTTGCCCTTGTAAGGGAAGCTGCGGGAAGAACGCTTGGAGAGAAGCATTACGATGTTCAGATAATGGGCGCAATCGTCCTTCATCAGGGTTCAATACTCGAAATGAAGACAGGAGAGGGAAAAACGCTCACATCTGTTCCAGCAGCCTATCTCAATGCGCTTGAGGGAAAAGGCGTTCATATAGTCACAGTCAACGATTACCTTGCACAGCGTGACGCAGAGTGGATGGGACAGGTCTATTCATTCCTTGGCATGAAAGCTGGCGTGATCGTAGCTGGCCAGGACGACCAGAGGAAGAGGGAAGCATATAGCGCGGATGTAACCTATGGAACAAACAATGAGTTCGGATTTGATTACCTTCGCGATAACCTGAAGGGATCGCTTTCCTCAAAGCTCCAGGCAAAGCACCACTATGCGATAGTAGACGAGATCGACTCCATCCTTATCGATGAGGCAAGGACACCTCTTATCATATCGGGACAGGCTGAGGATGATACGCCGAAGGTAAAGGCTGCAAGGGCTGTTGTCCCCTATCTCAAGGAATGCGAGAAGGATCCTGAGACAGGAGATTACTATGAGCTGACAGCCATGGAGAAGCTCGACAGGGCAAGCTATGCCGCATTTGATGAGAAAGGCGATTACAAGCTCGATGAGAAAGGAAAGAAGGTCACGTTCACGAAAGATGGAATGACGCACATAGAAGAAGCCCTGAAAAAGCTTGGTGCGCTCCAGCCTTCAAAGGATGAGAATGGGAATACGGTCTACTCGCTCTATGATGACCAGAACTTCGAGCTTGTGCATTATGTCACGCAGGCTGTCAGGGCCCAGTATATGTATCAGCGCGATACTGACTATATAGTGAAGGATGGAGAGGTCCAGATCGTAGACGAGTTCACAGGACGTGTGCTTCCAGGCAGACGCTACTCCGAAGGTCTTCATCAGGCAATAGAGGCAAAGGAGAATGTAATGGTACGCGGACAGTCAAAGACATTCGCGACTGTAACTTTCCAGAACTTCTTCAGGATGTATGACAAGCTTTCGGGAATGACAGGAACCGCTGACACAGAGGCAACTGAGTTCAAGGAAATCTACAAGATGGACGTAGTTGTCATACCTACGAACCTTCCTATACAGAGAAAGGATCTTCCAGACCTTACATTCTACAGCGAGGAGCAGAAGTTCGCCGCTATCGCAAAGGATGTAAAACGCATACATGAAACAGGACAGCCTATACTCATCGGAACAACATCAATCGAGAAATCAGAACGTCTTTCAAGGCTTCTGACAAGAGAAGGCATAAGGCATGAGGTGCTCAATGCAAAGAACCATGCGCGTGAGGCTTTCATCATCGGCGAAGCCGGAGCAAAGGGAGCTGTCACGATCGCAACGAACATGGCAGGACGAGGAACGGATATAAAGCTGTGAGAATCGCCTCAGCACCTTGCCCTGAAGAAAGCGGGAAGCGAGGCAACGCCAGAAGAGCTGAAGAAGGCAATGGCCGAGATCATGCCTGAATATACAAAGGCATATGAGGAGGTCAAGGCTCTTGGCGGCCTTTACATAATCGGATCCGAAAGACATGAATCAAGGCGCATAGACAATCAGCTGCGAGGAAGATCCGGACGACAGGGTGATCCTGGCATAAGCCAGTTCTATATCTCTCTTGATGATCCTCTGATGAGGCTCTTCGCAAAAGAAGGCCTGAAGGAGATGATAGGACGCCTTGGGCTCAAGGATGGAGAGCCTATCCATCACAAGATGCTTGACAACGCTATCGAGAATGCACAGAAGAGAGTCGAGGAACGGAACTTCGAGATCAGAAAGCGCCTTCTTGAATACGATGATGTGCTTAATGAGCAGAGAAACTTCATCTACTCTGAACGCGACAGGATACTTTCAGCAGAGGATCTTGCAGATAGGGTCATCGACAACTCAAAGGAACTTGCAAAGGAAGCTTTTGAGGAAGCTGCCGGCGACAAGGATAAGTTCATTGAGTACTACCAGCAGATATTCTCCACTTCTCCGGATCCAGAGCTTGGCTATGATATCACAAGAATACAGGAAGCTATCGAGAAGAACATAAGGGAGAAAGAGGAAAAGGTCGGAAAGGCAAACTTCAATGCATTCATCCGCTTTGTCTATCTTAGGAACATAGACAAAAGATGGATCGACCACCTTGATGCACTTGAGGATCTGAGAGAAGCAGCATCCCTTATGAGCTACGCCCAGAAGAATCCTCTTGTTGAATACAAGAACACAGCATCAGAGGCATTTGATGAGCTGATCGAAAGCATCACTGAAACAGTATGCAGAACAGTTGTTGCTGTAAAAGTCACAGTCGAGCCGAGGCAGAGGGACACAAGGAATGTAAGGATGCAGGCAACGCACCAGTCTCCTGGGCCCACACTGCAGCAGCAGAGACCCAACGGGGAGATAAAGACAGCAGTGACAGGCAGAGCGCAGGCTGAGAACACAACGATCGTGCGCACGCAGCCAAAGGTTGGAAGGAACGACCCCTGCCCCTGCGGTTCTGGGAAAAAGTACAAGAATTGTTGCGGCAAGAATTGGTAATACAATCAATACAGTCTTTAGATTCGAATCGGCCATGCCAATCTCAGGCGTGGCCGATGCTTTTTCTTCATGCATACTCGATGAATGGTCCTGATTTCCAAGGCAGTGCTGAAGTTCAGATGCAGTATCTGAAAGTTCTTGAAGCATACGAAGATAGACACCATCAATGCGAAGATTTCCAATGTCCGCAGATTCTTCATGTTCGCTGAGCTTCTGTGTCAGTTTTTTTCCTCTTTTCAATGAGTCTCCTGACATCATCAGAGTCCATTCATCCATCCTGAATTCATTATCATTGATAGCATAGGTGATTATTTGCTGCATGATAGATACAGAGGAACTGGAAAAGCACAGGCAAGTGGATGACCTCAGAATACTATCATATCCTCAGGGTCTATGCTTATACCGCCTTGGCTGATGGAGAATAGGATTGCAGGCTCACCATAGTACTTGCTGCTCGAGCCGATCATTCCGATCACGCTTCCCTGCTCTACCGTATCCCCGCTTTTTACAAGAGGGTTCTCTATATCCATATAGAATGCAGTATATTCATCAGCGCTCTCGATCTCTATGTATCTGCGCCTCTCAGCAGTCATGCCGACACGCCTGACAGTACCATCGGATGCAGAAAGGACAGCTGTACCAGGTGTTGCTGCGATGACAACGCCCTCGACAGTTTCATTCTTATCCATATAGTATTCGCCTCTATGCCTTATGACCTTTCCATCCTCAACAGGCGATGCAAAGCTGTTGTCCCGCGTTATATCACTGCCGAACGCAGGAATGAAGATCTCATCACCTGCTTTTATCTCTGTGGTATCCAGGCCATTCACAGCAGCAAGGTCATTTGCTGAAAGCTCAGGATTGTAGCTTTGCACGATGGAGCTGAGTGTATCACCTTCACGAACGGTATAAAGCGTACCGGAATATTCAGGAATCCTTATCACAGTTCCGGGAACTGCCTTTACCCCATCGATTGCATTGAATTCCTTCACAGTAGCTGCGGTTATGCCGAATTTCTCAGCGATGCTCTGCAGTGTATCATCATCGGAGACAGTGTATTCAGTTATCGAAAGAGGCTGGACAGAGGAAACAATCGGAGATGGCACAGAAGGCTCTGCTGGAACTGCAGCTTCAGGCTCTTCTTCAACTGCTGCTGTCTCTGCGGGAACGGGCTCTGTTATCACAGTGCTTTCCTCTTCATATGCGGCAGCCTCAGCATTTCTAGGTGTGTACATAAGATAGACGATTATAGCGATGAGAGTCAGCAATATGCCGACAAATGCAATTACGAAAGTGCCTCTCTTACTGCTTTCACGCCGCTCCCTATAACCCTCTGGCGGCATATCATCATAACTATATCTGCCCATCTTACAGTCTGTCTCTCACTAGGAAATCATTATATTTATCATTAGAAGCAATGGCAATAAGAGAAAGGGGGTAATAATGACAAGAGTGATTAGAGTAATATAAATATAATAAAATACTTATAGTAATCTGATTGTTCTTCAACCAAAATCACTATAAGTATAAAATGAATATTATTTGCTTATCTGGCTTTCGGAGTTCTTCATCTCCAAGCCTATGTCTTTCAGATGCGCAATAAGCGCCTTGGAAGAGGCTTTCTCTATATCATCAGGGACCCGCTGTCCATTTGTCAGGAAAATGATGGGAAGCCCTGCGCCATATGCAAATGACAGCACATTGCCAACAGTCTCGGTCTCATCCAGCTTGGTTATAGCAAGGGATGGTTTCCCATGCCTTGAATAAAGGGCATACTGCTCTCTCATATCCTCTTCCTTCATCGTTGCGGGGATTGTCATTATCAGATCAGTCCTATCGCTTCCGAGCATTGAAAGGAGAGATGTCAGATGCAAGGCAAGCTCCTTATCCTTCGGGGATGTTCCCATGGTATCTATGAATACGATATCCATATCCTGAAAGCTTTCCGTTGCTGCGATAAGCTCATCTTCCGCGCTTGCCTTCTTCACGGGGATTGAAAGCGCATCGGCAAATGCCTTCACCTGTTCATACGCCCCTACCCTGTACGTATCAAGCGTTATGATCGCGACATTCTTTCCCTGCTGCTTGTAGACATAGGCAACCTTTGCAAGCGTTGTTGTCTTCCCTGATCCAGTTGGCCCGATGAAAGCCACGAAATGCTTGGGATGGACCTGCTTTCCGTAGTCTATGTCCAAAGAGCGCAGCAGCATCTGGGAAAGGGCAACGCCAGCATCCTCAGATGTCGGGAAGGCCTTCAGAAGCTTGCTTCTAAGAGGATCTTCGATATGGTTCTTATCGAGAATCGAAACAGCTTCCGCATCCTTTTCCCTGTAGACTTCCGTATCAAGGCGTTCATTTGGCGAGAGCGTGGAAGGATCTGGAGTCCTTGCCTCCTTCTCGAATTCCTTCATGTCACGATCCCTTAGCCGTGCATCCTTTGCCTCTTTGCGCTGAGATGAATAGCAGACAATCTCACAGCGCGGCTGACGACGGGTGAAGATAGTGCCGTGCGTCATATAGTCGCGCCTTGAATGTATCCTTATATCATCACCATACAGGCTCTTTGCTTTCTTGACAGCATTTTCATAGCTATCAGCAACAACGGTATAGTATTCCATCAGAGAATGTACCTTGAAAGATCCTGGTCCTCCACGATGTTGCACAGCCTCTGCCTTACATAGTCCTTGGTTATGTCAACATGCTGGCCGCTGAGTTCATTTGCAGAGAATGAGAGCTCTTCCAGAAGCTTCTCCATCACAGTATAAAGCCTTCTTGCCCCGATATTATCATTGCTCTGGTTCACATCGTATGCAATGGAAGCTATCTCATGCAGCGCCTCGTCGGTAAAGCTCACTGTAACACCTTCAGTGGAAAGCAGTGCGATATACTGCTTGGTAATCGCATTCTGTGGCTCTGTCAGTATCCTGTAGAAATCCTCAGCAGTAAGGTCATGAAGCTCGACGCGCAGCGGGAATCGTCCCTGAAGCTCAGGAATCAGGTCAGATGGCTTTGCGAATGAGAACGCTCCTGCTGCTATGAAGAGGATGTTCGTTGTATCAATCACTCCCCATTTCGTTGATACTTTCGTACCTTCAACGATTGGCAGGATATCCCTCTGCACACCCTCGCGGGATACATCGCTGTTCGAGGAATTTCCGCGTGATGCGACCTTATCGATCTCATCGATGAAGATAATCCCCATCTCCTCGGCCCTTTCCTTAGCTTCATCAACAGCCTTGTCAGGATCTACGACCTTGTCCATCTCCTCTTCTTCGATTATCTCCCTGGCACGCTTGACGGAGATCTTGCGGACCTTAGGCTTCCCCTGATTGGAGAACATCGTGCCAATGGAGCCAAGAGCCTGCTGCAGGTCCTCCATGTTTGAGGATGAGCCCATGAGCTCAAAGCCGAAGTTCGGCTTCTGGCTCTGAGGCATCTCGACCTCCTTGTTGTCGAACACTCCTTTCCTGAGCATCTCCCTGAACTGCTCACGCGTGCTGCTGACATCTGTTCCTGAGCTTTCTAGGGATGGAAGAAGAAGGTCAAGAAGCCTTTCCTCAACCCTTCTGTCAACATCATCCTTCTTTGATGATGCCATCTCCTCCCTGACCATCTGCAGCGATGCTGCCATCAGATCGCGGACCATCGATTCAACATCACGTCCGACATATCCGACCTCAGTGTACTTTGTCGCTTCTACCTTTATGAAAGGCGCATCAGCAAGCTTTGCTATACGGCGTGCTATCTCAGTCTTTCCAACACCCGTAGAGCCGATCATCAGTATGTTCTTCGGGGTGATTTCCTCTTTCACCGCATCAGGAAGCCTTTTGCGTCTGACACGGTTTCTGATTGCAACCGCAATCGTGCGCTTTGCATCATCCT
>CALXLI010000110.1 GCA_944389155.1 uncultured Spirochaetaceae bacterium | reverse complement strand
CAACCGTTATCCCTGAGCCAGATGAGAAGGTAGCTCTTATCGCAAACATGGAGAAGGCAAAGTTCTTCGACATCGATACGGAGCTCACAATCCGCTAAGGATTTTCTCCTACAACTGATTGATGCTGCCACTTATGTGGCAGTATTTCTCATTGCATACATACTCAAGCTGAATATCGTATGGCTCCTTGCTTGCGTGGCTTCGATCAATCCATTCAGCCGCCACACATCCCATTGACCTGTAGAACGAAATCGTCTCACAGGCCGAATGCGCAGATATGTACAGCTTTCCGGCAGCTCTGGATGAGGCGAAATGAACTGCAGCTTGAAAAAGAGTGCGTCCTATACCTCTTCTGCGCATATCTGAGGAAACATGAAGCTCAGCGAGATCCATGTACTGCATATCGTGGCCAAACAGCCTGTTATCCACAGCGGTAAATCCCTTCAGCCCATCCTCAGAGAATGCACCATATACAAAGCCATCAGAAGCCTTTATCTGCCGAAGCTTCACGATGAGGCTGCAGTAATCATAATAAGTCCAGTCATCAATAAATGGATCTGGCTTTATACACCATGCATTGCCGTCCCATCTCCAGCAATCAGTCACTGCCTGTCTGCGTATGAAGAAGGCGAAAAGGCCATGGTTCAGCTCAGATGAATCTATTTCTCTGTATATCATAAGAAATGCCAGCTTTATCAGCTGGCATCCACTGTTCAGCCAAAAAGCTTGTCATAGACAGCCTTCAGCGCTTTCTGGGAATCTTCTTCCCGTATACCGATCAGTGCAGATGTATCAGATGCTCCCATATTCACTGAAACAATCTCAATACCATTCTCCGCGAGAGCCGTCACAGCATCCAGACATCCCTTGCCTATCGCATCTACGGTACCTGTTATGCCCATGATAGCATAACCTCTGTCAACTTCTATGGAATCAAGCTCATATTCCTTCTTCAGCCTTTCGCACATTGATGCGCAAACGCTATCACTTGCCATCTTTGATTCAAAGAACCAGACAATTGAATCAATGCCGAAAAGCGAATAGCAAGGCCTGATACCGAAAATATGAAGCATCGTGAGAAGAGCATGACGCATGCCGGACTTTTTGAAGAGCATCAGCTTACGCAGATTGATCATGGAAAGGCCAGTCCTCACAGACACACCGGAAAGCCCTGTAACACCAGGATCGGGGACAATCATGGTACCTTTGTCTTCAGGCTTGTTTGTATTCTTGATGTTTATAGGAATCCCGATGTGATAGATAGGAGCGATAGCCTCTTCATGGAAAACAGACGCACCTACATCTGACAGCTCCCTGACTTCCTTATAGGACATTGCTGGAATGACAGAAGCATTCTCAACAACCCTTGGATCTGCCCTGTATATCCCGGAAACATCTGTCCAGTTCTCATAAAGCTCCGCAGACAGTGCACGGGAAACGATAGCTCCTGTAATATCTGAGCCACCACGGGTGAACGTCTTCAGGACTCCCTGCTCTGTCTCTCCATAAAAGCCTGGAATAACGTAATGCTTACCATTTTCGATTCTCTCAGCAAGCTTGGCATATGTCGCCTCGTTTACAGTAGAGTCGGAGTTTATGACAACAACATCAGCTGCATCAATGAACTCCCATTTAAGGAACTTGCTGATGATATAGGCAGAAAGGTATTCTCCACGTGATGCAGCGTAATCAGCACCACGGCCAGCATCAATCTGATACCTTATCTCATCAAGCTTCCCTGCAAAATCCTTCTCTTCCACACCAAGAGCTCGTGCAATCTCGGAAAAACGCTTGGCAATGACATTGAAAACCTGACGGCATGACTGGCCTTTGCGCACAAGATCGTTGCACTGATACAGCAGATCTGTGATCTTATCATCATCCTTGTTTCTCTTGCCAGGTGCTGATACAACAGCCACCTGCCTTCTCTCATCGCTCATGAGAATCGATTGGACCTTCTTTATCTGATTGGCATCCGCAACGCTGCTGCCGCCGAATTTGCATACTATCATAAGTGTCCTCCACCTGCATTCTATTTTGAAAAACAAGGAAAAGTAAACCTATTCATGGCTTAAAGCATCAATAGGATCAAGCTTGGAAGCCTTATAAGCAGGATAGTAGCCGAAGAATATGCCTATGAACGCAGAGAACAGCAATGAAACAGCAATAGCGGGGAGGGAAAAATGAAGATTCCAGCCAGATGCCGATACAACAGCATAGCTCAGAAGAGAGCCCATCAAGATTCCTATAAGGCCGCCTGAAAGCGTCAGGATCACCGATTCAACAAGGAACTGTGTCCTTATTATCCTAGGAGTTGCCCCAAGAGCCTTCCTTATTCCGATTTCCCTTGTTCGTTCTATAACGGATACAAGCATGATGTTCATTATCCCAATGCCGCCAACAAGCAATGAAATCGCAGCAATAGCTGCAAGGAATGCTGTGAAAGTACCGGTTATCTCCCCAGCCATCTCAACCATGGTCGCAGGAGAGAAAAGCATGTAATAATCCGGACCGGCTATCACATCAAGATATGACTCAATATCATCGGAGACGGAAAGCGCATCTGAACCTTCTGCAACCTTAACAATATAATTCGATACCTGCGTAACGCGGCTGAACCGCTGCTCATATGTATTGTATGGAATGAACGCCGTATAGTTATATGAAACTCCAAGCGTGGCATCTTTCTCGGCAAGTACGCCAACTACAAGATAGCTCTTGGCCTGATTGCGGAATATTGAGACATAGCTTCCGACAGCACCGCCTACAGGGAAAAGCTCATCGGCAAGATCCTTGCCCAAAACGACGACCTGCCGTCTGTTTATGTTATTCATGAGCGTGAAGAAGGAACCATCTGACAGCTCAAGCGAGTTCTCTTCGAAAAAGGCTGACGTCACGCCCTGAATGCTCTCCCCTGAAAGGATCTCCTGTCCATTTCTCATTACAGCGATCGATGAGAGGACAGGAAGGACGGTCTTTATTCCCGATACATTTCTCATAAGGGTATCTGAGAACTCATCTGTGAATATCTCGGTCTCCCTTGCAGCTCCCCGTGGTGTTATCGTGAGCATATCAAGTCCGCCTGAAGCCATTGATTCAAGCATGGAGTCCGTAACGCTTTCTCCTAGATTAAGGATTGCAACGACGGAAGCCACTCCTATGACGATTCCAAGAAGGGAAAGAAGCGTCCGCATCTTATTCTGCACCATTGAGGAAAATGCCAGCTTTATGTTCTCAGCAACCATCCACTATCCTCCCATCGCGGATTGATATGGATGACCTGCATCTGGCACCTAAGGTGCGATCATGTGTCACGAACACTATCGTACGGCCTTCATCGTTAAGGTTTTCGAAGAGCTCCATTATCTGATCCCCTGTTTTTGAGTCCAAGGCCCCTGTAGGTTCATCTGCAAGTATTATGGATGGATTGTTTGAAAGAGCACGGGCAATCGCAACCCTCTGCTTCTGCCCTCCCGAAAGCTCTGTGGGGCGATGCTTCATCCTATCCCCCAGTCCAACCTTTTCCAGCAAGGCCTCTGCCTTCTCCTTTCTTTCCTTCAGTGGGATCCCACGGTATAGGAGAGGAACCATGACGTTATCAAGGGCGGACAGCTTCGGGAGAAGGTTGAAGTTCTGGAATACAAATCCTATTTTCCTGTTTCGGATCAGGGCGAGTTCATCCTCCCCCATATCCCCCAGCGTCTCACCATCAATCCGTATGACACCGGATGTAGGAGTATCCAGGCAGCCTATAAGATTCATAAGAGTGCTCTTGCCGGATCCTGAAGGTCCCATGATGGCGAGGAATGAACCGCTTATGATATCAAATGAAATGCCATCCAAGGCCTTGATCACGTTCTCACCGACTACATAATATCGCCGTACATCCTCGAATGATATCACAATGCACATCAGAACATCCTCATCATAGGAGGAGCATTGCTGCCGCTCCTTGCTGTGTATACAAGCACATCGCCCGGAACGAGGTCAGATGAAAGAACCTGGCAAAGCCCTTCGCCTAGATACTTCACCCTTACGCTTACAGTCTCCGTCGTGCCATCAGCTCTCTTTCTCTCAACGCTTGCAGCACCTCCCCGTCCAACGGTAACAGCAGCCTGTGGAATAAGGATCATCGAAACCTCACCCTCAACATTTATTACTCCATCGAATGTGAATCCTGGCATCAGCCCTTCAGGGGGATTCTCGATCGTGAGCTCTACATCTGCAACGCCTATACCTTGATCAGTATAACGGCCGAGCATCGGTATATATGTAACTTCTGCTTCGATAACCTCTCCTGGAATAGAATCGAATGTAAGCTCAGCAATCTCACCGATCTCCACATACTGCATATCTATCTCATCAATCTCAACGGTAGCTTTCAGCCTTGAGCGGTCAACAATTGTCATCACTGAGTCTCCAGCTTCGAAATAATCATTGACCTCAACATCCACAGAGGCAACCTCTCCATCGAAGTTTGCCACTATATTCGTATACTCCAAAGCATTCTCTGCATTTATCTCCTGAAGCTTCAGAAGCTCAAGCTCCCTTGCAGAGCCCCGGAGCTCAGCTTCTTCTATGCTATCCCTGATACTCTGCAGATCGGCAAGCTGTGCTGTATTGTCGATTGAAGCCAGAAGCTGCCCTTCTTTGACTTTGTCGCCTTCCTTGACGTAAACACCTGTGACAGCACCCGTACTCCTGAATTTCGTCTCCTGGGTATCATAAGGCTCGACATAGCCCGAGAGATCGATCGTCTGTGTGTATACATTCTCCGTGACAACCGCTTCAAGAATCATATCCTGAGCTGCAGCTGGAGCATCCTCTCCATCCAAAAGAATGATACGAAGCGCAATATAGAGCATGATCATCATCACGATAAGGGCAATGAATATGATCAGCCTTCTTCTCTTGCGCCGCTTGCCCGCAGCTTTGGCTGAAGCAATCAGCTTCATCGCCTCTGCATCAGATTCAGAATCAAGTCTTTCTTTGTCCATATAAACCTCAAATCAAAAGCGACTCGGCAGAGAGTGCAAGGGAAAGACCTTCGAGTTTCAGTATCTCAAGTTCCTTCTCTGCTCTTTCTGTCTCCATTTCCGCATCCATCAGACTCTCTTCATCAGTAAGTCCTCTATCATAAAAAGCCCTCTGCTGTTCAAGAAGTGCATTCCTGTAAGCTATCTCATTATCCTGCTGCTCTCGTTCAGCCTGCCATGCAATGATGTCAGAACCAAGGGAAAGAACACTCTCCCTGTAATCAGAGAGCTCTATGATATACTCATTCCGGCTTAACAGGCGCTCATTAGAAAGAGTCTCAAGGTAAAGCTCATCCTCGCGCTTTGTGCTGTCGCTCCGCCAGGAACCTCCTATTGCCAGACTGGGGATGAATCCATCCTGTTCAGTCCATTCACCGCCGCCAGAGGCATAGAGAGACCATGTATCGCTATTCCAAACCGCAGAAAGCGTTGCATCGACACCATTTGATGCAAGTACCTCGTTCTGGACTATCGTACTATCGGCATCAAGAGAAAGCGACAGGGATTTCGGATGGAGATAGGAATACTCGACAAGATACGTCTCATCAGCGATCTCTGCCAGCAGCCGAGCCTCCTCCACCTCGGAATTTCCGCTCCATGAAAGAGAGGAAGGAAACAGAGGTTCCGGAATAGAGTCATAGCTCTCCCAATCAAGTCCGGTGAGGGCTTTGAATGACTCTTTGTATATATCAAGCTGGGCTGAAAGCGATGCAAGATTGTCCTCAGCAAGCTTTATCGAGATATCATACTCGGCAGCATCAATGGATTCCTCTGACATTATGCCAAGCTTTATATCATCATCCCGTTCCTTTCTCAGCTTCCCCAGTTCATACTGCTGCATTGAAATCTCAAGCTCAACGGAATATATCGATGAGGATATGTCCAGGACTGAACGCTGTACAGAAAGGATTGAGCTTCTGAATGTCCGCTCCGTGGATACAAGCGATGCCTGATTCTGAAGATCCTCCAGACGTTCATCGTCATGGCCGAAATCGAATGTATGCTCGATGCCAAGGCCTGGATGATAAATGCTTCCAGACCCATCATAGCTGATAGCAAAAGGAGAACGTACAGTAACCGTAGTATCATCATCTGCGCTTGTTACGGAAAACGAAAGATTCCCGACCTCTACCCCGCCTGCATCCTCATAAAGCGGAGAGACTTCCGCATCAAATGAATACTCTGCCCTGTCATCAAGTT
Organism: uncultured Spirochaetaceae bacterium; assembly: GCA_944389155.1. Classification (GTDB taxonomy): domain Bacteria; phylum Spirochaetota; class Spirochaetia; order Sphaerochaetales; family Sphaerochaetaceae; genus Ornithospirochaeta. The sequence continues at coordinate 17,190 of CALXLI010000110.1, read as the reverse complement.
CCGCTGACCTTATCGATATAAGGCTGTTTTCATAGCTGAGCCTGTAATTCTCCGCACTCAGGCTCTCATTTGCCACGCTCTGCAGGACATCTGCAAGAGATGCTGAGAAAAGCAAGTGAGAAAGCAGCATGAGAAAAAAGAAGAGGAACGCCTTCATGCAATGATTCTAGAGCACATCAAGAAAAGCGAAAAGAGCGAGGATGCATTGCATATAATATTTCCTTTATATATCATCATCGCGTTATGACCGAAGAAATCAAAGAAAATATCATGGGATACGAGGCTATTCCCCGCCTTATAATGAAGCTTTCCCTTCCTCTGATGCTCTCAATGCTCATACAGGCACTTTACAACATCGTGGACAGCATATTCGTCTCACGTGTATCAGAGGTTTCGCTTACAGCGGTATCTCTTGCCTTCCCGCTGCAGAACCTGATGATTGCATTTGCTGTAGGTACTGCAGTAGGTGTCAACTCATATCTGGCACGGAAACTTGGCGAGAAAGACAGGAAGGAAGCTGAGCATACTGCAGGGAATGGACTGTTTCTATCAGTCATGACATGGCTTGCCTTCGCCCTTTTCGGCATATTCGGGACAAGGCCATTCATGTCTATCTTCACATCAGACCCTGTACTGCTTGAGCTTGCAACCGGATATGCACAGATATGCCTGATCTTCTCATTCGGCATATTTGTCGATATAACCGCTGAAAGGATAATGCAGGCAACAGGAGACAGCATACATCCGATGCTTACCCAGATGGCAGGAGCTGTAACGAACATCATACTGGATCCTGTTTTCATATTCATATTCGACATGGATGTATATGGAGCGGCAATAGCGACTGTGATAGGACAGTTCGTAAGTATGTTCCTTGCCCTGTATTTCGTCAGGAAGAACAGATATGTAGAACTTCACATCAGAGGGATAAGACCATCTGGAAGGATCATAAAGGAAATATACGTAGTCGGAGTGCCCTCAATCATAATGCAGAGTGTAAGCACCGTGATGGTAAGCGCGCTCAACTCAATCCTCATAGCGTTCAGCACTACAGCAGTTTCCGTGCTTGGCGTTTACTTCAAGCTTCAGTCTTTCGTGTTCATGCCCGTATTCGGACTTCAGAATGGAATGATCCCTGTCATTGCATATAACTACGGAGCAAGACAGAAGGACAGGATGATCAGCACACTCAGATTCGGAGGGACTATAGCTGTTGCGATAATGCTCCTTGGACTCCTGCTGTTCCAGGCAGCTCCGGGGCTCCTGCTTTCATTCTTTGCAGCAGGAGAGGAAATGCTTGAGATCGGAAGACCGGCGCTCAGGATAATCTCCCTCTGCTTCGTCCCAGCTGCCATCGCGATAAGCCTTACATCCGTATTCCAGGCAACCGGTGTCGGATATGCATCCATGATTGTCTCAATAGTCCGTCAGATTGTAATACTCCTTCCAGCTGCCGCAATCATTGCATCATTCGGAGTGCTTTCATCTGTATGGTTTGCATTCACTATTGCAGAACTTGCAGGACTTACCCTATCAATACTGTTCTTCATCCATGTATACAATAAGAAGATCAGACCGATAGCTTGACAGCATAAGAGGGCCGGAGCTGCATTTCCGGCCTCTTTTCATCTTACTGCTGCCTGACATTGGAAACCATGATCCTTTTCTGCTATTTTCCAAAATATGAATATAGACTGGGACAGCAATTGCTATAGTGAGGATTTTTCCTTTGTTCCGACCTATGGAAAGGATGTGCAGAGACTTTGCATTCAGCACTTGAAAGCATATTCCATGAAATGGGCCTGAAATGCAGAATGATGTTCTATTTTCCATCTATAGGGGAATATGCAAATATAATTGACGCCCATGGGCTTAAAACCGATTATGCGGTACTGTTCGACCGTCCTACACCGCAGAAAACAGCTGATGGCCTTATTGACTGGATCAGGATGTTCAGCAAAACTCCATTCGAAGGTCTTTCAGAGGAAATGAAAGAAGACATCTTCAATGAGTGCCGTGCAAGACTGGAAGGCAAGCTATTTCATAGCTGAGTATGGATCATAACTATGTACGTCTTCGCATAAGGGCGCACAGAAGATAATCCTATATGAAGCGCAAAAAACGGGACTCATCGGAATCCCGTTTGCCGCATCCTGTATATTCTTATGTATTTCTCTGTTCAGAAAAGCATGGTAATCAATCTGACAGCAGCAGCTGCAAGCCATGCAACCACGCACTGTATGATAACCACTCCTATGCTCCATCGTCTTCCAAGCTCCTTCCTTACAGTTGCGATTGCTGCAACGCAAGGCGTGTATAGAAGCGTGAAGGTCAGGAAGACAAATGCTGTCTTTGCTGTGAATATCGAGGAAAGCGCAGAAAGAGGATCTGAGAATAATACGGTGAGCGTGCTTACAACGCTTTCCTTTGCCATGAATCCCGTAATAAGAGATGTGGATATCCTCCAGTCATCAAAGCCCAGAGGAGCAAATACAGGAGCGATGAATGAACCAAGCAAGGCCAGCATGCTCTCGCTGCTGTCGGAGACAGTATTGAGCCTGATATCAAAGCTCTGAAGGAACCATATGATGATAGATGCAAAGAATATTACGGTAAACGCCCTTGTGACGAAATCCTTGGTCTTCTCCCATATAAGCTGCAGAACGCTTCTTGCACTTGGCATCCTGTAGTTCGGAAGCTCAAGCACGAACGGTATAGGATTGCCCCTGAATCCTGTATTCTTGAGAATCAGGGCAAATATTATGCCAAATACTATCCCCAACAGATAAAGGCTTATCATGACAAGCGCTCTGTAATGAGGGAAGAAAGCATAGGTGAAGAGCGCATAGATAGGAAGCTTTGCGGAACATGACATGAATGGCACGAGAAGTATCGTCATCTTCCTATCCCGTTCAGAAGAAAGGGTCCTTGTCGCCATAATTGCGGGGACAGAACATCCGAAGCCTATCAGCATAGGCACGAAGCTGCGTCCTGAAAGCCCAAGCTTCCTCAGCAGCTTATCCATCACGAACGAAACCCTTGCCATATACCCACTGTCTTCAAGGATGGACAGGAAGAAGAACAGCACTACTATTATAGGAAGGAATGAAAGCACGCTGCCGACTCCTGCAAAGATTCCATCGATTACCAGGGAATGCACTACAGGATTAAGGCCAAACAGCGACAAGGCATTGTCCACAGTTGCCGTAAAGCTGTCTATCGCAAATGAAAGGAGATCGGAAAGCGCTGTTCCTATAAGGCCGAATGTCAGATAGAAAACTATTCCCATTATAAGAATGAAGGCAGGTATTGCCGTATATTTTCCTGTAAGGATCTTATCCAGCTTAAGGCTTCTTAGCCTTTCCTTTGATTCATGGGGTCTCTTTACACACTCGTCGCATACATTTTCTATAAAACGGTATCTTGCATCTGAAAGTGCAGCATCAGCACCTGTTCCGCTCTCTCTTTCAAGTTGCGTAAGGATATGGCCAAGGGTATATTTCTCATTATCGTCAAGCTCAAGGGATGTCATCACAGGCTCATCCCCTTCCAGCAGCTTCGATGCTGCAAAGCGGATAGGAAGAGATGCACGTTTTGCATGATCCTCAATCAGATGCATGACTGCATGCAGAGACCTATGCACCGCAGTTTCTGCGATGCTTCCCTCATCCTGGCAGAAATCCGGCCGTGTCGGGCATTCCTTGAACCGGGCTACATGGATTGCATGGTCTATAAGCTCCTCAACGCCCTCGTTCTTTGCCGCAGAAATAGGCACAACAGGAACCCCAAGCTCTCTTTCAAGCTCATTGACATCAATCGACCCGCCATTTTCCCTGACTTCATCCATCATGTTCAGCGCAATGACGATAGGAAGTCCAAGCTCAATAAGCTGCAGCGTAAGATACAGGTTCCTCTCTATATTCATCGCATCAACTATGTTTATGATTCCATCCGGATGGCTTCTAAGCAGGAAATCCCTTGTAACGATTTCCTCATTGGAGAACGGGGACAGTGAATATATTCCTGGAGTATCCGCAACAGAGACATTCTCGTGACCTCTTATGGTTCCTGTCTTGCAGTCAACGGTGACACCGGGGAAATTGCCCACATGCTGATTGGAACCTGTAAGCTGATTGAAAAGAGTTGTCTTGCCGCAGTTCTGATTGCCAGCCAGGGCGAATACGATTGGGGTACTCTCTGGGATCAGAGGTTTATCAGAAGGTTTATGCTCTCCCTTTTCTCCGATATGAGGATGCGCTGTATCATGCACCCTTGCGCTGACCTTATCTTCCTTGATGCTGGCTTGTGCGCGTTCAATGCCGATCTTGGCAGCGTCCTCCCCCCTTATCGTCAGTTCGTAGCCACGGACGAATATCTCCAAAGGATCTCCCATCGGAGCAATCTTGACTAGCGTTACGATAGTTCCTGGCGTGATTCCCATATCAAGGAAATGGCGGCGCAGCGCTTTGTCGCCACCGACAGAGAGAACTCTCCCACTCTCTCCTATAGCAAGCTGATTCAATGTCATATAGTTACCATTCCTGAACAGGATGATAACCATATGGCAGGAGGTTAGCAATAACTACATAGAGGAGAGAGCCTTTCTGAACTCAAAGAAGAACAGGATGGCAGTGAATGTGACAGCCAATGTATCAGCGACAGGCTCTGCAAGGAATACAGCCATTGTCTGATTGCCTGTGAATATATGCGGAAGAGCATACATGAGAGGTATGAGAAGCACGAATTTGCGCATTATCGCAACCGTTGCACTGCTTCTTGCATTTCCAAGGGATGTAAATGTCATCTGACATGCTATCTGAATGCCGAACAGCACAGACGCGGCCATGTATACCCTAAGTGCGGTAGATGAGAATTCAACAAGTGCCTGATCCGTGGTGAACATATGCGCAAAAAGCGATGGGAAAAGCATGACAGAAAGCCATAGGATTGCAGAGTAGATCAAGCTGACACGGAGAAGAAGGAAATATGAGCTCTTCACCCTTCCCTTGTTCCCTGCTCCAAAGTTATAGCTGAGAATCGGCTGCGCACCTTGACCGAGCCCCTGGAGAGGAAGCATTGCAAACTGCATTACGGAAGAAAGTATTGTCATTGCCCCCACTGCGATATCCCCACCATATTTCAGCAGCGACGAGTTGTAGCATATGTTTATTATCGATTCGCTCGCCTGCATTATGAATGTCGCAGCTCCAAGTCCCAATGCCGGAAGTATTATCCTCCGTTCAAGCTTCATCTCAGAGAAACGGAGACGAAGGAATGTCTTCTTTCCGAACAGGAAGCAGAGTACCCAGATTGTAGACAGTCCCTGGCTGATGATTGTTGCAAGGGCTGCTCCCCTCACACCCATTCCAAGGCCGAATATGAACACAGGGTCAAGTATTATGTTTGCAACAGCCCCTATCGCGACAGAGAGCATTCCTGTCTTGGCGAATCCCTGTGCTGTGATGAAGTAGTTCATGCCAAGCGTTATCTGCACAAAGATTGTGCCTATCGCATATATATTCATATAGGATGTCGCATAACCGATTGTGTTCTCGCTTGCACCGAATGCAAGCAGGAGATCCTCGTTCCAGATAAGAAGCACTGCGGTAAGCACCAGAGATATCAGGATCTGCAGCGTAAAGCAGTTTGCAAGCGTTTTCTCAGCCTTGTCATATTCCTTTCTGCCCATGAATATGGTTGCGCGCGGAGCACCTCCTGCTCCTACAAGTGCCGCAAAGGCAGAGACTATGAGGATAATCGGAAGGCATACACCTACACCTGTCAGAGCCAAAGCTCCTTCCTCACCCATATGCCCTATATATATTCTATCGACAATGTTATAGAGCATGTTGATAAGCTGTGCAGTTACAGTGGGAACCGCAAGCCTGAAAAGAAGCTTTCCCAGAGGCTCCTTGCCCAAGAATTCCTTATCATCACTCATCTGTTTTTCCTCGCATTTACGTCAAGTCTTCTCATAAGGTCATCAAGCTGTGATATCTCCTCTTCGCTGAAGCCTTCCACCAGCGCTTTGAAAAGACGCTCAGTCGTACTGGAAAGCTCTTTCAGGAAACTGAATGATGGAGGAAGCGTGGTAAGATGCGATACCCGCCTATCCTTTTCATCTGTCTTCCTGGAAAGGAAACCTTTATTCTCAAGGGCATTGACTGCAACAGAGACATTGGCTTTCTTTATCCGCCTGCTTACAGAGATATCGCTGGCAGTATCACGCCCTGGATTGTTATTGAGAAATGCAAGAACAGCACTTTCAACCTTGGAAAGCCCATACTTTGATGCAACTTTCCCTTCAGCTTCTTCATACAGCTGCCGCACGGAACGCACAGCTGAGATCATGTCATAGAATAGAGTATTCATAATAGTTATTAACTATAACTAATTATTATCGATGATTTCGTCAAGTGGAGTTTATATGGAAAATGAGCGCCTCTTCCAGCTCACCTGAAAGAAGCAAGGAAAGGAAGATCCCATCTAGCGTCTGCTTTCCCTTGCAGATCTTTATGATACCCCCTCATTGCCGCAAATACGTACAGGTAACGGCATTGATATATCCTGTGTAAGATCAATCAACGTGATCAATTTGAAAGATTTTCTCCAAAATCAAAAAACTCTGTTAGAATAAATACATGAGTAGCGCAGAGTTAAATGCAGTTTTCAATATCGGGGACAGTGTCGTATACCCCCTGCAGGGGGTCGGCTGCATACTCTCTCGCGAAAAAAGAAATTCGCGGGAGTATTACAGAGTCCAGATTACATCTTCTGATATGGATGTCCTGTTGCCCGTGGATAAAGCCGCCGAAATAGGGCTCAGGCATCTGGCATCGGTAACAGAAGCAAAGAAAGCGCTCTCATCGCTTTCGACGAAAAGGGATTCAGGGAAAACTGACTGGAAGCAGAGGTTGCTTGCAAATCAGGAATTGATGCGTGAAGGAACGATGGCATCGGTTGCAAACGTAGTCAACTCTCTTTACAGAAGATCCAAGATAAAGGAATTGCCCGTTCAGGAGCGAAAGCTCTACGACAGCGCCCTTACCCTCCTTGTTGATGAATCATCTTCTGTGCTAGGAATAAGCACGGAGGAAGTGAAGAAGAAAATCTTCTCTAAACTTGAAAAATGAACATACCGACCATTGCCGCAGTCATAACGGCTGCGGGATCTTCTACAAGATTTGCAAAAGGAATAGATTACAACGTAAAGAAGGAATATCTGCCATTGGATGGGCACTCTGTCCTGTACATGGCGACAAAGCCATTTTATGAAATACCGACCTTAAAAGCCGTTATAGTGACATGCCCGGAAGGATGCGAGGATGAGACAGCAGTGGCCCTTGACGATCTTATGGATATAGGAGCTGTTCCACTCTTGATTGTCAAAGGCGGCAATACACGGAAGGAATCTGTAAAAGCTGCACTTGAAGCCCTGCAGGAAATGCCTGAGATGCCTGAGTTCGTTGCAATCCATGATGGGGCCCGTCCTTATCTCAATAAAAGCCTCGTGATATCAACACTGGCATCTGCGACTATAGCAGGAGGGGCGGTTCCGGTGCTTCCAGCGACCGATGCTATAAGAAGGATAGGTCCTGATGGTCTTTTTTCAGAAACGATTCCGAAGAAAGGACTCGTCAATGTACAGACTCCGCAGATATTCCGCACAGAGGAAATCATAGATGCATATAGGCGTTTTCCTCTTCCTGATGCAGATGATGACCTTGAAGTTCATTTGGCAGCAGGTTATAGATCAACATTCTCTGTCGGAAGCAGAGAGAATATAAAGATAACATATGCAGATGATATCCCGAACGCAAAGCAGAAAGCAGAGGAATATATCAAGGCAAGGGAAGAGGGACGGAAAAGCGCCAAGGCATCAAGAAGGATGAGGGAACTTCTGATGAAGGGAGATGCAGAGTGAGGATAGGCTTCGGAAAGGATCTTCATCGCCTTGTACCAGAAAGGCCTCTTGTCATAGGAGGCATCACCATTCCATATGACAAAGGAGAAGAAGGCCACTCTGATGGAGATGTTCTCATCCATGCTGTCGCAGATGCCATTCTCGGAGCTCTTGGCATGGACGATATAGGTCACATATGGCCAGATACAGATCCAGCGCTCTCTGGACTTGATTCAGCAATCATAGCAAGGGAAGTCGGCAAGCTTGCAGAGAACAGAATCGAGAATATCGACACGGTGATAACGCTCGAAAAGCCAAAGCTTGAACCTTTCAGAAAGGAAATCAGGGACAATCTAGCCTCTCTTCTTGGAATTCCTGCATCAAGGCTCAACATAAAAGCCAAGACCGCTGAAGGATTCGGTCCTATCGGGAGATGTGAAGCTATTGAAGCTGAGGCTATCGTACTGCTGAAGGACTGAATTAAATGAGGCCTGCATCATCAGGCCTCATCGCAAACAGCTTTATTTGGATATAAGCATTGTCTTCGGATCAAGTGTGACCTTCATCGGCTTCGGTACATTCTGATGATGAGCTCTTACAACTGTCAGGATTACCTTGTCGATCTTCTCGTCATACTTGAGAGCAAGCAGAACATCAATCAGATCATAGTACTTGAGAAGTGAATTAGGTACTCCGTTATCATCATAGACAACGTCTGGACGCACAGGAGAAACACTGAACCATACCTCAAGATTCATCTTCTTTGCAAAATCACGGATCTTGACGATATCATCCTCATCCGCGATTGTGAGCTTATAGCCATCAAACAGGATTGCATCTGCCTTGAAGGACCCCTGATTGATCAGAGATTCAAGAGAAGAAAGAACCTTTTCAATAGGAACCTGCTCCTGAGAGAAGTTCATTACGACACGATTAGAGAGAATCGAATTATAGACCATAGCAGCATCATCCAGTGACTGCAGCTCCGCTATCTCCCTGAATACTTCCTTGTACCAGTTTATTACATGTTCCACATTCCCTGAGAAGGATACGTGAATTACGCTCTCGCCCTTGAAAAGCTTGTCAGTAGCAAGATGCACAAGGCAGGCTGTCTTTCCCAATCCATGCCTGGAAACGATCACTCCGAGATTGCCCTTGCCAAGCCCGCCATTGATTGATTCCTCGAATACACGGATCGGGCTTACGCTGTTTAATTCCTTGATATCCATTTGCACCTCCTAGATCTTTTATATATTCTAGCATGCCTGAAGGCAAAACACACATTTATTTTGCAAAAATAAACGTAATGCCTATTTTCTTACGCGGCATAAAAAAGAGGTGAATTGCTGTGGTTTTCAGGCAAGAACAATATCGCCTTCGTACCCGATAAGTGCGTATGCAGCAGCAAATGATGCGCTCAATGCATAGTATGCATCTCTGCTCATAGATGGCTTTTCTGCCATATATTCCTCATGGAGGGATTCTATCCACCTGAATGAAAACGAGAAACGGTTAGGAGAGAATCTCATGTTCTGTTTATTCTTGATAAGATAGAGCGTGAGATCATCCTCATAGGCCATATGCTCTGAAAGAGTACCTGAAAAGTCAGAGTTGTGAGGGAATGTGAATGCATCGACTATATAATGGCAGAGCTTTCCGAGGCGAAATGCTGCAAGAACACCAACCTCTCCTGCACATTTCTCTATAAGCGATGAAATGCAGGACTGGATGTTGTTCCAGCAATGGCCGTGAAGCCCGGTTCCCCTATGAGCTCCCCTTAGATATGTGACCATCACGCAATCAGGCTCAATGCATCCGAAGAGAAATGCCTTGCGGCAAAGACCTTCAAAGGAAAATGCATCCGCTATCAGACGTCCAATAAGGATATGACTTGCAAGTTCCACTCTTTTCTCCCCGTACTCGATGATGAACCATATAGATGAAATCCAAAGGAATTCGAGATTAAATGATTGTGAATATAAAACACAGACCCCAAAACAAAGAGGATTGCCATATCACTACAGCAATCCTCATCATCAAGCAGCATTATTTCTTTGCTTCTGCTTCTTTCTTCTTCTTTTCCTGATAGGCTTTCTTCAGCTCATCGGACACAGACTGAGGAACACGGCCATACTTGGCTACTTCCATCGTGAACTCTGCCTTACCCTGAGTGAGTGAGCGAAGCACAGTTGAGTATCCGAACATCTCTGAAAGAGGTACTTCAGCAATAACCTGGCACTGGTTGTTATCCTCTGTTGAGGAAACGATCATACCGCGTCTCTGGTTGATTGAACCGAAGATATTTCCCTGGAACTCAGAAGGGCCTTCGACCTCAACCTTCATGATAGGCTCAAGGATAACAGGCTTAGCCTTCTCAAAAGCATCTCTGAAAGCTCCGATTGCAGCTGTCTGGAATGCCATATCAGAAGAGTCAACAGGATGCCATGCACCATCGTTTACGACACAGCGGACGCCGATTACAGGGAAGCCTACCTGTGTACCCTTCTTCATTGCTGTCTGGAAGCCCTTATCGCAGGAAGGAATATACTCTGTAGGAATTGCTCCACCCTTTACCTCATCAACGAACTCATAGTCCTTAGCAGGCTCGTCAGGATTTGTCTGGACAATCGGCTCGATATATCCAGCAACACGTGCATACTGGCCAGAACCACCTGTCTGCTTCTTGTGGGTGTAGTTGAAGTCTGCCCTCTGGCTGATTGCCTCTCTGTATGCAACCTCTGGCTTACCTACCTTGACCTCAGCCTTGTACTCTCTCTTCATTCTTTCGATGTAGACATCGAGGTGAAGCTCTCCCATTCCCTTGATGATAGTCTGGTTGGACTCTGGATCGACATATGTCTGGAATGTAGGATCTTCCTTTGTGAAGCGGTTGAGAGCCTTAGCCATGTTATCTGCAGCCTTCTTATCAACAGGCTCGATAGCAAGCGAGATAACAGGGGTCGGAACGAACATGCTTGTCATTGAATAGTTGAGAGACGGATCGCAGAACGTATCACCTGATGCGCAATCGATACCGAAAAGCGCTGCAATCTCTCCACATCCAGCCTCGGAGATATCCTCCATTGTTGAAGCATGCATCTTTACAAGGCGTCCGACATTGAACTTCTTCTTTGTCCTTGTATTGAGAAGAGTATCACCCTTCTTGATCTTTCCCTGATAGATCCTTATGTATGTGAGCTGTCCGAACTGGCCATCCTCAAGCTTGAATGCAAGGATAACAGGCTTTGCATCCTCACGGCTCTCAAGAACTATCTCCTTCTCGTTGTCATCAAGATCAAGTGCGATATTCTGAACCTCTGTAGGATTAGGAAGATAGCTTACGACACCATCGAGAAGTGGCTGTATGCCCTTGTTCTTATATGCAGAACCCATGAATACAGGGCAGAGCTCAAGAGCGATCGTGCCCTTTCTTACAGCAGCTCTGATAAGCTCCGGTGTCACTGTATCCTCAAGCATAGCCTCCATAAGCTCGTCTGAGCACATAGAGACAGCATCGAGCATTTCCTCCCTCTTTGCCTGAGCCTCAGCAAGAAGCTCCTCTGGGATCTCAGCTTCCCTTACCTGAAGATGATCAGGGCCTTCATCAAAATAGAGGGCCTTCATATCAATGAGGTCAACAACACCTTCAAGCCTATCCTCAAGTCCAATAGGAATCTGCATAAGAACAGCATTGAGGCCAAGCTTCTCGACAAGCTGGTTCTTTACCCTATAAGGATTAGCACCTGTTCTGTCACACTTGTTTACGAAGGCAATGCGAGGAACATGATATCTCTTCATCTGGCGATCGACTGTAATCGACTGTGACTGTACGCCACCTACAGAGCAGAGAACAAGGATAGCTCCATCAAGAACACGGAGAGAGCGCTCAACCTCTATAGTGAAGTCTACGTGTCCCGGAGTGTCGATGATGTTGATTTCGTGGCCCTTCCATTCTACGTTTGTTGCAGCGGAGGCGATTGTGATTCCCCTCTCCCTCTCAAGCTCCATGGAGTCCATTGTTGCACCGACACCATCCTTGCCGCGTACTTCATGGATAGCGTGGATCTTGTTGCAGAAATAGAGAATGCGTTCTGAAAGCGTGGTCTTTCCTGAGTCGATATGGGCGCTGATTCCAATGTTCCTCATGCCCAGTAAGTCGTGTGCCATAATCTATAACCTCTTTAATAATATTTCTGGATCTATGGTATTGCTGGCCCTTTGCACGCGGCCGCATACCACCGAATTGGCATATTATTGATTTTTGTCCATTTATGCAAGACGTCTGCTGTAATTTATTCTGTATGCATTCCTTTTGCTCACAAAGAATAGATTACGATAACCTCTACGATAGCCTCCAAAGGGAAAAGATGCTATCATCAAATCATGGCAACAATATTCGAGATGATCATAAATGGCGATATACCGTCAACAAAGCTGTACGAGGATGATCTGTGCATCGCAATACTTGATATAAACCCTGTAAACAAGGGCCATGCACTCGTGATTTCAAAGGAATGCTACCCTACATTCACAGATGCCCCGCTTGAGACACTATCACACATGATGGATATAGCAAGACGCATCGACCAGAAGCAGAGAGAGGTTCTCGATGCAGATGGTACCAATATAATGATAAACAACTCACCTGCATCTGGACAGGAAGTTCCGCACCTTCACATCCATGTGATCCCAAGGAAGGAAGGAGACGGGAAAACCCCTGTGATGGCCAAGTGCAGGTATGAGGATGGAGAAGCTGCGAAATACGGAGAGATGCTTAAGATATGAGAAAGCTCATACCAATACTGCTTATCCTTCTTTCATCATGTGCTACATACACGATACAGGATGGATACAACGCAATAAATCTTCCTGATGAATCAGGGCCGAAGCTTGAGACACGCTATCGTTTGATACAGGCAGCAAAGGAAGCTGAAGGCACTTCCGTGGAAGTATCCCAGGAACCTACGGTACCGGCAATCCCCGAAGCAGAGGAAAACACGGCAGCAGAGGCAGAACCAATAGTCCTTTCTGCCCAGGAAGAGCCCGTCATTCCAGCAGAACCTGAAACAAGCGCAGAAGAAAACGCAAAGACAGAAGAAGCGGGTGAAACAGAGACTGAAAGCCAGCCGATTGCTTCAGAGGAACCAGTCACTGTACATTATCCTGAGAATCTTTCGGATATTACCTTCCCATATCTCTACACTCTATCAGAAGAGCCTGTACTGAAAGATGGGAACATAATTACAGCAAAGGTGCTTCTCCTTGATCTAGGCTACTCCGCTCTCTCAGAAAGCGATCTTAAACGTATACTATCTTCTGTTGCTGATACAGAACCTGATTTCATAGTCCTCAATGGATCGCTTGAGAACCAAAGAGCTGGTGCGGAGACAGCTGGAATGAATGCTGTCACGCTCAAAGGCGGAACGGTGCTTTATTCTTCCCGCATAGAGTTTGCAGATGATGAGAGCGCAGTATTCTCGATTTCCCAGGATAAGGAAATTGAGATCATACCTATCTCATATCCAAGCAACCTTCCATCAAAGAGCGGTGAGATCTCATCCTGGATCACATCTATAAAGGAAAGGGAGAATGCAATAGGCGCAGCTGTGATGACAAGTGCAGGCAGCACGAATACAGACAGTGCACTTCTAGCTCTTTCTTCCCCATCCCCATCGACACAGGACTGGTCAAGCCTGACACCATATCAATACAGATATCCAGAGTCTTTCACACTCTCTGACAGCCTGGAGAATGCTGGATGGAGAGATGCTTATAGAGATACCCACTTCTCTGCAGAGACTGACAGCGGAATAACAGATTTCAATGGTGATGTATACGAACGCATGGACTTTTTGTACATTAAGAACATGATGCCGGAGTACGCAGTGTCATTCCCGGTTGCAGGACTTACAGATACAGCAGGTTCTCTCGGCCTCATAGCAGAATTCGTAATACCATAGGAGGAAGACGATGACAGCAATTACAAAAGCTAATTTCGAGAGCGAAGTATTAAAGGCTGAAGGCCCTGTCCTTCTTGATTTCTGGGCAGAATGGTGCGGTCCATGCAGAATACAGTCAAGAATACTTGAAGAGTCAGCAGATGCGCTGAAAGGCGCTAAGATCTGCAAATGCAATGTAGATGAGAATGAAGATCTCGCAGGGCAGTTCGATGTACAGGCAATTCCTACCCTTCTTGTCTTCAGAAACGGCGAAGTTGTAGATAGGGCAACAGGAGTAAGAAAGGAAAACGAACTCAAACGGATGCTTGGTCTGTAAAAGGAAAGCAAGGTTTCGGCCTTGCTTTTCTGCTCTTTGCATTCTTTTGAATTTGTGCAGAATATCATATTGGATGTGACAGCAATGCACAAGCTTTCAGAAAAAGAGTTCAGAGAGTATTCATTATCAGGCAACCTGTTCAGGCTCATAATACAAGTCGGCACCCCGCTTGCCGTATTTGCCCTATTCAACTGTTTCTTCACGATCCTCGATACGATGATGGCAAGCCGCCTTGGGACAATAGCGGTATCGACAGTTGCTTATATGGCGCAGCTGAGGGGAATACTCAACTCATTGGGTTCTGGAATCGTCACAGGTTCTATGATCCTCATCAACAGGGCATATGGAGCAGGGAACAATGAGAAGGCCAATGTCCTGATGAACACACTGATACGGCTTCTCCTCATCATGTCACTTATATTCATAGCGCTTCTGCCATTCATACCGCAGATCCTCGCACTCATAAACACTCCAGAGGAATTCATAGAGGAAGGAACGTCATACTTTCGCGTGATAATCCTTGCAACCGCTGTGAACTTCATCAATCTGACATACATAAATGTGGAAAAAGCAAGGGGAAACACAAAGACAATAATGATCGTGAACATCACAACGATGATGATCAAGCTCCTGCTGTCCGCCCTGTTCATATTCATACTGGGAAAAGGCATTGTCTATATTGCGCTTGCAACGCTTATCACATACATTCTCTTCGCGGCATATGCCCTCCCATATCTCTTTGAGAAAGGAAGCATATTCTGCATAAAGCCAAAGCTTGTGCTCCATGCAAAGGGATACACAGCGAACCTTCTGAATATATCATATCCAGTTGCAGTGGAGGATTCGGCATTCTCGCTTGGCAAGGTAGTAGTCAACTCAATGGCCGCATCATATGGCGCAGAGATGATCGGTGCTCTCGGAATATCAAACAATATATCGGGAATAGCGTCGAGTTTCGAGAATGGATTCTCTGATGCATCAAGTTCAATCGTAAGCCAGAACTACGGAGCTGGAAGATTCAAGCGGGCTGTAAAGGCATACAAGGCAAATATCGTCGTAACTATCGCAGCTTGCTTTATCGCTATGTCTTTCCTCTATTCGATGGATGACATTCTCATCAGGATATTCGCGACAAGCCGTACAGGATTCGATGAATCATTCATGATCATGATAAAAAGGATATTCATATTCGACTCGATAAGCTGTCTAGGCATTGCGCTCAATGGGGCTGGCATGGATTTCCTTCTCGGGCTTGGCAGGACAAGGATTACGCTGATACTGAATATCTTCAGGATATTCATACTGCGCATCCCTGTGCTTTTCATATTGCAGCGCCTTATAAGCGATGGAGCAACAGCGCTTGGCGTAATGATGATGATATCAAACTGCGGCATAGCTATCCCAACAACCATAATCTGCTTCCTGATATCAAAGGATCTCATCAGGCAAGAGAACTTATCGGACGACGAACAAGGAAAATAGCATTTCAGCGCCAGTCTAGAACTGGTAATCATTTTTTGTAGATCCTGCAAAAACCCATCATGCTGATGGAATGAAAGCAGCAGAATCAAAGCGAAATGACAGAAAGTTCTCTGTTAATCACCCTCTGATTCAGCCTTGCGCAGTTTAGCATCATACATCCCCGAAGGACAGCCTTAAATCCAAAGCCTGATAAATGAGGTACGGATATGGTTACAAGCCTACTAATCAGCCCCCACAGCTTACATGTGGGAGCAATCAGCGAGAGAAGAAATCTAGTTCGGAAAGACATTACATGCAGATTAGTCTAGCTCTTAAGCTAAACCACACTTCCTCCAGTAAATGCAGTAATAATGTATTTAATGGAGGGAATATATTAGTTAATTAAAATAGTCTTCATCATACATGAAAGGAGTTCTTTCAATATATGATTCAATATCATCAGGCAACGCTGAGAAAAGATCTACAGCAGATGCACTTTCTATTGCATCCACTGTTGTTATATAATCAGCCCACGACATACCTTCGGGAACAGGTTCATTCTCAAAATCAACAGCTATCACATCAACATCCCTGTCAATACGTTCAAGGTCATTATTATCATCGGGAAGAAGCAATATGACTTTCCAGAAATGTGCAGGAACTGTTATATACCGTTCTCTTTTGAGGCCTGGATTATCATAGACTTCCAAGAACTCTCCATACTCATTTGTTCCCCCGACTCCATATGTCCCAGCTACTATATAAGCCTCATAATCATTACCATCTTTGCTGTCAACAATGGATCGGATAGCATCCTCTAAATACTTCCACTCGCCCTGATTAAGATTATCATTCTGCAAGGCAATGTTTGTTGTATAGAACGTTTCTGCTTGGAGCTTTGAATCTCCATTTCTATCAGCATTTGGACACAGATGGCCTCTATCAAACCCTGAATTGGTATAGTCGTTTTCTCTGACCTTATAATCCTCTTCAATCATCGGATCTGGTTCGAAATCATCAGGTCGGTCACTTCCTCCAGTATCATCAGCATCTAAGTGCCATGACACCCATACAGGAGATAGATCATCTAATGAATAGAGTACAGTATATGCATCATGCTCAAGTAACACTTCACCACGTCCTGCTAGTGAAGGAAGTCCTAAAAGAGTATTACTATCATCGCCTTCCGTCTGCTCATAACCAGAATCTCCATCATCTAAATCTCCGAATAATGAGCTTAAATCACAAGAAGGGAATGCCAAAAGCAAAACAAGAGAGATAAAAATAAACAGTTTTTTCATGAACACATTGTATTATTTTACCCATGTAAATAATAGCATTGCTAAAGTTATTTCTGCTAAGTTCCAAAATTAAGGGAAATTTCCCGCTAATTTCCCCTATTTTCCCTAAGTCTCATTATATTTAAAAACTCCTTTCTGCACAGCGTTGCTAGAAAACCGCGAATAAGACACTTATTCGCAGTTTAATCCCTGTATTTCAGGGAATTTGGGTTTTCGATAATTCGTTTTATGAGGTTTTCGACTTTTTCA
>CALXLI010000109.1 GCA_944389155.1 uncultured Spirochaetaceae bacterium | reverse complement strand
ACAGGGGCAGCGAGAGCGCTGTCCGATAAGAAGGATTCTAGATCAGAACATCTCCAAAATCTGATCTTCGATTCAATTTTTGATATTGGGCTGTGCCTTAGCCTGTGCGGGTACAGCCCTATCTATTTAGGGATGAAACAATGCAAATGTAGTCTGATACTCCAATTATTAGGTCAGACTCATTGTGATTCGCAAAGTTTGTATGTGCATCATCTTATTTTCAGTTTATTGTGTTATTTCTCTACGTGTTTCTGCTCTAAATTTTGATGTGCTATATCAGTGTTGCAATAATCAACCTGTACCCTACATCTAAAAAGTACAAGCGTAATCTATCAAGATGATTGCTGGTGATTTATATCTGCAGTCTAGACTGTTGTATGTTGATGGCATCTGTGCACCTCCTAATCTGTCTATCAATAATATAGCCGATTTGCCATTTCATTGGTTTTGGCTATTTCGGCTATATTATCTTTGGAGGTGTTTATGGAGATGGCGACATTCCGTTACGAAAAGGAGAAGGGGGATGAAGTCAAGAGAATACTGAATGGAAAGGATTATTCGGTAGAGGAGGCTATAGATCTGTTCTTTTATGCGGTGTTGCAGCATCCCGTTGTGATTGACGACCTTGGGCTTATGGTTACACATCCTGCAGATGAGCTTTGGACGAGGATGAGAGAAGAGGAGATCCGCCTTGCAGAGCTTGAGGGGAGAGAGCCTAGGCCAATGCCGAGAGATGAAGATATAAGAAGCATGCTCCGTGCTGATACAAAGAAAAGGGCAGTTGCCTCATTCTATTTCAAGGATAAGCGGAAAAAGCGGAAGCTCCTTCGTTCAGGACGTCTTTCACGCTTTCTCCGCAGATGCTGATCATTCGTCAGCTTTCATCAGGTTCTTCCATTCCTTTGCGACTATGGCAATGGACAGTATGGCTGCAAGTGCGTTTGTTACTGCAAAGTTGAACCATATTCCCTCAAGGCCGAAGTCCTTAAGAATGAGAAGCAGTAGCATAGGGAATACCAGGGCTGTTGATATGCTTATCGCTGCTGCGTACTTTGGCTTTTCGATAGCAAGCATGAAGCTCTGGGTTGAGAACGAGATCCATCTTGTGACGAATGCAAGGCTGAAGACTGTGAGCGCATGCGTTGTCGAGCTCAGAAGCTCAGGCAGCGAGCTATCAACATAAAGCGAGGCAATGACAGATGGGAATGTGTGCACAAGCACCGCTGCTGTCAGGGATATCAAAGCACTGCCTATGATGCAGTATTTCTCGATTGCACGTACCCGTGAGCGCTTTCCCGCTCCCCAGTTGTATCCTATCGCTGGCTGCAGGGAATCACATGTGCCGTAAAGTATCGGCTGGACAAGGCCATCTGTATACATCAGAACTCCATATATCGATACAGCGCTCTCTCCGCCAAGGCGGACAAGCATCATGTTCAGGACTATCGATGTTATCCTCCCTGCGATATTGTTCAGGAAGTTGGGTGTGCCGCAGGAGAGTATGCGCAGTATAAGGGCTTTGGTGATCCTTGGCCGCACGAACTTCAAGCTGAGCTTTCCCTGTATGAATGGAGTGAGTGCAAGCGTTGCCGAAAGGAACATTCCCATGCATGTTGCAAGGGCTGCTGACCATACGCCCCAGCGGAAGACGAAGATGAATATGAATTCCAGCACCCCTGATATAACAGACATGAAGATATTGAGGCCCATGCTTGTCTTGAGCTTTCCGGATATCCTCAGGAAGTTATCCGCCGCGAATACGATTGTCGTAACGGGAGACATAAGGGCATATACCCTCAAGTATGTGACAGCAAGCTCCTTGAATGTGCCTTCTGCTCCCATTAGGTTCATCAGGAGAGGTGCGGAGATGAACATTATCGCACCAAGGACAGCTGATGATAGGATTATCATCAGGACAGCTGCCGAGAATATCTCATTTGCCTTGTCTGCCTTACCCTGTCCCAGGCTTATCGATATGGGGACAGATGAGCCAACACCAATCAGGTCCGCAAGCGAGAAGTTGATGATGACAAAAGGCATTGCAAGGTTGATTGCGGCAAATGCTGTTGCCCCAAGCCCTTGTCCGACGAATGCTCCATCCAGTGTCTGGTAAAGCGATGAGGCAAGCATGCTCACCGCACCGGGTATGGCAGCCATGAGGAAAAGCTGCAGAGGCCTTGTTGAGCCGAAGAGCTTATCCGAGCTAGTCATAGTATTCCTCCCAAATCGTTATTTTCCTATTTTCCCGATTTCATCGCACAGCGCCTCTGAAAGATAAGAGAAAGCCTTCACGAAGCTTTCATCATACTTTTCAAGGGCTCTCTCCATTGCTCTCACCTCAGCCTTATAGATAGGGGAGAGAAGGGCTGATGCGTATTCCTTTCCGCTTTCCGTAAGTGATATAAGCTTCTCCTTCCCGCTTTCCTGAAGCGTTATCAAAGCTTTATCCGCAAGGCCTTTGACTACTGTATTCACAGTCGTCTTGGGCATCATCAGAAGCGATGAGAGCTGATGCTGTGAGTGCTTCTTGCCATCGTTGAGCATATAGAGCATATTCAGCTCATTTTCGCCAACGCCAAGCTTTCTCGCGGCATAGTAGAATGCACCGTCGATACGGCATGTATTGTTTATGATATCCCTTATAGCTTCTTCTGATGTCATGGAAAACCAAAGTATGATAGTACGGATTCGTACCATCAGTCAATCAACGATATCTGATCCATGAGCTAGTCCAGCAATTCTCCAACACTGTTCCAGCCAGTGCAGGGTAATGCTATATCAGAAAGCTCCGGCTGCATAAAGAACTTTATGTTTTCCAGCACCTTGCTATAATGTTGGAAAAAATGAGGATTGCCATGTATCGTATTCATATATTGACGCTTCTGATAGTCTTACTCTTCTTTTCATGTTCAGGTGAGTCAGCTTCTAAGGTCGCAGACATATCCATTGATATTTCAGATGTTCTGACTGACAAGAGCTCCGATATGACATCCGTGTCCGCTCCAATTGCAATAGAGCATGGTAATATCGCTATAGAAATCACAGGACTTGAAAGTGGCAAGATCTATACGATATACACAGAGACCTCCTTTCCTGTGAGGACCTCTTCAGATAGAAGCAATCCAGTGGAATCCGAGACATATATATTCCGTGTTCCATCTGGTGAAACAACCCTTGCTTTCACATCAGAATCCATAGGGCTTGGAAATGGAGGGACATTACGCATTGGTGATGCTGTTACACCTGTAATGACTTTCCAGGATGGAACAGATGGCATGGTTATCGGAAATGGCCATACACAGCCGATCTTCACAAACGATGATGGTTCATCGGTATACGAAGCATTCTTCTCAATCGACTTATCAACATTCCCTGATCTGGAGAATATGGTTGTCACAGCTGTCATAGACTATGATGGTCCGGCAAAACTCAGCTATTGGTTTAGATTTGTTGATGAGGATGGCAAGGAAATTCCAGAATTCTCAGGAAACTCCTTAATAGATTTGAGCAAAATGGACAAAGTATATCTTTATGCTCAGCTGACCACGGATGGTGATGGTCGCTATCATATTTATCTTACTGCTCCTGAGACTATCGGAATGGGGGACATCTTCACGATAACCAGTCCAAGGACATATCTCATAGAACCATCCCCTGCTTCATTCCTTGTTGCAGACAATCCATCTGGGAATATCGGGGTATTCAATGACGCCCTGAACGCTCGTTATGCTGACAGTGGAAAGCATTTCCCATTTGTCTTCCCGATAAAGCTTTCCGATAATGAGATAGCCATCAATATCCCAGCACATACTGAACCGATCATGTTTGATTTTCGCGGAGATGACCGGACAGCGCATATTGAAGAGGCCCCTGCAGGTTTCTCTATAGCCAAGATGGGGAAGGGTACTGAAACTTTTGCTGTTGATGAAGGTACCCGCTTGTTTCCTGTTGTTTTTGAGGATGATATCTATGGCGCTGTTATGACCCTTGAAACAGAAGCAAATGGTGATGCACGCATCGGGCTTGCCCATGTTTCAGGGAATGGCTATGCAA
>CALXLI010000108.1 GCA_944389155.1 uncultured Spirochaetaceae bacterium | reverse complement strand
CGGGTCAAAGGTTCGATCCCTTTGCGGCTCATACACCGCGAGAGTGGTGAAACTGGTATACACGCTAGTCTTAGGAACTAGTACCTCGGTGTGCGGGTTCGAGTCCCGCCTCTCGCACGAAACCTAGGCTGGTGAACAGTCTTGCGGGAATAGCTCAGTGGTAGAGCTCCACCTTGCCAAGGTGGATGTCGCGGGTTCAAGTCCCGTTTCCCGCTCTAAAACCTAGTTGGTTCTACAATGAATCGGCTAGGTTTTTTTTATTGGTGTCTTAGTTGTCTATGAGGGGATTATCCCCATCCTGGAATCAGAATGGGGAAGTGATTGTCATTGTCTGATCCAGTCCAGGGCTGCAGCAAGGCGAGGATCAGTGCCGTTTCTGAAAGCATCTGGGTCAAATTCAACATACTCATCGGCTGGTATGCCTCTTCCTTCGTAATTCTGCCCATTGCTTGCTTTTGTCTGGCAATATGGGGTGTATATCAGCGATATATAAGGATTGACGTTGGATATCCCTCCATTGAAGTGTTCCTCTGAGTTTTCCATATCAAGAAGTGCGCCCATACCTCCCATTGAGTGCGAGCCGAACAGCTGCACATCATAGTCGTATGTATCGCGTAATGACATGAAAGCGCTTGTAGACATCTCTGCGCATGATACGCTGTTCTCATTGATGATGATGGCTATTGGAACGTCTTGATTGAATGAGCCGTATGGAAGCAGCCTGCAGCGCTCGATATAAAATCCTGTCCATGTACTGTAGTCTGTCCTGTTCTCGCTGGCCTTCCGCCTTGTTTCCCCGACTGTGATGCGGTCAGCATCATCTGGCATGAATGCTGTCCATAATATAGACATATCCGCAATTATGCCTCCTACATTCCCTCTCATATCAATGATGACCCCTGTAGTGTTCTCATCGGAGACAAGCGCATGGAACGCCATTACGATATCAGTGACGTCATTTGCTCCGTTCGCAACCGTATCTGCAAAATAATCATAGAATTCGAATTTGTTGAATGCGAAATAAACAATTCCGTCATCGTTCCTTCCAAGCGCTATATGAAGATTTTCGTTATTCAGATACTGCATATCGGAAAATCCATATTCAGAAGCAAGCGTGCTGTTTGCACGCATGGTACCGGTGCCTTCACTCGGCAAGCCGAATGAATATTCCATGATATGTACAGTATTTTCCTGATAGTAATCACGCCACCTGTCGAACTGGGTTGAGTTGCGGTAGTCAGTATCTGAGAAGAATCCGAATATTGATGTATCATCATATCCAAGTTCTTTCAGGAATCTGTATGTGCTTGGAGAGAGCGTTATCGCATTGCCCCGCTGGTCATTTATCGAAAGCATATAATGGCCATCGCTCAGTACCTTTGTTATATCGAAGAAATACCTGTATGCTTCTTCCGTATTGGCTTTCTGCTGTGCATCATTCCTTGTCTCATCTGCTACAAGGCCCAGCGCATCGAATTTCTCCTTGTACTCATCATATACATCATCCCATCCTCTTCCTTCGTCATAATCAAGGTTCCAGAAAAGATAGTTTGTGCTCATCTTCTTCCAGAAAATCTCGAATGTCTCTCCCCAGTTCTCCGGTTCCCCGAAATCACGGGAAAGGTCTGGCTGCGGACGGCATGATGCGGCAAGCACTGCAATGCAGAGGACCATCAGCAGGTTTCTGAGTCTTGTCATATGAGCCTCCACATGAAACCAGCATCTACGCAGATGCTGTCGAAATATGTATGAGCTGCCATATATGAGCTCTTTGCAAGGCTTGTAAGGCCATACTGGTAACGGCCAATGAGATAGAAGCTTCCGTAATCATCAAATTCATATGAAGCGCCAAGCTCTGCGATGATCCCTGCATCAAAGAGATTGTCATCAGCTTCAAATTCCAGATGCTGATAGAAGTCTTCCCATCTGTTTGCCAGCTGCGCATTGGAAGAATTCTGCATCGCATATCCTGCGTTTACATCGAGAGTCCTTACGCCTATATAGGCGCCACCCCCTGCGAACAGCCTGAAATCATCCAGGGGCAGAGAGATGCGCAGCGTGAACGGTATCTCAATGGCATGGTGCATCTTTATATAATCATCAACGGTAATATCCTGACTGGCCTTGGTGTATCCGGAACTCTTCATTATCCAGCGTATACCGGTATTGACTGAGAACCAATCATTGACCCTGTACTCAACGGGTACGGCGATATCAAAGCCATGTCCATTGGTGTTCTCTGTACCGGACCATCCTGTTTCTGTATTGATGATGTTGTAGTTATATCCAGCTTCCACTCCCACAAGCAGCTGTGAAGAGAAGAGAGGGAGCGGAAGCAGAATCAAAAGCAAAATAAGCAACTTTCTTATCATGATGATTACTTAAGGATCCTGAAACCACCAATGCCTTTTGGGTCAAAATCGAAATATATTACCCAACCTTCAAGAGGCTCGAAACTTCTTCTGATTTTCAACCATGGCCCTGATGAATTGTCTTGCTCTGATGCCCAGATAAGTACCGTATTACCAGATGTGTCTTGCGGATCAATTATGGCTGGATTTGATTTATAACTTGAATTGATCATCTTAGGGACATCTTCCTGTCTGTATCGGACTGTACTATCAGACTCGACAGTTGCACCTTCCCCTTTGACTTTGTATATCAGCGTGAGTGTGTTTGATGTTGCGCTGATACCGTAGAAATACTTCTGCCCAACTTCAGCAGCGTTTCTGGCATTATCTGCAGTTGTTCCTTTTGTAGTGAATTCACCTTTGTTTGCCAGCCAGTCTGGAACTGTGTATTTGTATGTTACTGTTTCACCGAAATCACACGATGAGGCGATAAAAAGGATGAGGACAGCCGCAATTACGGTTATCAATAGGTTTTTCTTCATGAAAACTCTCCCTGTTTAAGATTTCTCCGTTCAGTATAGCTTTGTTTCCAGCCATTAAGAACTATTATTTTCACCGTTCTGCGAAAGATTTGGAGAATTTCATGGCAAAGCTCCATCACCATTGTTTTATGTTTACATTGATGATGGAGTTATCTTCATTCAATCCGGTTTGGCTTTTCCTGTCATTTGATAAGAGCGCGATCTGTCAGATACTTCTCAATCGTATTCTCTGTCTGGAAAGGAGAGGAGTGCGCTACGGATCCTCGTATTGCTACGCCTTTCTGCACATTTGCCTTCGGATAGGACTGGGCGAGGATTCTCTCCGTCATCGCAAGTCCATTATCCTCATGTGTGCATACTGGGTAGATATCCAGGTTCTCCGTATCTATCTTGTCGAGGAAAGAATATACAGCCATCGGCAGGTCGCCCCACCAGTTTGGGTAAACCAGCACGATCTTTGCGATTCCATTCATATCAGGCAGCTGATTCCTAAGCTCAGGCCTGGCGTTCTCATCACGTTCCTTCTTTGCGATCTTATTGCATTCATCAGCATCCTCTGGATAGCCGGAGAGCGTGCAGATCTCATACTGCGTGGCACCTAGAAGCTTTGAAACGACAGATGCAACTATCTCAGTGCTGCTTCTTTCAGCACTATCTGTGTTCTTCCTGGAGAAGTAAGCTACAAGTATATTCTGTTTGTCCATGCCCTGATGATACAAGGCAAATGCATTGATAGGGAAGGGCTGGAAAAGCAATAGCCCCCGAAAGGAGGCTATGCTCGAAAATCTGTTTGTCCTATCTACCCGTTCCAGACCTGCAGAAGCAGTCCAGAGCATATAGCATAAGACAGGGCGATGGACGCAAGGAGGCCGATTGTCAGTATGGAGATAGCTCCGATTCTGCCTCTATCGTGTCCCCGTAACCTACGGACAGGCGGCTTTGCAGCTGCTGCCGTTGCTCTGTCAGGCATGATGAAATCATCATACTGACCAAGTTTGTTTTCTCTCATCCGCTCCCTATTATACCTGAAAAAACGCAAGAACAAAAGTTTTTGTCATATTTATGGTATATAATGGGTGCATGAAGAAGCTTGTTTTTCTTGCCATAGCAATCGCAGCTTTATCTATTTCCTGCACTACAAGTGACTTGTACGAAGCTTCCTATGCTCTTGATACAGCATCTGATGTTCTGGATATCTATTCGGATATAATAGATCTCTCGCTTTATCCGCCTCGTTATCATTACCATAGGCCTTTGCCGCCACCACCTCCTCCAAGGCCTCCTGTAAGACCGCCATATAGACCACCTATGTGGTGGTAGCTATATCATCATTCCATCCCATATTATGTCTGGATCGGCTGGGGCTCCCCATGCTGATTCTGCAAATTCCGGGATGGATTCTGATGCTGGATCTATGAATTCTATCGTTTTAAGAGAGAAGTCATTGTCGAAGGCATATCTATCTATGCTTGTTATCTCTGTACCTTCTTCGAATATGATCTTCTCAAGGTAGACATCCAGTCCGAACGCGCTTCTGCCTATTGTCCTGACGCTCCTAGGTATTGTGAACTCTGTCATGGTAAGGGCTGTGAACGCATCCTGCTTGATTTCCTCAAGCTGTGAATCTTCTTCGAAGATGACCTCTTTGAGATTGACAGCTCCATCGAAGGCCCTTGTCTCTATTGTCTTCACAGAAGCTGGGATCTCAATGTATTCAAGGCTGGAGAAGTAGAATGTATCAGCATTTATTGCCGTTATTGTGGAGTCTTCCTCAAACGCGACAGCCTTCACTGTCTTGTTGTTCTTGAACGCATTTGCCTCGATAGCTGTTATTTCAGAAGGTATCCCATAGAATTCATAAAGCGTTCCGGTCGTTCCTGTTATCGCAGAACCCGTGAGCGTGAATACCTCGTCTGCTTTCCTGTATATCGGATGGATTTCAATGCTCTTCTCCCTATCCATGTTTATGATGGGGAATGCAAGAGGTTCGTCATTTTCTCCCCACCCAACAAATACATCGTCATCTTCGGGGAATACATCTGGCATATAGAATTCGTAGTATATGGTTGAGGGATCGATGTAGATGCTGACGCTTTCCCCGCTCTTTATCGGAAGGACTTCCGTGCATCCTCCATATGATATCTCAACAGAGTCATTGTCTATGATATTGAATGCAACCTTATCTGAAATATCCATCTCGCTGCCGTTGTCCATTACGCCTATGATCTCGACATTGTCTATCCTGAAGCCATCGACGCTGTAATGTATCTCCCAGTCGTCGCCGTCTACGATGATCCTGCTGACTTTCACTTCCGGTACAGGGGGTGTGTCCGTGAAATCATCAAGCATCGTACCGTCTATCAGCGTAAGCGGCGTACATGAAGCCAAGGCAATCAATATGAACGTGTATAGCAAAGCTTTTCTCATAGTTTCACCTAGAATACTGCCCTTATTCCCAGTGCAATAGGCCTCAGGGATATCTGATAAGATGTTCTGCCGTCATTGCTGAACTGCATGAGAAGCAGAGCCCACGTGGATACATCGAGGAAGAAGTTGTCGAAAAGCCTTAGCCCTATTCCCGCGGACAAGGCAAAGGCCGGCCCGAACTTAAGGCGTTCTCCAGCTGTCTGTGCGTGACCGCCTGCCATCAGCGTCAGCGGGATTTCAACCCCGTCTCCTGGATATGAGAAACGCAGAGCTGCCATGAACGGTATCGTTATGAACGCACCTTCCGTTTCAATAAGGCTCCTTGCATCCATGGCGACCATTCCTCCGATTGATAGCCAGGGATAGATCTTTCCGAATATCCCGGAAGATATTGACAGGCCATTTGTCAGATCATCAGAAGTGCTGATGTCTATAAGCCCATCTTTCTCCGATATGAATGCAGCTGCATCCATCGAAGGGCTTATGGCAATCTCCAATGAAGTGGATGCATATACCGAAGCGCAGATAAGGCATGCCGAAAGCAGGATCAGCTTCCTCATTTTCTCTCCTCCTCTGCTTATATGATAACCCCTAAAACGTGAAAAGGTTGGTACTATATTGATGTTTCATGGTATCATTGGCTATGCGTCGCCTATATCATCGTATTGCATATATCATTCTCATTTCATTTGCTGTCATTTCCTCTCTTTCATGCGTGTCTGTTTCTTCAGACAGTCCGGCTGCGATTGATTATTCCGATAGGGATAACTGGGCCTATTATGCAGAAGGAGAGGGGAAGGCGGATCTCTTCCTTGTCTGTCCCACTGTTGATATGGGCAGCAGCGGCAATACCAACATGAGCCTGGAGGATGATGGACTGAAAGCCAGTTTCATAGGTGCGCTCAATATGGAACGCGGGATATATGAGGATAGCACACTGATGTATGCTCCATTTTACAGGCAGATGACATTCCCTCTGTATTATTGGAGCGAGGAGGATTCCTGGCCATATCTTGCTGCGGCATATGAGGATGTTGAGGACGCATTCCTGTATTATATCGAGAATCTGAATGATGGCCGTCCGTTTATCCTTGCAGGTTTCTCCCAGGGAGCACAGCTTGTCCTTATGCTTATGGAGAACTTGTTTGACAATCCGTCCCTTTCATCTAAGCTGGTTGCGGCATACTGCATAGGATGGAGGATAACAGAGGAGGATATAGGGAGGTTCCCTCATCTCAGGATGGCTGAGGGGGAGGATGATACCGGTGTTATAATCTCATTCAATTCTGAAAGCGAGGACGCTCCGCCTTCATTCATCGTTCCGGAAGGTGTGAAGACCCTTGGGATAAACCCTCTCAGCTGGACTTCTGACAGCACCTTTGCAGATAAGGCTCTCAATAAAGGTGCATGCTTCACGGACTATTCCGGAGCAGTTGTTGAGGAAATCCCTCATCTGACAGGATGCTATCTTGACAGCAGCCGAGGCACTTTGAAGCTTCCTGATATCTCTCCAGAAGAGTATAGCAGCTCATTGTTCCCAGACGGTGTGTATCATCTTTATGATTATCAGTTCTTTTTCAGGAATCTGCAGGAGAACGTTGGAAAGCGTGTTGATGCATGGTTCAAACAGCAGCGCTGATTGCATATTATATTGGGAGGAGGACATTATGGACGAAGATACAAGGATTGCAGTTATCGGGATAATCGTAGAGGACAAGGATAGGGCAGAGGATGTGAATGCTCTTCTTCATCAGTATGGCGAGTATATCATCGGGAGGATGGGACTGCCGTATCAGAAGAGGAATATGAGCATAATCAGCATCGTGATGGACGCTCCCAGCGATATAATCTCAGCTCTTTCAGGAAAGCTTGGGAAGCTTGCAGGCGTAAGCAGCCAGGCTCTGTATACCAAGGCCTGATGGATCTCATCCGCCGTGTTCTGGATGGGGCTTCCCTGTCGAAAACGGAGTGGCTCTCCCTGATATGCGATGAAGAGGCTTATCCGGATATCGCCCTCCATGAGCTTGCATCATCAATCCGTGACAAGGTGTATGGCCGGAGGGTATTCCTTCGTGCGCTCGTTGAGTTCACTTCATATTGCAGGAATGACTGCTATTACTGTGGCCTGAGGAGGAGCAATGGACTGGCGGAGCGTTATCGGCTCACACCAGATGAGATACTGTCTGCCTGCTCCGATGGCTACGCTGCTGGATTCAGGACATTCGTGCTGCAGGGTGGAGAGGACGCGTATTGGCGCGATGACCGTCTTGTTCCCCTTGTGAGGATGATAAAGCAGTCATGTCCTGAAGCTGCCATCACGCTCAGTGTCGGGGAGCGCAGCAGGGAAAGCTATAGAGCGCTCAGGGAAGCTGGTGCTGATAGATATCTGCTTCGGCATGAGACAGCGGATAGCGTCCATTACTCTCTCCTTCATCCTGCGGATATGTCTTTTGGTAACCGCATTGGATGCCTTAGGACGCTCAAGGAGCTTGGCTATCAGACTGGGGCCGGCATGATGATAGGCTCTCCTCATTCATCAGCCGAGACGCTTGCTTCTGATATGGTCTTTCTCCAGAGCCTGAAGCCCGAGATGGTCGGAATAGGGCCATTCATCCCTCATCGTGATACCCCTTTCGGATCTGAGAGGATGGGAAGCGTTGAGCTTACGCTCCGGATCATCTCTCTTGTCCGTATCGCCCTTCCTTCAGCTCTGATCCCTTCAACGACGGCATTGGCCACAGCATCTTCAGATGGCCAGATAGCGGGGTTGGATGCCGGGGCGAACGTGATCATGCCGAATATCACACCGGTGAGGGAAAGGAAGAAGTATCTCCTGTACGATGGCAAGAAGATAACGGGGGAAGAGGATGGATACAATCTTGCAGGCATTATGGAGAGGCTCAGCCTTGCTGGGTATGAAGGGACACTTGAGCGCGGTGATTTCATATCCGTTGCCGCTTCTCAGCATTCTTGGTAGAATCATAGCATCCGAAACCAAAGAAGGCTGCGGTTAGGATTCAATCTATGACTGAAGGGAAAGATTTTCTGACCCGATGGAGGCAATATGTACGATCCAAGATCAATGGCTGCTGATGATTTCATCGATGACGGTGAAATACGTGAGACGCTTGAATGGGCTTCTGCCAATAAGGACAACAGGGCTCTTATAGAGAGCATCCTCGATAAAGCAGAGCTCAGGAAAGGGCTGTCACACAGAGAGGCATCGGTACTTCTGGAATGCACCATTCCAGATCTGAATGAAAGAATATACAAGCTCGCGAATGAGATAAAGAACGACTTCTATGGAAACAGGATCGTCATGTTCGCACCTCTTTATCTTTCGAATTACTGCGTCAATGGCTGTGTATACTGTCCCTATCATGCAAAGAACAAGCATATACCGCGCAGGAAGCTTACCCAAGGCGAGATAGCCGCTGAGGTGGAAGCGCTGCAGGACATAGGGCATAAAAGGCTTGCCATAGAAGCAGGAGAGGATCCTGTGAACAATCCTATTGAGTATATCCTCGAGTCCATAAAGACAATATATTCGGTAAAGCACAGGAATGGCGCCATAAGGCGAGTGAACGTGAATATAGCTGCGACAACAGTCGAAAACTACAGAGCGCTTAAAGAGGCCGGAATCGGTACATATATACTCTTCCAGGAGACATACAACAAGGAAAGCTACCTGAAGCTGCATCCGACAGGGCCAAAGCATGACTATGACTATCATACAGAGGCAATGGACAGGGCAATGGAAGGCGGAATCGATGATGTTGGACTTGGCGTTCTCTTCGGCCTTGAGCTCTACAGGTATGAGTTTGCCGGAATATTGATGCATGCAGAGCACCTTGAGGCTGTACATGGTGTGGGACCGCATACGATATCAGTGCCGAGGGTGAAGAGGGCTGACGATATAAATCCAGATGATTTTGATAACGGCATTGATGATGAGACATTCCTCAAGATCATCGCGTGCATACGCATAGCTGTGCCTTATACCGGCATGATAATCTCAACGCGCGAGTCAAAGAGCGTAAGGGAACGGGCGCTTCATCTGGGAATATCCCAGATCTCCGGAGGCTCGAAGACAAGCGTAGGCGGCTATGCTGAAGATGAAGAAGAGGATACCAGCCAGTTCGAGGTTTCAGACCAGAGACCGCTTGATGAGGTCGTAAGGTGGCTTATAGATATGGGATACACCCCATCGTTCTGTACAGCCTGCTACAGGGAAGGACGCACAGGTGACAGATTCATGGCCCTTTGCAAGAGCCAGCAGATCCAGAACTGCTGCCTGCCAAATGCCCTTATGACCCTTAAGGAATATCTTATTGACTATGCATCTCCTGAGACAAAGGAAAAAGGCGATGCCATGATCGCAAGGGAAATCGAGACAATCCCGAATGATAAGGTAAGGGAAATAGTCCGGGAACGTATCGGCCTTATCGAAAAAGGTGAGAGGGATTTCAGGTTTTGAACGGAACACCATCTTCTGAAAGAATCCATATTGGGATATTCGGCAGCCGCAATGCCGGGAAGTCATCGCTTATGAACGCTTTGACCGGGCAGGATCGCTCTGTTGTGTCTTCGGTGAAGGGGACAACAACAGATACCGTAAGCAAGGCAATGGAGATCCTTCCATTGGGACCAGTGGTCCTGATGGATGCTCCGGGCTTTGACGATGAGGGGGAGCTTGGATCTCTTCGTGTTGAAAAGTGCATGAAGACGCTGGAAAGGGCGGATGCAGCATTGTTTGCCATAGATCCGTCATCTCCGATGAGCAATGACGAAAAGCTCTTCTATTCCCGTATACAGAGCAGGAATATACCGAGCATTGTCGTTATAACCAAGAAGGATGAAGTCCCTGATTATGGATATGGATCATCACTTCCTGAGAATGTTAGGGTGATGCATGTGAGTTCCAGGACCGGAGAGGGGATAAAGGAGCTGAAGGATGCGATAGGCGCTTTCCTGATCAAAGACAGGCAGCTTCCGATAGCAGGTGATCTAATAACTCCAGGCGATGTTGTGCTTCTTGTGATTCCTATCGATAAAGCAGCTCCAAAAGGGCGTCTGATACTCCCCCAGCAGCAGACTATAAGAGATATACTCGACGCGGATGGCAGGGTTATGATCACCTCTGTCGAGAGAGTTGCAGAGTGCATTGCGGATCTAAGGCCTAAGCTTGTCATAACGGACAGCCAGGCTTTCAGGCCCGTTTCGCTTTCTGTTCCTGAAGATGTGCTCCTTACGTCATTTTCAATACTTTTCGCACGGCACAAGGGGAATCTTGAGGAGGCTGTGAAGGGGATAGCCGCCATAAAGCATCTGAAGGATGGCGATAGGATCCTGATTTCTGAGGGCTGCACCCATCATAGGCAGTGCGGTGATATAGGGAGCGAAAAGATACCGAAGCTGCTCAGGAAGCTGACAGGGCTGGAACTCTGCCTTGAGTTCTCTTCTGGGCAGGGGTTCCCTGATGATCTTTCCCCATACTCCCTTATAATCCACTGCGGTGGATGCATGCTTACTGAGCGTGATATGCAGAACAGGTACAGGAAAGCCGATGAGCAGGACGTTCCGATTACCAATTATGGGCTTTTCATAGCCTATGCAAATGGGATTCTTGAGCGCAGCCTTTCGGTTTTCCCTGATTATCAGAAGATGCTTTTGTAATCATTGCTATTACCTGCATAGAGCTTTAGGATTATCGGAGGAGGTAATATGACACCGCTTGATTGGGCGCTTCTGTCCGCTGATACGATGATGAGGAAGTTCAAGGCCGAGGATCTGCCTCCGAAGGGCCATTTCCATTATCATCAGGGAGTATTCCTCTCTGGAATGCTGAAGGTCTCCAGCTTGTCTGGACGGGATGATCTTTTCATATATGCGAAGGATTGGATTGATTCAGTCTTTGATGAAAACGGAAGGGCAAAGGATGTCAGCTTCGGGGATCTTGATGATATACAGCCAGGCATCCTTCTTTATCCGATCTATGACAGGACAGGGGATGAAAAGTACCGTGATGCGATGGACTTCGTGATAAGCGAGTATCTTTCATGTCCACGGTGCAGCAATGGCGGACTCTGCCATAAGGTGAATCTTCGGGGGCAGATGTGGCTCGATGGCCTTTATATGGCAGGACCTTTTGTCTCTGAGTACGGAAGGCGCTTTGCACACCCTGAATATATTGATGATATCTTCAATGAGATACTTCTGATGAAGAGTGCTGCAGAAGATAGCGTCACAGGGCTTTGGTACCATGCATGGGATGAGACCAGGAGCGCTCCTTGGGCTGATAGCGCTACAGGACGGTCCCCTGAGTTCTGGGGGCGTTCGATCGGCTGGGTTCCTGTTGCGATTCTTGATGTGATGGATCAGCTTGACGGAGATGATGGGCGATGGTCAGTGCTTGCAGATGTTCTCCGTTCCCTTCTCTCTGCTGTAATGAGATTCCAAAGCAGTGAAGGCAGATGGTATCAAGTGGTGGATAAAGGAGAAGCGGAGGGCAATTGGCTTGAGAATTCATCTTCTTGCCTGTTCACTGCCGCTATTGCAAGAGCTGTGATGCATGGCATACTACCGCAAGATGCCGCAGACTGCGCAGAGAGGGCGTTCAACAGCATTGTAGGATCGCTTGAGATCACAGCCGATGGCTGCCTTGAGGTTGGGAATGTATGCATAGGTACGGGTGTCGGTGACTATGGTTTCTACATTGCAAGGCCTTGTTCCATAAATGATCTTCATGGAGTCGGTGCATTCCTGCTTATGTGCTCTGCAATGGAAGAGCTCAGAAGAAGCAAGATGAAGAAGTAACATACTATCTTCCTCTGTATGCAGGGCATATCATTCCATCAGCAAATGGAATTTCCAGCATATACCTTGCTGGAGAGGATTCCCAGGAATTATATAAGGGAGGGCGGATCAGTTCCCTCCCAAGGTATCATATCAGAGAAGAGAGGCTGCCGCTTCTTCAAGCTCTGCTATCGCGCTTTCATCCGGGGCTTCCTGGGCTATTACCGGAGAGTGTGTCAGGTTTGCTCCATCACCTTTGCATCTCTCCTCCCAGTTCCTCATCCATTCGCCATCTCCCCAGCCGTATGAGCCGAAGAGTATTATCTTCTTGCCGCCAAGCGCAGACTCAACTGCAGTGAACATCGGCTCGAATGATTCTTCTTCGAGAACCTCTGCGCCCATTGCAGGGCAGCCGAATGCTATGGCGTCGAAATTGTCCACCATATCAGCAGAGAAAGCGTCAGGTGAGAACCTCTCTACATCAGCCTTTCCGTTCAGCGCATTCTCAATGGCATCTGCCATCGCTTCTGTGTTTCCTGTCGCAGAATAATAAACTATTGCAACTTTCATATATTCCTCCAAATATCATGATCAAGATGGTACGCAGAGGCTTTCCAGCGATAAGCCTCTGCTATAAAAGCGAGAGTAGTCCTTTCGGCATATCTCATAGATACGCTGCGTCCTCTCTGCTTCTTCGGCGTTTGTATAGACTTTCCATAGCCCTGATATGAGATAGCCTGCTCCCCTGTTCTCGATGAAAGCCTCGACATCCTTTGCGGGGTAGGATAGGAACAGTCCAACCTCATGGGGAAAATCAGATGAAAGGAATCGTTTTCTCAGATAGAGAAGCTTTTCGTCTAAAGTGCTGTTCTCTGGATATCCTGCATCGCTGAGTATCCTGGCTGCGGTGCTGTCTGCAAGCTCTTTCTCAAGCTTGCTTTTCCTATATACCAGCAGAAGCTTTTCTCCCTTGCTGTTTGAAAGCGGAAAGAACGAGAGTCCCTTCCTTTCAAGCTTATCCCGTGAGAAGTTCCCTTTCCCTGTCAGTTTTTTCAGGGATATCAAAGAGCCTCCCTTGATTCCTGCAAGGGTAGGGGAAGAATGGGCAATCATCAGATCTGAGAGTGTCATCGGTCCTCCTGTTAGCTAATGCTAACTAAGGAGAATATAACATAAAAGTTAGCAAATGCTAACTATATTTTTGGGATTTCTTTTGCTTTTTTCCCCTGATTTGCTTCATATCGGATATTGATGAAAAGCATCTCCTTGCTATGCATGAAAAAGCTGCAGGCTTGTACCTGCAGCTCCAGCTTACCTTACGGTGATCAATTCGTAGTCCATCGATCCTAGCCCTATGCTCTGGGCATATTCAAGCCCCTGTTTCCAGTTCGTCGCAGGATGGATATCATCAAAGTGATCATGATGGACATGCTCTGCACTTGAAAGCATGGTGTCTGGGTTTACAGGCATCCTGTTCACAGCATCAGCACAGGCTTTGTCGAGCGCAACTGGATCGAACGATGCGAATATGCCGATGTTTGGGACGATAGGCGCGTCGTTTTCGCTATGGCAGTCACAGTTCGGGGAGATATCGACAGCGATTGAGATGTGGAAATGCGGCCTGCCCTGGAGTGTGGCTTTTGCGTATTCCATCATCTTGCAGTTGAGAACATCGTTTGAGTTGTCGGCACCTTGGGCTATCGCATCCTTGGGGCCGATAGCGATGCATCTGCCGCAGCCAACGCACTTGTCGTGGTTGATAGTGCATTTGCCATCGGTGAATTCAGGAGCGGAGTGGGCACAGATCCTCTCGCAGCGATGGCAGCCTATGCATTCCTGGGCAATCACATGCGGCTTGCCTGCTGCATGCATCTCCATTTTCCCCCTTCTTGAGCCAGATCCCATTCCTATATTCTTCAATGCGCCTCCAAAGCCAGTTGATTCATGGCCTTTGAAATGTGAAAGCGATATGAATATATCAGCATCTGCTATAGCCCTTCCGATCTTTGCCTCATGCACGTACTTCCCATCCACAGGTATCTCAACATCATCGTTTCCCTTTATTCCATCAGCAATGATCACATGAGCGCCTGTCGTGAGTGGCGTAAAGCCATTTTCATCCGCGCTTACCAGATGATCTATGGCATTCTTCCTTCCGCCTACATAGAGCGTGTTGCAATCTGTCAGGAAAGGTTTTCCTCCGAGTCTCTTGACCTCATCTACTACGCATCTGGCCCAGTTTGGACGAAGGAATGCAAGATTGCCAGGTTCGCCGAAGTGCATCTTGATTGCCACATA
Organism: uncultured Spirochaetaceae bacterium; assembly: GCA_944389155.1. Classification (GTDB taxonomy): domain Bacteria; phylum Spirochaetota; class Spirochaetia; order Sphaerochaetales; family Sphaerochaetaceae; genus Ornithospirochaeta. The sequence continues at coordinate 6,935 of CALXLI010000108.1, read as the reverse complement.
CTGATTCCTGAAATCAATCTTATCAATTCCAGCCTGTCTCATTACCTTCCTCAGCTTATCAAGAAGGTTATTGCCGAAATCAGTTCTCAAATCAGAAAAATATACCTTGCTTTTTTCCATAGCCTACCTTATTCCCATATCTTCTGCCACTTTGATAAGCAGCCTTGGATTATCTGTCATGACCGTGTCGACGCCGATGGAGAACAGTCGTCTCATCTCGCTTTCCTCGTTGATGGTCCAGACCATTACAACCGCATCCCTTCTGTGCATTTCCTCGACAAAGCGCTTATCGACAACCGTTATGCCATATTGCCTTACAGGAACCTGGAAGATTATCTTCCTGTCAAAGGAGCGTGGAAGCATATGAAGCTTTTCCCGCAGAAGGAGCGGAATCACCTCAAGTGTCGTGATCGATGTGAGGATGTCCGGGGCGAGTCGTCTCAGTTTCTTCAGGTTTGCAAGATGAAATGATGCCGCGCAGATCCTCTTTTCTGCGTTATGTGAGCGTATTACATCTATAAAGCGTTCTACGATCTCCTCTTCCTGGCTTTTCAGGTCGATGTTGAATCTTTCATCGGGGCATGCCTCAAGTGCCTCTGAAAGCGTTATGAGCTGGACGCCTTTGCCTCTGAATGGATAGCTTGTGCCACCGTCCGTCGTGAATGTATAGCCTGCATCGTACCTCTTCAGCTCAGCAAGCGTATGGCTTTCGATTGTCCCTTTGCCATCTGTATTGCGTTCAAGCGTCGGATCGTGCCAGATCACGATTTCCCCATCCTTTGTCAGATGCACATCTGTTTCGATTACATCGATGCCGAGGGCTGCTGCGCTCCTGAATGCTTCCATCGTGTTTTCCGGATAGAAGGCAGAGTCGCCTCTATGTGCCACGACGCGTGGCATGGGGGAGAGGAAATCATCAGACATTGCCAGCCTCCTTGTGCTTTGCTATGAGTTCTGTCTTGCGGAATATCTTCTCGAATCTCTGCATCTCGCTTTCTGAGAGTGCAGCTCTCTCCAATATGTCAACGATAAGCTGCTCTGTCCATTTTCTTTCATCTGCAAGCTTGAAGTATCCTATTGCCTCAAGGTGGTCCGCAGCTTCATGGCCTGCATCCCTGACCCTTTCATGCGATACAGCAGTCATTCCCGTCTTGTATTTCCCTGCTTCCTTGAAAAGGATATAGCAGATTATCTGCACAGCCTGCGACAGGTTGAGCGATGGAAAACGTTCTGATGTGTCGATAGTCACGATTGACGAGCACATTGCGACCTCATCATCCCTCAGCCCATCCGATTCCCTTCCGAATACTATTGAGATATCGCCATCGGGAAGGCTTTTGAGCTTCTCTGCAAGCTGTTCGGGTGAATATGCGCTCATCTTGCGGAACTTGCCGCGGCGTCTCGTTGCACCTACCGTGAAGATGCTTGTCCGGAGAGCCTCCTCAAGCGTATTGTATCTTTCTGCGTTCTCCCATACATCAGCTGCGTGGAGAGCAAGAGTCCTGACCCTGTCCTCATCATATTCCCTGTCCCCGACGATTACGAGTCGCTCAATGCCCATCGTCTTCGCTGCCCTGCATGCAGATCCGATATTTGCTCCATCCTGTGTATCCACAAGCACTATCCGTACTCTTCTGAGATAGCCATCTCTTTCCATGATGCTTTTTTTATTCTGTATCGGCAGTTTTGGCAATACCGCGGAAAGAAGTACTAGAGCTATGAAAAGCTTTGATGTATAATTCCCGCATGACGCCGGAACCTTCGGATAATACCAAGAAGATAATTCGAGATATTCTCATATTCTTTGCCGCAGCTTTCTTTCTATATCTGATGAAAGCCCTGGCATCCATCATAGTGCCGATGGTGATAGCGTTCTTCATCTTCATATTCCTCAATCCGCTGCTCTCCAGATTTGACAAGCTTCATATGCCGCGGATCCTGTCGATGCTCATTGCATTGGCGATTGTCGCTGCTGTATTTGTCCTCTTCCTGTATGTGTTCTTCATCATGGTGAATATGCTCATGAGCCCTGAATCAGGCATTGCAGCATATGCGGTAAGGGTCAACCAGCTTGATGCGACTGTCTCAGCGTGGCTTGCCCCATATCTGGATGAGGATCCTCTGGATTTCAGCATTCTCAGCTGGCTTAACATAAACTGGTATTCTGTTCTGATGACAGGTCTTGCGTCAGTTTCCAGCAAGTTCATTTCAGTGCTTTCTGATGCTCTTCTGGTCTTCCTGTACCTTATGTTCATCATACTTGAACGCAAAACCATAATGCCCAAGCTATTGGCAGCCCTTCCAAGAGGTAAGGTGCAGAGAGCTGCACAGATGATTGACAGGATGAATAAGCAGACATCGAAATACCTGCTTATGAAGGTGATAATCAGCCTTGCAACCGGCGTGATGTTCTACTTTGCAGCTATAATCACGCATCTGGATTTCGCCCTTGTCTGGGGTGTCCTTGCTGTTATCCTGAACTTCATTCCGACAATCGGCTCCATAGTCTGTACCGCAGGGACAATAATAATGGCTATTATCCAATTTGCTCCTGATTGGGGCAGGATAGCGCTTGTCATCATACTCATGATCAGCATTGAGATGGTCCTTGGAAACATAATAGATCCTAGGATGCAGGGGATGCAGCTTAACATCTCACCGCTTGTCATACTCATATCGCTTGCGATCTGGGGCTATGTTTGGGGACTGCCTGGGATGTTTCTTTCGGTTCCGCTTACATCCACGATGCAGATCATATGCGCAAATATCCCATCGCTCCGTCCTATAGCGATACTTCTCTCCGAAGGCAGGGATTACAGAAGGGACTATGAGAAGAAGCGGAAGAAGAAGAAAACCATCCCTGAGGAGACTGGGGATATCGAAATGCCTGATGTCCCGACAATACAGAAGATCGATCCGCAATGATGCATGCCTGACGACATGAGGCCATATGAATGGACCTACCTGTAATTTCGCGGATTGCAGTACATTGCCTGCTGCGGGAATAGCCAATGCAGTGGCATTCAAACGGAAACAATGGTCGGAGGTTAGCATGGCAGGACATGAGAAGTTCAATTTCAAGGATATCCTGGAGCTGGATGCCAAGATAAGGGAAGTTGGGGCAGATATAACACATTCTGATGATATTCCGGTGCTGTCGACGCCGATTGTGATAAACGGCAGGGAATGCGCCAACAGATTTGCCATTCTTCCTATGGAAGGATGCGACAGCGCTCCCGATGGTTCTCCGTCCGATCTTGTGAGAAGGCGTTATGAACGCTTTTTCCTTGGCGGTGCTGCTCTTGTATGGTGGGAAGCCAATGCTGTCGTTGAGGAGGGAAAGGCAAATGAGCTGCAGATGATGATAACAGACAGAAATGTTTCTTCGTTTGCATCATTCATGGCCGATATGAAAGAGAAGAGCCAGAGGAAAAATGGCTATTCTCCTGTCTCTATACTCCAGCTTACCCATTCAGGACGCTATTCAAGGCCCCATGGCCATAAAGCAGCCCCTATAATTCCCCAGCATGACCCTATCCTGGATCCTCGTGTCGGCCTGGATGGCGATGAGGATGTTGTCTCAGATGAATATCTTGCTTCCCTTCCTGAGAAGTATGCCCATTCAGCTGTCCTTGCCCGCGAGGCAGGATTTGATGGCGTTGATGTCAAAGCATGCCATAGATATCTTCTTTCCGAACTCCTGGCATCCCATACGAGAGGTGGGATATATGGCGGCTCTTTTGAGAACAGGACAAGGCTTATAAGGGAAATAATACGAGCGATAAGGAAAGCTGTCGGAGATGACTTCATCATCGCGTCCCGTTTCAACGTGTTTGATGCGCATCCATATCCATATGGCTTCGGTGTGGACAAGGGGGATATGTGGAAATTCGATCCATCTGAGCCTGTCTCGCTTGTGAGGATGATGATAGATGAAGGGGTTTCGCTTCTTTCGAATTCTGCAGGGAACCCATACTATATTTATCCACAGGTAACACGTCCTTTCGATCTGTCTTCAATGGGGATACCTACACCGGATGAGCATCCGCTGGAGAGTATTTCAATGCTGTTTGATTTCACCGAATGCATACAGCGGGCGGCTGGAGATGTTCCTGTCATAGGAAATGGGTATACATGGCTAAGGGATTTCATCCCATATATCGCTGCTTCGAATATAGAGCGCGGACGGTGCAGCATGGTTGGCTTGGGACGCTGTGCAATAGCATACCCTGATGCCCCGAAAGATGTTATTTCAGGTAAGGGGATGGATAGGGGAAAGTGCTGCATAACATGCTCTAAATGCACACAGATAATGAGAGATCATGGGACAACTGGATGTGTCGTCAGGGACAGCGGTATATATGCACCTCTATATAGGAGATTCAGGGCAGAAGCGGAGGAAAGGGAGAATGGCTAGGATTGCAGTAGTTACGGGTGGATGCAGAGGTATTGGGCTTGCTATCTCAAAGCGGCTCTCCCAGGATGGATATCAGGTGGTGGCTGCTGGCAGGAAGAGCGAGGGAGATGTTTCCGATGCTCTTTCCGAGATAGCGGCAAATGGCCTGAAGCCTCTTTATGTACAGGCAGATGTCTCTTCCCCTGAGGATCGCAAGAAGATACTTTCTTCCACGCTTTCTGCATTCGGCAGGGTCGATCTTCTTGTGAATAACGCAGGTGTTGCGCCGAAAGAGCGGAAGAATATCCTGGAGATGAGCGAGGAAAGCTGGGATTATGTGATAGATACTAATACCAAGTCAAACATGTTCATGACACAGCTTGCCGCAAATGCGATGCTATCACAGCCGATGCTATATAGAAAACGTGGAACTGTGGTGAATATATCATCATGTTCTGCGGATGTGTCGTCTCCGAACAGGGCGGAATACTGTGTCTCCAAAGCCGGGATATCCATGCTGACAAAGCTCTATGCGGATGCCCTTGCTCCGCACGGCATATTTGTCCATGAGGTCAGGCCCGGTGTGATACATTCTGATATGACACAATCTGTCCAGGCGAAATATGACAAGCTTGTAGCAGATGGCGTATTTCCTCTTGGGCGCTGGGGAGAAGGGGAGGATGTTGCCGCAGCTGTTTCCGTCTTCGCTTCTGATGCCTTCCTGTACACTACAGGCAACTACATCGATGTTGACGGTGGCTTCCATATAAGGAGATTGTGATGGTTTTCCGTGATATAGAGACCATTGTTGTCGGTACAGGTGCAAGCGGTTATAATGCAGCGGATCTCCTTTCTGGATATGGTGTGAAGGATCTTGCCATAATAACGGAATCGAAATGCTCCGGAACAAGCCGCAATACCGGTTCTGATAAGCAGACCTATTACAAGCTTTCCCTCTCAGGCGAGGATCTTGACAGCGTCAGGACGATGGCGATGGATCTTTTCCGCGGAAAATGCGTCGATGGGGACAATGCGCTTTGCGAGGCAGCCCTTTCTGTTCCATCATTCATCCGCCTTTCCCTGCTTGGAGTTCCGTTCCCCATGAACAGATACGGTGAGTATGTGGGGTATAAGACAGACCATGATCCGTTCAGGAGAGCAACAAGCGTTGGACCTTATACTTCGCGATATATGACCGAGGCTCTTGAGAGGAATGCTGAGCAGAAGAATATAGAGGTCATTGATGGTTATCAGCTTGTGAAGCTCATAATCTCTGATAGAAAGCTCAAAGGTGCTGTTTTCCTGTCAAGGGATACAGGAAGTCTCCTTGTTGCAAGATGCCGCAGCTTGGTATTGGCAACGGGAGGACCTGCGGGGATATACGAGATGAGCGTCTATCCCGAAAGCCAGTTCGGGGCAACAGGTGTGGCGCTTGAAGCGTCATGCTCTGCGCAGAATCTCACTGAATGGCAATATGGGCTTTCTTCTGTGAAGCCGAGATGGAACGTGTCGGGTTCATACATGCAGGCTATTCCACGCTTTCTGTCCATCGATGAGAATGGCAATGAGCATGATTTTCTTTCCGAGTATCCCTCTGATGATATGCTTGCACGGATCTTCCTCAAAGGCTATCAGTGGCCGTTTGATGCAAGGAAGCTTGAAAGCGGTTCCTCGATCATAGATATCCTCTGCTATCTTGAGATGGAAAAAGGCAGACGTGTATATCTTGACTATATGCACAATCCCGGGGATATCAGGACAATCGGAGAAGAAGGCTGGTCGTATCTTGAGAGGGCTGGAGCTATTGCTCCTCTGCCGATAGATCGCCTGAGGGCATTGAATGAGCCTGCATATGAATTCTATCTTGAACGCGGGATAGATCTTGAGAATGAATATCTGGAGATAGCGCTTTCTGCCCAGCACAATAATGGCGGCCTTTCAGTGGATCTGTGGTGGCAGTCTGATATAAAGGGAATATTCCCTGTGGGGGAGTGCGCTGGAACGCATGGTGTCTATCGGCCCGGAGGCAGTGCCCTCAATGCAGGCCAGGTCGGTTCGAGACGTGCCGCTGAGTATATAGCGAAGAACTGCAGCGGTAAATGGATTCCTGAGGATATATTCCCAGAGGATACTGAAGATATCGAAATGATCATAAAGAGCGCAGAAAACGGTACCTGCGATCTTTCAGAGGCATACAGGAATGCCAGAATGCGTATGAGCATCAGCGCATCATGTCTGAGAAATTGCGATGATATGAAAACAGCTCTTGAAGAAACCGAGAAGGATATTGCCAGCTTCCATTCCATCAAGGCTTCAGCAGAAGAGCTATGGCTTCTCTTTGAATATCGGTCTGCGCTTATTGCTGAAATGGTTTATCTTTCAGCGATGATAGACCATGCTGAGAGAAGGGGTGGAAGCCGTGGCAGCGCAATCTATACAGATAATGATGGCGATCTACAGCCTGTGGGGTTGGATGAACGTTTCAGATACACTCTTGAGCAGGAGGATGAACCTCTGATACAGCAGGTGCGCCTTCTCG
>CALXLI010000107.1 GCA_944389155.1 uncultured Spirochaetaceae bacterium | reverse complement strand
GATTACTTTGCATTCCAGAAGCCGCAGATGAATATTTACAATCCAGATGCTAAGGTATGCAAGGCACAAGAGGTTACGGATAAGCAAAAAACCTTACTTGAGAGGTATTTCATGGATACTTTCAAGGCATATTCTGGAATTCATCATCAAAAGACAAATATCTGATTAATATATTGCTGTCTTTATTTATGAAAAACCTCCTGATTTCTCAGGAGGAGGCAAATGATATCAGAACTTCTCGGCTTTATCTATATCAAGGACGAACACGACGCATCCGCCAGCCGGAACTTCTACCATATTCGAGCCCGTATGGGAGAATATGCGCATGTCAGCACCAGTCACAGGGCTAAGCTGCATTCTGTGGCCTGCGAATTTCTTCAATGTATCTATGACCGCATCCACCTTCTCATCCTCAGTCCCTATGAGGAGTGTGGTATTCTTAGCCTTCAGGAATCCGCCTGTTGTGGATAATTTTGTCACAAAGAATCCATTTGCATTGAGTTCCTGCACTGTATCAGCCTCATCTGCTGACTGTATTATTGCTAGGATCAGTTTCATCTTCACTCCTTTCGATTATTTTAACATAGGCTGAGCGGGGACGCAAATATAATCAACATAGTTATTGCAATTTCTGTATATACAACCAATTGATTATATAAATATATCAGTGTTCATGGAAAAAGCCATTTTACCTTGCGCTTTTATGGCAATCAGCCATCATTGGATTATGGATGCTGATAAGCTGAGAAAAGCTCTTGATTCAGATCTTGATGATATAAGGACGAAGAAGGATTACAGCGAGGGGAAGACAGGGAAGGGCGATGTGCGGCGTCTTCTCATTGCTGCCGCTATAGCTTTGATGCTTACGTCATCGCTGGCTTTGGTTTTCATGATCTTGTCATCTGCCGGCAATCCTCCTAGTTTGTCAGTGAAAGAGCAGAAAGAGCTTATTGAAACACTTGATGGCCTGTGCTGGGAGTGCAGCGACAGGGAAGCATTATATTCCCTGTTGTCCATCGGGACGGCGAAGGAGATCGTGACATGGAAATCAGGCGGCAGCCTGATTCTTGATCTCGGCACCCTTGCTGTCCCTTTTGTTCCATCAGATGATGGGCTATGTGCATCTATAGGACGTGATACTGCATTCCTTTATTATTCTGAAGGGGCGGATGGCAATGGAAGGACCATCACCATCAGCGCTTCTTCAGCATCAGTATCCTTCTTTGTTCCTCAGTGAAGCCTCTATGAATGCGAGGAATGCGGGGTGGGGCCTGTTCGGCCTTGACTTGAACTCTGGATGGAACTGAACGCCAAGATAGAAAGGATGATCCTTCACCTCTATAGCCTCGACAAGGAGGTTGTCAGGGCTTGTTCCTGCAATCATCATGCCATTCTCCTCGAAGTCCTTCCTGCATTCATTGTTGAATTCATATCTGTGCCTGTGGCGTTCGGAGATGTTCTCCATCCCATAGACTCTTTCCATCAATGAGCCCTTCCTTATCCTGCATGGATATGCGCCAAGCCTCATTGTACCGCCTTTTGGGATGATCCCCCGTTGATCCGGCATCAACGCTATGACAGGATGCGACGTATCAGGATTGAACTCTGCTGAATCCGCATCATCCCAGCCAAGCACGCTCCGTGCGAAGGCAATTGCTGCGATCTGCATGCCCAGGCATATTCCCAGATAAGGTATGGAATGCGTCCTCGCATAAGTCGCAGCTTCTACCATGCCTTCTATTCCCCTTGATCCGAACCCTCCAGGGACAAGTATGCCGTCAGCATCTTTGACATCCTCTTCGCGGAAGTTCTCAGAATCAATCCAGTCTATGTCGACAGAGGTGTGATGGAACCAGCCGGCATGTTTCAGTGCCTCATTTACGGAAAGATAGGCGTCATGAAGCTCTGTGTATTTGCCGACCATTGCGATCTTCACGTTCCGTCTGCAGTCCTTTGCCCTTGAGAGCATCTCTGTCCACTCCGTCATATCAGAAGGATCTGCCTTGAGACCCAGCCGGCTTATCGCTATTGAGTCTATCCTTTCCTTCTGGAGCATGAGCGGGGCCTCATAAAGGATGTCCACCGTGCTGTTCTCTATAACGCATTCCCTTTCGACATTGCAGAATAGGGCTATCTTCGCTTTGACAGATTCCTCGATTGGCTCATCAGAACGGCATACTATGATATCAGGGAAGATGCCGGAGTTCATAAGCTCCTTGACGGAATGCTGGGTTGGCTTTGACTTATGCTCGCCAGATGACTTTATGTAAGGTACAAGCGTCACATGTATGAAAAGGCAGTCCTCCTTCCTCATCTCATGGCTTATCTGCCTGATAGCTTCCAGGAACGGCTGAGACTCTATGTCTCCGATGGTCCCTCCGATCTCGGTTATAACGACATCAGCCCCTGTCTTCTCTCCAAGTGCGTATATGAAGCTTTTTATCTCGTTCGTTACATGGGGTATGATCTGTACCGTTGATCCAAGATACTCACCGTTCCTCTCTTTCTGCAGGACATTCCAGAATGTACGTCCTGAGGTAAGGTTAGAGAATTTGTTCAGGTCCTCATCGATGAATCTTTCATAGTG
>CALXLI010000106.1 GCA_944389155.1 uncultured Spirochaetaceae bacterium | reverse complement strand
AGATAACATCGTAGGATGACAGACAGGCCTATCTGCAATAAACAGGTAGGCCTTCTTGATCAAAGATAGTTTTCCCTTCAGCTAACATGAATACTGGAATTTCAAACCAGAACTTTGAAAATGCAGATTATCCGGTAATCTTCATTGACCGCAAGCTTAGCAATGTCCAAGGAGATTCAATATCTGTCGATGGTGCAGAAGCTATTGAAAAAGCAATGGATTATCTTATTTCAAAGGGACATAAATCAATAGGTTTCATAGGAGCACAGACCGCGCTAAGCACCACTGAAGATAGATTCGCAGGATACAAACAAGCTCTGGAAAAGCATGGAATTGCATACAATCCAAGAATATGCGGCTTCGGCAAAGCAAAAATAGTGGAAGCTAGAGAGATATGCAAGAAGATTCTTTCAGAAGATAAGGTTACCGCACTCATTGTTTCAAGTTCCCTTATGAGCATTGGAGCAATGCAGTTTCTTTCAGACTATATGATAAAGGTCCCTGATGAGATTGCAATCATTGGATATGACGACTATATCTGGTCAACAATAACGACCCCTCCTATGTCTACAATAAGCCAGCCAACAAAGGAAATCGGAGAGAAAGCCGCAAAACTGATTCTGGAAAGAATCAAAAATCCAGAAAAGGATATCGAGAATATCGTACTCAATGCAAAACTGATAATAAGGCAATCATGCTGACTTGTACAAATTCCAGACATGCGATTTCAAAGTTCGCAGAGGGCCTTTATCATGCCGATATCATGATATTATCAGTAAGTCTTTCCATCTTAATATTACAAACAAAATTGTTTGTAACAAATTTGTTTGAAACAATTTTGTATGCAATCAGTGCAGATAATCGTTTAGCGTTATTTCACTTCAGCGCCAAATGTCCTTATTATCGCTATGGCTTGTGAGAATTCTATGCGTGCGCCCCTGAGTTCCCTCAGATTCTCAGATAGCGCTATTCCCGATACATCCGATGATGAAAGATCAACGCCAGCAAGAGAAGTGCCTCGGAAAGACGAACGTGTAAGGTCTGATGAGATGATTGAAAGAGATTCTGCCTTGCATGAGGAAAACGATGACTCGGAGAAATCCGAATCATGCACTCTCATATTCTTTATAGCCGATCCATCGAATGTTGTATAACGTGCTGTGCAGTTTTCAATCGTCAGGTCACGTATCCTGCTCTCAGCGAATGATGCACCTGAAAGCTTCGAATTCCTTATCTTAACCCGCAGCAGCGACACAGATGATAAATCCGCTGCAGATAGGTCGCATGAATCGAAGACAACATCGCTCAGCGCTGCATTATGCAGCGAGACTGAGGCAAGGACAGATGATGAGATAATGCAATCGCGGATTGTGCAGGAGTCAAGGTCTGCTCCGGAGATATCCTCCCCAGTTATCTCCCCGTCTTCCTCCGCACGTTCCAGAAAATCATCAAGCATCAGCGCGAGTGCCTGTCCTTGAGAACCTCAACAACCTCTGAAAGAGTGGAATCCTTCTGTGCAAGAAGCACAAGGAAGTGATACATAAGATCAGCAGCCTCTCCAAGGAATAGATCCTTATCGTCATCCTTTGACTCTATTATGAGCTCAACAGCCTCTTCGCCGACCTTCTGGGCAATCTTATTCAGGCCTCTGGAAAAGAGATGGTTCGTGTAAGAGCCCTCTATAGGATTTGAACGCCTGTCGCGTATAACAGATTCAAGATAGAACAGGAACTCAGGGGAGGAAAGCTCAGATGGCTCATTCTCCTCTCCGAAGCAGGTATCTGCACCTGTATGGCAAACAGGGCCTGATGGTATGGCCTTCACAAGGAGCGTATCGCCATCGCAATCTGCAAGGATCTCCCTCACCTGCAGGAAGTTGCCGCTCGTCTCGCCTTTTGTCCAGATCCTTGAACGCGAACGTGAGTAGAATGTCACAAGCCCCCTGTCTAGAGTGAGCTTATAAGCTTCCTCGTTCATGTAGCCAAGCATCAGCACCTTGCGAGTGACAGCGTCCTGAACAACCGCTGGAACCAGTCCTCCCCCCTTGGAAAAATCAATAGTCATTCTCTACCTTCCCACCCTGACAGGAATACCGTTTTCCTTCAGGTATTCCTTTAGCTCAGGTATATCTATCTCATGGAAATGGAAAACAGAGGCAGCGAGAGCCGCATCAGCCTTCCCTTCCAGGAAAACTTCCCTGAAATCAGCCATAGTCCCGGCACCACCTGAAGCAATTACCGGAATACTGATATTACTGCTGATAACGCGAGTTAAGTCAACAGCAAAACCATTTTTTGTTCCATCTGCATCCATTGAAGTAAGCAGAATTTCGCCCGCACCGAGCTTTTCAGCCTCCCTTGCCCATTCAAGCGCATCAATACCCGTTCCTGTACGCCCTCCGTCTATCACAGTCTCATACCCGGATGCCATGGAGCTATTTGAGATGGCATCGAGCGCAAGAACAACGCACTGTGAGCCAAAACGTTTTGAAAGCGTCCCTATAAGACCAGGATTCCTGACAGCCGCACTGTTTATGCTTATCTTGTCGGCACCAGCCTCAAGTATCCTCTCAACGTCTTCCTCTCCTCTTATTCCACCGCCGACTGTGAATGGGATCGAAATACGGTCCGCGACAGAACGGACAAGCTCTGTCATTGTATCCCTGTTCTCAACTGTTGCCGTTATATCCAGGAAGACAAGCTCATCTGCCCCTGCTTCACTGTAGAGTGCAGCAAGCTCAACGGCAGAACCGGCATCTCTGAGATTAACGAAATTGACACCTTTGACAGTTCTTCCATCCTTGACATCAAGGCATGGTATGATTCTCTTGGCTAGCACTCTGCCTCCTTCATCTCACAAATGGAGATCCTGCCTTCATAATATGCCTTGCCGACTATTGCGCCATGGCATCCAAGAGCTCTGAGCTTCTCCAGATCATCCTTTGAAGAGATGCCGCCAGATGCAATGAGGCGAATCGAAGGGATTGCCTGGATTATATTTCCATAAAGCTCAGCAGATGGGCCTGAAAGCATCCCATCGCGCGATATATCCGTAACCGCAGCTGTATCCACTCCATGCAATGCATAGGATGAAAGGAACGGGATGATCGGAATACCTGTATCCTCAGTCCACCCTGAAACGGCAATCATCCCGGAACGGCAATCTGCACTCAGTATTATGCAGGAAGGGAACATCCCTGCCCATGACTCCACAGCACTTCTGTCCTTTACAGCAGCAGATCCTATATTCACCTTATCAGCACCTGCACTCAGAGCACGTCTTATGCTCTCCTCACTGCGTATGCCTCCGCCGAAATCAATTTCAAGCGATACAGCTGATGCGATCTTCTCAAGCACTTTCAGGTTGTCTCCGCTTCCTTTAGCAGCATCAAGATCGACAACATGAAGATGAGAAAGCCCACCATCCTCAAAGGATTTCGCAGCATCAACTGGAGAGAGGCCATAATCCATCTTCGTCGAATAATCACCTTGCGACAGACGCACAAGCTTGCCATCTATTATATCAATAGCAGGAATAACAACCATCAGACCTCCAGGAATGCCTTAAGGACAAGTTCTCCCATGTCCCCGCTCTTTTCAGGATGAAACTGAGTAAGCATGAAGTTATCCTTTTCCAAAGAAGCAGAGAACTTTATGCCATCATATTCAGTTATCGCTGAACTGTATTCCGATATAGGTACATAATAAGAATGAACAAAATACATATAGCTCTCATCAGGAACATTTTTATAGAGAAGTCCTTTGGAACTCTCTATCGTATTCCATCCCATATGAGGAACCTTGAATCCTCTTCCCTCAGGAAAGCGAAGAACACCTGAAGGGATAACCCCAATGCAATCAGTATCACCTTCTTCAGAGTGGGAGCACATGAGCTGCATGCCAAGGCATATGCCAAGGAATGGGACCTTCAGCCTGCGGATCACATCAACAAGCCCTTTATTCCTCAGAGCTGTCATTGCGCTTGAAGCTTCGCCAACACCTGGGAATATTACCTTATCAGCGCTTTCTATGATGCTTTTATCATCGGTTAGGGTTCCTTCATAGCCAAGGCGGCTGAGTGCAGAGAGAACAGATCTCACATTGCCTGCTCCATACTTTATGACAGCTATCATAACACCCCCTTCGTTGATGATATCGACTCATCTCCTGGAATCCTTCTTACAGCATGCCTTATAGCTCTCGCGAATGCCTTGAAGATAGCCTCTGCTGTATGATGGCTATTCCCTCCCTTTGTCGTGCTTATGTATATATTGCATTTAGCTGCAGAAGAGAAAGAGCGGAAGAAATGCCTGAAAAGCTCCGTTGGAAATGAACCAATATAATCCAAGGTGAAATCGACATCATAGATAAGCTCATCACGCCCGGAAAAGTCTATGGCAACAGTCGCTGCTGTATCATCCATCATGACTATCTCAAAGCCATAACGCTCTATACCTCTTTTATCGCCAAGCGCAGATAGGAAGGCAGATCCTAGGGCAAGAGCTGTATCCTCGACTGTATGGTGCTCATCCACGTACAGATCTCCTTCTACGCTTCCTGTGATATCGCACCGGGAATGCTTCACAAGCTGGTCAAGCATATGGTCAAAGAAGCCAAGGCCTGTATGTATATGCCCCTGGCCTGTTCCATCCAATGAAAGATCGAGGGAGATATCTGTCTCAGAGGTTGTCCTCTTCACGCTGCTCTTCCTCTCTCCCTTCACAACTCCCAGTGTCAGGAATGATGCAATCTCAAGCCAGCTATCTGTCTTGAGCGCAACTGTACCCTCAAGCTCATCTGGAATGGATTCGCTGCTGTCTGTATACCATATGCCCTTTGCGCCAAGGTTCCTGGCAAGCGCCATATCAGTAAGCCTGTCTCCTATCATGAAGGATAAGCCAAGGTCATAGCTGCCATCCATATATCCGGAAAGCATCGCAATCCCAGGCTTGCGTCCTGGGCAGTTGTCAGCAGGAAGGGAATAGTCAATATTCACATCATCAAAGACTATCCCCTCACCCCTGAGCGTGGAGAATATCCTTTCAGCAGGGCCTGCAAAGCTTTCATATGGAAATGAGGGGGTTCCCACTCCATCCTGGTTTGAAACCATCACAAGCTCATAATCCGTAAGCCTTGAGATCTCCCTGAGCGCCTCGAATACATGGGGCATGTAGATTATCCTCTCATAGGAGTCTATCTGATCCTCTATCACGATAACGCCATCACGGTCTATGAAAAGGGCTTTCTTCTTATACAGCGTATCCATCAAGCGCCTCCTTCAGCCTTTTGTTCTCCTCTCTGTTTCCGATGGTTATCCTAAGACATCCTGAGAGAAGCGGCTCGGATGTTCGGTTCCTGACTATTATGCTCTTTGATGCAAGATAATCGTAAAGCCTGTCAGCATCACCAGTTCTGATGAGAATGAAATTTGAATCAGATGGAAAGACCTCGGATATGAACGGAAGCGTGCTGAAATATTCGGAAAGGTCCTTCCTTTCCTTTATGATATCTTCTTTCACGCTCTCGATCTCATCGCGTCTGTCAAGCATTGAAAGCGCTGCACGCTGTGAAAGCTCAGAGACATTGTAAGGTGGCTTTGCCTTCATCACCGCTTCATGTATTTCCTCTGAAGCAATGATAATGCCGATCCTTGCTCCAGCCAGCGCCCATGCCTTCGAAAGCGTTCTCAGCACTACAACACGGGGATTCTCATATATATAGCGCCACATTCCTTCTTTCCCGGAAAAGTCTATATATGCCTCGTCAATTACTGTAATCCCGCTGTTCATATCCGCAATCGCCTTTACGCTTTCAAAGCTGTAAAGCTGCCCTGTAGGATTGTTAGGAGAGCAGATGAATATGATCTTTGGCTGCATCCCGCTTATAACCGCACCTATCTTATCTACATCGAGCGTATAATCATCCTTAAGAGGCACATCTACCACAGAAAGATTGTTTAGATCAGCAAATACTCGATATGCACCATATGTTGGACGTTCTATGACAATTCTATCTCCGGGAGCACAGAATATCCTCATGAGAAGGTCTATGGCCTCATCAGATCCATTTGTGATAGCGCTCATGGAGAAAGGAATGGACATAACATCTTCTATCTTCTTCCTGAGTTCCGTGCATCTCGGATCCGGATAGCGGTTCACCCCGGAACCGCCAAACCATGATTCATTTGCATCAAGAAGCACCTCAGCCTTGCCCTTGAAGTCATCCCTGGCTGTTGAATATGGCGTGAGAGTACGTATATGCTTGTTCATCAGCGCCTGGATATCATTCATCGTACGTTCTCCTTACAAATGCAGCCTCCCTATGCGCCATAAGCCCTTCAGCCTCCGCAAGGACTTCGATTACAGGCGAAAGATTCCGTATTCCTTCCTTTGTCAGACGCTGCACGGTTATCTTCTTGAGAAATGAATCGAGGGAAACACCGGAAGATGAACGGGCCCAGCCAGAGGTCGGAAGAGTATGGTTTGTTCCTGAGGCATAGTCTCCCGCGCTTTCAGGTGAATACTGGCCAAGGAATACAGAACCAGCATTCTCGACACCTTCAAGTATCTTCTCCGGATTCTCAGTGCTTATGATAAGATGCTCAGGAGCATACTCGTTTATCGCATCAATGAGAGCCTCATCGCTATATACAGGGAAAGCAGCTGAATGCGAAAGGGATGGAAGCATATACTCCTTCCGTCCAAGCTTCTCAACCTCCCTCTCAAGCTCCTTTTCGATGCTCTCATATATAGCTTTAGCCTCTTCCTTGCTATCTGCACGTATCGCAAGTATAACCTGGCTATCC
>CALXLI010000105.1 GCA_944389155.1 uncultured Spirochaetaceae bacterium | reverse complement strand
CATGAAGAATGAGATTATCGGACGTAGCGGATAGAGCGGCAGGCTGTCTGCCATCGCTGAAAGCTGGAGCGTCCTGTCATAGCTGCCGAGGAATGAAAGGTATCTGCCATAGTTTCCGTTTATCCGTATATCCTCCCCATCCATGGCGATGCTGACCTCTGCACTTTCATCAATACCCGGAAGCCTTATATCCCGCAGATCCGCTCTACCTTTCAGAAGCTGTCCATCATTTCCGATCGTTGCAGACAGTGCCAGCGACAGCGATGTTCCGCTGAACTCAAGTGAATCAGAGCTGAGGCTTATATCGGAATAGGCGCTCAGCGTAAGCGTCTCATCTGAAAAATCGGCTGATGCTTCAAGGTTGCCAAATGACGCAACAGGGAAAAGATCCGTGCCTGCTGAGAGTATCGCGCTGTCAGCCTTTGCTGACGAAAGCGATATATCCCTATCGCTGATGGAGAAAGCCATTGATATCCTATCCGCATCAACAAGCGTCATTCCTTCCTTCCGGGATAGGACATCGAACAGTTCAGCATCTATGCTGTCCAGGTCCTCTGTACTGGCCTCTGCCCTTGCAATTGATGCATCTATGCCGAATCCATGCATCAGGATACCTGACAATGAAAGGAAAATCGATTCAGGGCTGTACGTGGCATCAGCGCTATCAAGCTGGATGCTGTTATCGCCATATGCAATTGAGACAGAGCCCAGCATGAGTTCAGCCTCTGCTTTCTGGAAGTCCAGATCTGCAGGGACCGAAGCTTTGAGTGCAGCGCTTCCTATTTCAGCTTCAGCATCCATATATCCAGCGGAGATGGAGCTTGCGGACAGCGTTCCTGCGAAGCCGTCTTCATATGCCATGGAAAGGGAGATGCCGCTTGCGGATATGCTGTTTCCATCTGCGTTGAACTCTGCATCCGATGCCACTGCATTCCCGCTCAGCCCCGTTATGCCATGATCGATATCTATTGAGGCTTCGATGCCTTTCAGCTTAGCTATATCCGCTATAGCTGCATCCGTATCATGTATGCTTATGGAGAAATGGTAATTTTCAAGAACCTGCGGAAGCGTGAATGATGAACCGCTGCCGCCCTCTGCTTCACCAGCCATGTTCGGTATTGCTATACTGCCGCCCTCTGCTTCTATCTCAAGCTCTCCGGTTCCCAGCAGCACGTAACGTATAAGCGAAAAAAGCCCCATGTGAAGCGTCACACGGTCAAAGCTTGCAATCTCCTCCCCCTCATACCCTACCGCAAAGCCGTTTATGAATACCCCATCCCGGAAATTCCTGTCGATTGATTTGAACGATACTGATATAGGAGTATCGGCAGATGAAAGACCATCGAGGATCTCGTTTGTCGCAATAAGCGTTGGGCTTGTCATGGAAAGCACGGATACAACCATCAATGCGACCGCAGAGAATACCAGGAGTACGACAAGTGATATGACAATCGTCGAGAAAGTCGAGTGATATTTCATCTATAGCGAATAATAGCATCTGGCCCTTATGCAAGCAACACGGTATGAAAAGGAAAACCTTCAAATTCTTCTGCCTGATATGCTAGCATATTGCATGATAAGGAGAGAAAGAGCATGAGGGAGAATATTCTTGATTCTTTCATCGTTTTTGAAGGGCTTGACGGAGCGGGAACAACCACTCAGATGCATGCCTTGGCACGTTACTATGAGTTCAACAGAAGAAAATACATGATCACGAATGAACCTACCTCGAATCCTATAGGAAGGATGGTTAGGGATGTTCTTCAGAAAAGGATACAGACTACCCCGGAGGCTCTTGCGCTTCTATACGCAGCTGACAGGGAGGATCATCTTTATAACCCATCATATGGGATCGCAAGGGTGCTTGAAGAAGGCAGCATCGTCATCTCAGACAGATATTTCTATTCCTCGATTGCGTACCAGAGCGTTGAGTGCGACCCTGATTTCATCAACCTGATAAATGACTTCCCCTCTCCGCGCTTCATCATCTATGTAGATACCCCTGTTGAGGAATGCATAAGGAGAATCGATAAAAGAGGCGAAGAGAAGGAATTGTTTGACCGCTTGGATTTCCTCACAGCTGTGCAGCAGAACTATGAGAAGGCCTTCTCTGCGCTTCCAGATGGCGTATGCCTTATACGCATAGATGGCTCCAGGAGCGCTGATGAGGTTGAGAGCGAGATAAGGAAGAAGCTCTCAGCCTACAGCCTATGAGCGTATGTACATTGCATCTCCGTAGCTGAAGAATCGATAACGCTTCTCGATCGCGCTTCTGTATGCACTGAAGATGAGATCCTTCCCCGCAAGGGCGGAGACAAGCATCAGGAGCGTTGATTCAGGCGTATGGAAGTTCGTAAGAAGGTCATCTACGAACTTGAATGCATAGCCAGGATGTATGAAGATATCTGTATCACCTGAAAGCCGCCTTATCGTGCCATCGGCATCTGCCGCGCTTTCAAGCGTCCTTACGGATGTAGTGCCGACTGCAAGTATCCTCTTTCCATCTTCCTTAGCCTTATTCAGGGCATCTGCTGTCTCTTCGGTGATCGAATAATGCTCTGTGTGCATATGATGGTCTTCTATGTTCTCAGTCCTTACGGGAAGGAACGTGCCAGCTCCTACATGCAGCGTGACCTCATATATGGCAATTCCCCTGCTTCTTACCGATTCCATCAGGGCAGGAGTGAAGTGAAGCCCCGCTGTCGGTGCTGCAACTGACCCAGGGTTCTTTGCATATACCGTCTGATAGCGGCTTTCGTCTGCGAAGCTATCCTCTCTTTTGATATATGGCGGAAGCGGGACATGGCCGCAGGAGTCGAAGAAGCTCTCATCAATCCTGTCCTCAAACATCAGCGAGCGTGTGGAATCCTCGTTTTCCCTTACGATCACACCTCCTGCCTTTACGTTTCCATCCCTGTCGTGGAATGTGAAGCGTTTGCCGACCTTCTGCCTCTTTGTCTTTGTCACCATGCACTTCCATGCACCGTCGCTTTCAGGCGAGAGGAACAGGAACTCAACGATGCCTCCGGTTTCAGCCGTGCCATACACACGTGCTTTCCTGACTTTCGAGTTGTTCACGACAATCACGGAATCCTGCGGGATAAGGGAGGGAAAGTCCTTCATCATATAGTCAGTGAATGTCCTTTCCTTCCTGTCCAGAAGCAGGAGCCTGTCATCTCCCCTCCTCTCTGATGGCTGCTGAGCTATAAGCTCTGGAGGAAGTTCAAAATAGTAATCCTTGGTCAGCATGTCCCTTTCCCTTTATATTCAATAGTCCGTATGCCTTATCTGTAACACAGCGGCCCCTCGGCGTTCTCTTTAGGTATCCCTGCTGTATAAGATAAGGCTCATAGAAATCCTCAAGGCTCTCTACGGCCTCACCTACGGAGATTGAAAGCGTATCGGCACCGACAGGGCCGCCTCCATAGTACTCTATGATTGTCCTGAGGATGTTCCTGTCCATCGTCTCAAGCCCGTTCTCATCGATTCCAAGCCTATCAAGTCCTTCCTTGACTATCTCCGTCGTGATTGTCCCATCGCCTAGGACTGAAGCGAAGTCCCTGAGTCTCCTGAGAAGCCTGTTTGCTATTCTTGGAGTTCCCCTTGAGCACCGTGCGAGCGTAAGCACTGCATCATCTGTTATCTTTGTCTCCAGTATCTTCGCAGAACGCGAGATTATCCGTGAGAGCTCTTCAGGGTTGTAGAAATCAATATGGATGTTTATCCCGAATCTTGAAGCAAGCGGAGATGAGACGGAACCGGCCTTTGTCGTAGCTCCTATAAGCGTGAAGTGCGGAAGAGGTATCCTCATGGTCCTTGCCGCAGGCCCCTGACCGATGACCCAGTCTATCTCAAAGTCCTCCATTGCGATATAAAGCATCTCCTCAAGAGCTGGCTTCAGGCGATGTATCTCATCTATGAAGAATATGGAACCTTCAGATACGTTCGTCAGTATGCCCGCAAGATCCTTGGGCTTATCAAGCGCAGGTGCCGATGTCATCCTTATCTCTGAATGCATCTCGTTTGCGATAATAGAAGCAAGCGTTGTCTTTCCAAGTCCTGGAGGCCCTACGATGAATGTATGGTCAAGAGCATCACCACGGGCCTTCGCTGCCTGTATGAACACGGAAAGATTATCCTTTATCGAACTCTGCCCCTGAAAGTCCTCAAGATATTGCGGACGGAGGATGTTCTCCTGCTTATCCTCGCTTTGGAGGTGGGCATCGACTGTTCGCGTAACAACGCCGCTCTCTATCTCGATTTCATCGCCTTTGTCGTAGATCATCTTGAAAGTCCTTTAAGCACAAGCGGGAAGATAAGCGTCTCTGCGCTTCTCATATCCTTGTCCTGAAGAAGAAGCGCATTGTCTGCAAGCACCTGGCTAAGCACCCTGACAACCAGCCTTCTGTCAAAGCCCATATCCAAAAACGAATCTATAAGCTCCCTGAACTGCCCTGTGGAAGATGAATCCTCCGCTCCGTTCTCCCCCTCTTCCAGCACAAGGACGTTGCGCAGCTGAAGAACAAGCTTCTGCGCTGTCTTCGGCCCTATCCCGGATACCTTTGAAAGAGTCTTCACATCCTGGCTGTCCAAGGCTTTCACAAGATTCTCGACCGTTATGCCTGACAGTATCTTTATAGCCTGCCTGGCACCTATCCCAGGAACAGTCTGGAGCTGTTCAAAGCAGAATCTCTCCTCCTCGCCATAAAAGCCGAAAAGAGTCATCGCGTCTTCCCTGTGCTGCAGATAGGCAAGCACCCTGACCACATCTTCTCCCTTATGCTTCATCATGCGTGCCGATGTATTTGAAGAGACATCAAGCCTGTACTCAACTCCACCTGAGGTGAGTACAAGAATATGGTCAGGAGCGCATTGGACAATCTTACCTACAATCGCATTGATCATTTCAGCTTTTCCTTCAATCCTTTATGGGTGCAATGGCATATGCAGTCAGCAAGCGCGTCAGCAGCATGATCCGGACGCGGTATCGACTTGAGCTTGAGTATGACCTTCACCATTTCCTGCACCTGGTTCTTGTCAGCCCTTCCCATTCCAGTCACAGCCATCTTGATCTCCAGCGGAGAATACAGATAGACAGGCACTCCAAGCTCTGAGAAGCGGAAGAGGACCGCACCTATGACCTTGGCAACAGGAATAGCTGATGTTATATTCTTCGCAAAGAATATATCCTCCATCGAGACAGCTGTGCACCCATACTTCTCCAATAGTGTCCCAAGGTCCGTCGCTATCGTATAGACTCTTTTCTGTATATCCTCTCTGGGACTTGTGCTGATCGTGCCAAAAGAAACAGGCCGGTAGTGACCGCCTTCGAATTCGACGACACCCCAGCCTGTATCTGCAAGTCCTGGATCTACTCCCAGAACCCTCACTCTTCTTCCTGGAAATCATCAGGGAGCTCAAGGTTGGTGGAAACCTGCTGGACATCGTCAAGCTCTTCAAGCCTGTCTACTATCTTGAGCACCTTGTTTGCCTTCTCGTTGTCAAGCGTCACAGTCTGATCTGCAATCCTTGAGACATCAGCGCTATCCTGCTCGAATCCGGCAGCCTGCATAGCCTCAAGAACCTTCGGGAAATCCGCAGCGCTTGTAGTGACCTCAATCACTCCGTCATCTGTGGAGACATCCTCTGCTCCATTCTCCAAAGCCGCCTCGAAGATCTGGTCTTCCGTGTACTTTGATGCGTCATATGTTATGACACCCTTTGTCTGGAACATGTAGCTTACGCATCCGGTTGCTCCGAGAGATCCGCCAAGCTTCGTAAGAGTCGATCTTACGTCAGCTGCTGTCCTGTTCTTGTTATCTGTAAGAGTGTCGACAATGATTGCAACCCCACCTGGTGCATAACCCTCATATGTAAGTTCGTAGAAAGTAGCCTGTCCAAGCTCTCCGCTTCCCTTCTTGATAGCACGATCGATGTTATCCTTAGGCATGTTCTCTGCCTTGGCTTTGAGGATAGCAGTTCTCAGCCTTGCGTTAGAATCAGGATCTGCGCCATTCTTTGCAGCTACCGTGATCTCTTTGATAAGCTTTGTGAATTTCTGTCCGCGCTTTGCGTCAGCAATTCCTTTCTTGTGCTTTATAGTTGCCCATTTACTGTGGCCTGACATCAGTTGTACCTCTTCTGATAAAAAGTTTAACTACTAAGAATACCTAGCTAAGCTATCACAAACAAGTTCTTTTTTCTAGATATGCCAATGTATAATTCTGCATAATGCAAGGCCTTGTCAACATAATACGGTCATTTTTCATCATTCGGATATCAAGAATAATCCATATCAAAATAAATATTGTACTGAAATTATTTAATAAATATTAAATACTCATATGATAATAAGTCTTTACCCGCATTGATATATTTCGGACATTCATTGTTTTGGCATATGGAATTCCGTTCAACGTCCTCTCTTCATGTATATAATGGGAAAAGCCTTCCATCCTCATCCGTATCGCTTCTCCTGTATTCCGAGAAACCCATGTGCCTATAGAATCCTACAGCATTCTGGTTATCCTCATTTACTGTCAGCTCATCAATATCGTGCTTTTCGATGCAATGGCGAAGAAGCGCTTTCCCCAACCCCTGCCCGATTGAGGATGGAGAGAGGAAGAGCATCTCAAGCCGGTTTCCTGCAGTACCTGCAAAGCCAACGGGTATATCGTCACGGAATATCACAGCAAGCGCAGGGACAGAACGAAGAAGCGATGGCACAGCCTGTTCTATCTCATCTATTTCATTGCTTTTCAGAAAGCTATGCGTTGCAGTCACAGACTCCCTCCATATTGCTGTGAGCTCTGCGATCATCTTATCGTTCCTGTCCGTGATCTCTTCTATCCTGATGTTCATAATTTCCTGATTATCATGACGGCATCGCGGAAAGTGCCATCATCAAGACGGAATGCATCGGGAACTCTCCCGATTGTCTCAAAGCCAAGCTTCCCATAGAGGTCCAAAGCCTTCTCGTTGTCAGAGAAAGCATCCCCCTCAACTTGATGGAAGCCTGCAAGCCTTGCAGTCTCCAAGGCATATCCAAGAAGAGCCTTGCCGATTCCGATGCTTTGGAACTCCGGCAGCACAGCCATGCCGAAAGAGGCCCTGTGTCTGAGCTTCCTGAGATTTCGGAGCTCTGTCACCGAGATATTGCCAACCATGGTTTCCCCTATATATGCGGAGATCATGAATGATCTGGGAGAGCTGTTCATATCCTCGATCCACTTCTCCTCATCAGCTGTGCTTATCTTGACCTCATCTTCATTTCTTGCCATGAAATGGCAGCTTCCTGAAACTGAACGCATCAGGTGTATAAGGTTTTCTGCATCACTTGCTTCAGGACTTTTCAGGATGACTTTGCTTCCATCCTTTGCTGTCATAGCTTTCTCTCTTGCTTTCATAATGCCATTGCCATCTCAAGGATTATCCTGTCGAGAGTGAGAAAGCCTGATTCTGTCAGGCTGAAGCGATCTGTTGAGTTTATATAGCTCTCAGGGGCAAGAAGCGCTATGCGTGAGCTGTACGTTTCGTCAAAGTCCTTTCCAAAGCGTGCTCTGTACTCTTCCTTGCCAATACCGTAGATGGTCCTGAGCGATGTCAGCAGAACCTCCTCCTCTGCCTCGCTCCCACTTAATGGATAGCATGTAAGCTCTGGTTTCCTTATATATTCCTCAAGAGTCTCGTTCTCCCTCATCGAAAGCACTGTGCTATAGCCAATCGAGCTTTCAGCCCCAGGTCCGAATCCAATGTACTGACCAAGATTCCAATAGACTTTATTGTGTATGCACTCCTTGCCGCTTCTTGCGAAATTGGAGACCTCATAATGCGTGTACCCAAGCTTTGAGAGCAGGCGCCATGATGCTATAAGAGCCTCCCTTTCCTTTTCCTCGCCTATCGGCCGGGCGCGCGATACAAGAGGCGTTCCTTCCTCGAATGTCAGGCAGTACAGGGAGATATGATCCGGATCGTATGATACTGTCCTTTCTATATCCCTGAGCGTTGTCTCGGCAGTGAAGCCGGGAACAGCTGTCATTATATCTGCATTGAAATCATAGCGAGAGGATGAAAGGATCGATAGCGCCCGCTCGTTATCGTCTGCAGAGGCATTGCGGCCAAGCGCCCTGAGCACATCCTCATCCATGCTCTGTATGCCGACAGATATCCTTGTAAGGTATCCAGAGAAGGTTTCGATTTCCTCTGTGACATTCTCTGGATTGAGTTCTATCGTACACTCTTCTGCCCTCCCGTTGACGCTTGCAGCCTTGAGTATCTCAAGGATCCTGCTGTATCCAAGCATTCCAGGGTTTCCGCCTCCGATGAATATGGATGCAAATGGCTGCTGCCAGTCATCGGTAAGGGCCTTGATCTCAGAAAGGAGGATAGACATGTATCTATCGACCATATCCTCTGCCCTGCTGTACGGAACTGAATAGAACGCGCAGTAATCGCACTTTGAACGGCAGAATGGAACGTGGATATAGAGCGATAGCGGCCTGGTCCTGTCGATTTGCCGCGGAAGCATCACTGGTTATCCATGAGGGAAGAGATGGCATTGATTGGCCAGAAACGCCCGACAACCCTTCCGTTTACCCTTGTCTCTGCAACAGGTCCGAAATAACGGCCGTCTCTTGAATTGTCCCTGTTGTCGCCAAGAGGAAGCACGAATCCTTCTGGAACATATATCCCATTCTCATAGCGGGCTGCATCTGAGCGCAGCGTCATATCCGAAGGATCGAATGAAGAGAGGGCCTTCGTTCTTGCCGCCTCATAGCCATAACGGTCGAATATATATGTATAAGGTGAATCCTGAAGCTTCATGTACTCGCTTATCTCGTAGGACGGTGCTGCCTCTTCAATACCCTTCTCCTGATAAGCCATCAGCGTTGAATATGCTTCAAGCGCAGGATAATACTCGCTCTCTACAGTGCGGTGCGGTCCTTCAGCCAGGTTGTTCTCCGCCCTGAAATCCTCCTCTCTCTGGAATCCATCTGTGCCTGCTGGCTGTATAAGCACATTGCCTCTATCGAAGCGTATCGTGTCTCCGCCCATTCCGACAGCACGCTTCACGTACAGCCTTTCAGCAGGTGTCCCATCATCGTTCCTGTCTATATTCACAAGCGTAAGCGTTCCCATATAGATGACCTGTGAGAGGATATCAAAGACAGGGCCTTTTGAATCATACTCAGGATTGTAGAATGTTATGATCTCATCACGTCCTACCCTTCTGCCGCCTGTCAGGACCTTCTTCCCCGCAGGATACAGCTCAACGCCATAGCTGTCCTTGTTGACTATCACGCGATCTCCGACATTGAGCGTTGCAACCATCGATGGGGACGGTATTACAAAAAGCTGGAAAAGATACTGGTTTATTATGATTACCCAGAATATAGCGAAGATAAGGGCATCTACCCAGCTCCATATCTCACCAAGCACTGTACGTTTCTTGTTCTTCTCGTATTCTCTTTCCTGACGCCGCCTGGTCAGACGCCTTTCCGTGCTTCTTTCAAGAAAGCTCAGCAAACGTTCCATAACTGAAATCTACTCTATCCCTTTCAAGTTGACAAGAAGGTTTGGGCTTAGTACCTTAACCCTATGAGGAAAAAGATAGAGCTTCCGGAGGTTGAGCCTGTCCGCCTGAAACCGATAATGGGAATAAGGCCAGGCGTGATCATCCTTTCAGCTATGATCATATTCATCCTTCTTCTCGCATTCCTGCTTTTTGTGCTCCCGGGGATTGTGCAGAAAGGAGGATATGTACGGTTTGTCACGAACACGAACAACACTGCAATCTACAGCGAAGACGGGGAATACATAGGATCTTCCGAAGGTTCTGTATACTATCTTCCTTACGGTGAGAGCACCTTCCGCTTCTCGATCTATGGCGCTGATGCAGGTTCTGTCACTTATGATATCCCACACAGGATCTTCTTCACGCTCTTCTCCCACCGCGTTGATGAGATTGAGTACAGCATTGCAAATACGCCTGAGATAGAGAAAGCTGCAAAGGCACGTTTTGCACAGGACGTAGCTGAGTGGTCCAAGGTCATCGACTACGATGATTCCTATCACTACCCTCCGCTGTTCACCTCTTTTGCAGAGAATGCCACAGCGCTTGGCTTTGAAAGCATTGAGGATGAGCTTCTATATGGCGCTCTTCATATAACATCAGACGCAATGGAAGAGGATTTCATGAATGCCGTTTCCATCCTTTCCTCATCCTCTGTCAGATATCTCTCAGATGAGCTTGGTGCGATAATCGAGAAGAAGGCTGATCCGGTGCCTGCAGAGGCAATCAGAAGCGTTGCTGCGCCTGTGCACGATGGCTCTTTCTATGCATATCCAGAGATGACGATAACAATTGGCAGCAATGACAGCACAGCTTTCCCTGAAGCCAATGAGCGCATGGTTGATGTTGCTGTGCCTTCCTTTGAGATTGCCTCACGTCCTGTATCTGAATATGAATATGCGCTCTTTGTAGAGGCGAATCCTTACTGGAGCCGGTCAAACAAGAGCACTCTGATAGCAAACGGAGATGCAGATGATGGCTATCTTGATGGGATAACCCTGACAACAAGAGTCAGGTCATCAATGCCTATCAGGAACGTAAGCTACAAGGCAGCCCTGGCGTATGTCGAATGGATAAGCGAGCGTGATGGCGTCAGCTATATGATACCGACGGAGGCTGAGTGGACCGCAGCAGCGCTGAGCGCTTCATATAAGCCATATGCTGCCTCTCTTCTCCCTGCGGACAGCGACAGCAGCACGCCTTCCTTCATGATGGGACAGCTCTGGGAGATGACAAGCACGCCTTATATCCCGCTTTCACGTGTCTATGGGTATGGACGCAGCATAGAGCTTGGAAAGCAATTCCCGTTCGATGATATTATCGTGAAAGGCGGAAGCTACATAAACAGAGCCGAGAATATGACTGTGGATACAGTCGGGGCGTTTGACGCATCATCCACAAGCGAGTATGTTACTTTCCGCGTTGGTATTGAGAGATGAACATTAAGCTTATACAGAAAAACAAGAAGGCATATTTCAACTATGAAGTGCTTGAGGAGCTTGAGGTCGGAATGGAGCTTGAAGGCACTGAGGTCAAATCCGTGCGTGAGGGAAAGTGCTCATTCTCTGACAGCTATATAGTGATAAAGGACGGCGAGCTTATCCTGATAGGCTTCCTCATCCAGCCATACAGCCATGGCAATATATTCAACCATACGCCTGACCGGAAAAGGCGCCTCCTTGCCCATAGGCAGGAGATAAAGAAGTTCACACGCAAGGTAAATGAACGTGGCTTTACGATAGTTCCCCTTGAGATATACCTGAAAGGCAATCTCGTCAAGATGAAGATCGCCCTTGCCCGCGGAAAGAACGTAAGGGACAAAAGAGATGCGATAAAGGAGCGCGACATGAACCGCGATGCGCGCCGTCAGCTCAGGGAGATCAATAGCTACTGAGGAATGCTTTCTGCGTCATCATGATCATCGAGTCGAGCTTTGTCACAAGATCCTCGTCATCCCAGTCAAAGCCTCCCCTGATCCACTCCTCTATAATGCTTACAGCTCCGCCTGAGATGAAGTAGAAAAGGAGCGAGGCATCCTTTTCAGGCAGATGGAGGTTATCGGCCCAATTGCGCACAGCATTGGGAAGGAAGAACGAGAGAATCGTGCGGAGGAAGTTCTTGTCACCATGCGATGAGAAGATAAGGGTGCACATATCGCTGTTCTCCCTGACCTTGTCAAGGATAAGGGACAGAAGTCCCTTTACGGAGTTCACTGATTCTGCAGATATCGTGATTGCCTTTATCAGCTCTTCAAGGAACTGGGCCTCGATCTCTTCCAATAAAGACTTCAGGCTTGAATAGTGCGAATAGAATGTATTCCGATTGACCCCTGCCTTTTCACAGACCTCGCTTATCGAGATTTCCTCAAGCCCCCTGTCCACCATAAGATCAAGAAGCGCACGTCGAAGACGCTCCTTGGTCTTAACGATTCTCACATCTACCCTATTCATAAATCATCCCCGGTGTTTGGAGGTGGGGAGACTCGAACTCCCGTCCTAACAGTCCACCCATAAACGTCTACGGATATAGCTCCATTTCAAGCTTACTCAACCTTCGGCAGTGGAACCAGCGTCCAGAAGCAGCATCGCCGGAATGTCCTGAAATGCGTGGCGAAACACATTCCAGCAAGCCCCCTTCGGTAAAGGAATCAGAGGATCAGAGGCTTAACCCAATGCTTCCCGCCCTTACACGCGATTAAGCAGCAAGAGCAAATGCTTCGTCAGAGACGTACTCGTCTTCTTTCTTTGCATTTAATTTTCTTTGCCGGTTTTACAAGTCAGCTCTTGATCCGCAGTCTATGGCATAGCAAAGCCAGTCGAAACCAAAACACCCCCTAAACAATAGAAATATAGCAAGAGAGGGGGAATCCATCAAGCGAGTTTTTCATAAAGTGCCGTGAAGAATCGCTCAAGATCATCAAATTTCAGGGCTGCATAGTCATCTATATACGTCTTATCCCTGTTTACGATCACTATATCCTTCCCTGCGAGAACTGAACGATAAGGCAGTGCTGCTGCCGGGTTCACCACAAGCGATGAGCCCAGGATGATTGCAAGATCTGCGTTGGTGAAAGCGTTCTCTCCCCTCATCAGCATCGATGAATCAAGGTTCTCGCCATAGAATACTATATCGGGCTTGACCACGGAGCCGCAGCTCTGGCAGAGCGGGACAAGATGAGCATTCACCGCATCGCTGAGATAGCTATAGCTGTAATGCCTGTGGCAGCCTGTGCAGTATCCATCCCTCAGGCTTCCATGCAGTTCATAGACTTTCCTCGATCCTGCTTTCTGATGCAGTCCATCTATGTTCTGCGTGAATATGCCTTCGCTGAGCTTGCCTTTGCTTTCCATGAGGGCAAGTGTTCTATGGATTATATTGGGGCTGTACCTATCCATCTGGAACCAGTACTCACGTGCCCAGTCATAGAACACATCGGGATGAGAGAGGAAAAAATCGATATCCAGAATGGATTCAACCCTCATATGGCCGAATTCCCTGCTGTAAAGGCCTTCGCTTGAACGGAAATCAGGAATGCCGGAAAGCGTTGAAACGCCAGCACCTGTCAGGACCACAACCCTCCTCGCCTTATCGAGAAGCTCCATGAATCGCGTTATGTCATTCATGCTCATGCCCCCTGAATGTATTCCCTGAAAGCTTTTCAGCGGTGACTGTGACCACATCACCTGTTCTGTGCTCTTTCAGAGGGGAGAATACAAAGTAATCATTGTGCTCTCCGCGCGCAAGATACATAGATCCGTCATCACGGCTCTCTCCGGTCACTATTGCCTTTGCTGAGAACGGGACCATCTTCTCCTTTATCCTCTTCTGCCTTTCAAGCTGTTCGCTGATAAGACGTTCGAGGCGCTTTATCTTCACATCCTCATCTATCTGCCCATCCATTGAATAGGCCTTCGTCCCCTCTCTTGGATTGTAGTAGTACATGAAGGCTTCCGTGCATCCCATCTCCTCCATTGCGCTGAGTGTTTCCCCGTACTCTTCCTCTGTCTCGGTCGGGAATCCTACCATGACATCAGTCGAGAGCGTCAGCGATGGAATCCTTGCCTTCATCTCGGAGACAAGGGAGAGAAAGCGCTCCCTTGTGGTCTTCCTGTTCATCAGCGAAAGGATCCTTGATGAGCCCGACTGCATCGGAAGGTGTATATGCTTTGCAATCCTGTCGTTCTCAGCTATCACGGATATAAGATGATCGGAGAAGTCCTTCGGATGAGGAGATTCAAAGCGCACGAACATTATGGAATCAAGATATGGCGTTATGATCTCCAGAAGTGTCGGGAAGTCCACATGCTTTCCCTTGTATTCAGCTGAATATGAATTCACGTTCTGCCCAAGAAGCGTGATCTCCTTCACCCCATCGCTTTCAAGCCTGCATATCTCGTTTATTATATCCTCAACGCTTCTTGAAACTTCCCTGCCTCTTACATAAGGCACGATGCAGTATGAGCAGAAGTTGTTGCATCCATTCATTATGGGGACGTAGCTCGACCACTCGCCATCCTTATGGTATGAAGGGAGGAAACGATAGCTTTCAAGCCTATCGAGGCTGTCTGAAAGAATATAGTCAGGAATCTCCGCTTTCTCATTCGTACCGATTACAGCGTCGATGAAAGGAGCCTCTTCCTTCAGCTCTTCCTTCATCCTCTCTGCCATGCATCCTGTGACAATGAGAGTAAGCGGATGCTTCTTCTTTATTGCGCTGTAGTATCCAAGACGGCCCCATATCCTGTTCTCAGCAGTCTTGCGCACCGAGCATGTGTTGATGATGACAACATCTGCTTTGTCCCCGTCATCAGTCCTCTCAAGGCCACGGCCTCGGAGAATCGCGTCCATCGCATCAGCTTCAGCCATATTGAGCTGGCAGCCATATGATTCGATAAGGTATCTCAAAGTCCCTGCCTCCTTCTGGCGCTGATGAATGTATTCTCCATCAGCATTGCAACTGTCATCACGCCAACCCCTCCCGGAACTGGGGTGATGGACACATCCCTGTTCTCGAATGATTGATAATCAACATCTCCGACAAGGCGGAATCCTTTCTTCTTTGTGCTGTCAGGAATGCGGTTGACTCCGACATCAATCACGACAGCCCCATCCTTGACATAGCTCTGGTCTATCGTGCCAGGCGCACCTGCGGCAACTATTATGATATCTGAGATAAGAGTATGCTCCTTAAGGTCCTTTGTCTTTGTGTTGCATACAGTCACAGTCGCATCAACGCCTCTCTGCATAAGCAGCGCAGCCATTGGCTTTCCCACGATATTGCTCCTGCCGATCACCGTGACATTCTTCCCTGCAGTTTCTATTCCATAATAAGAGAGGATATGCATGACTCCTTTCGGGGTACAGGGAACAAACGAATCCTCCCCTATCATCAGACGGCCGGCATTGACAGGCGAAAAGCCATCAACATCCTTATCTGCGCTTATCCTTTCGATGACTCTCTTTTCATTTATATGCCCAGGCAGCGGAAGCTGGACAAGGATGCCATCTATAGCATCATCACAATTGAGGGTATCGATCAGTGATAGCAGTTCTTCTTCCGAGGAGGTTTCAGGAAGTGTATATTGCCTGTGCTCAAAGCCAAGGGCAATGGCACTCTCTTCCTTCTTCCTTACATATGTCTCGCTTGCCGCATCGTGCGATACGAGTATGACAGCAAGCCCCGGCATGCGTCTGAGCCCACTGCATCCTTTCTGTATATCTGCCATCACAGCATCTGCAACTTCTTTGCATCCCAATCTTCTCATAGCGCAATTGTAGTTTATTTCAGCTCTTCATTGAAAGCCTTCTCCGAAACCAATGAAATGTCTGGATATTGGCTTTCTGCGTGAAGCCTCTATAAAGCCATTTGATGCACATGGGCGCTTTTCTGAATAAGACGGGATACATTTCATAATCAACTACTAGACTTACCGTGAGGATAAATGCTATAAACTGCGATGTTGATAGATGCATAGGCATTCGGAGATGCCTTTGGAAATCTGTTATCTGAAAGCCAAAGTAGCTCAGTGGTAGAGCAGCTCACTCGTAATGAGCAGGTCGCGGGTTCGACTCCCATCTTTGGCTCATAGCCCTCTCCCTGTTCATGGAAGAGGGTTTTGTTTTTCTACCAGAGTTGGTCAGAAGTGCGAGTCAGTGCGTATAGATAGTGTGAGCACTTTAAATTCGCTGAGAGCATCTAGCCCGTATTTCACAATTGAGGAATCGCTCCCTTGCATAAGGGAAGTGGAAGAGGATATACATCTTCGAGCTGAAGGTGGCTGGGAGCGCTGATGAGGCCCTCGCTCAGATAAGGGACAGGAAATGCGGAGGGGAATATGAGAAGAAAGCGGAAAGGAAGGGCATGGAAATCATCCCTGTAGGCATTTCATTCTCCTCAAAGAACAGGCAGATCGCTGAATGGAAGAGTGGGCACTGAAACAGCAAAAAGCCCTTGCTTCGCAGAGAAACAAGGGCTCAGGCATCTCTATGATTCCAAGCTTAACCTAAAGAGGTTATATACTCAGAAAGGCTTCCGTGAACACGGGGAGTATATGTCTGCAGCATACTGTCATCAACATCATACTCAAACCTCGATCCTGCATCGTTAAGCGTTCCAGGCCCGACTTCAAGGATGATGAAATCATTATTCTGTGTCGCAAATAGATAGCGGTCATATGTTATGTCGCTGCTATCTGTATACTCTGTACGTCCGATATAGCTTGCGCAGATGATATCATTGTCATTGTTGTCTATTGAGAGGATCCTTGGATCCAGGTATTCCGCATCATTATTCGGTCTGTTCTCCCTTACATAGACTCCATTGCGGTAAATAAATCCTACTGCCCTATCCGTATCGTCTGTTGCAAGAACCAGGCGGTGGTTTGTCCTGTATCTGAGATCTGAGACAAAACCCCTGATCCTGCTATATCCGTTATCAGCTTCCCTGTCAAAGCGATAAAGATCACCGTCGAATGTGATGAAATAGCCATTGTCGTATCCCATTGGCCTATTATCATCATCAACGCTGAGTGTTATGGCTTCGACATTGCTGCCATCGATATGCATGATTGCAAGCTGATCAGGAGTGTTCTCAAGATCGCTGTCCTCATAATATACGTATAGCGCATCAGTGCCGAAGATCATAGCGCCTTTGGTATCAACGGCGGTGCCGGATGCTGTTGATACATTCGAAAGATCAACATATGAAGAAAGTGAGAAGCTGCCTACAGAAGCCTTGTTCTCTATCTTCGTGTAATACGTCTCCCCTTCCCTTCCCCAGACAATCAGGCAGTTATCGAGATCAAGGTTGACCGAATCGAATTTTGTTATATTCTCAAGGGATGAATCCGTAATAAGGTGCTGGGAATAATCAAAGCCATCCTGCTGGATCTCTTCAATGGAGGCAGCACCGAAGCTGAAAGCACCGTAATGATCAGGCCTGTATGCATAGAAAAGAGTTCCCTCTCCATTTATGAATATAGGTGTCATCGCCCCTTGCGTCAGATCCTTTACCTTGTATTGCCTGAGCTCATTCCCATCTGTTTCCGCATACCAGAGATCGCCATCCCTGTTGAGAAGGAGCTTCGAGTTGTTATCATACGCACCATATACATCGATTATCGTATAGTTTGTCTTATGCGTTGCATTATAGGCCATCTGGAACACACCCTGGTTTGAATCAAGGTTGCATGATGCGAATAGGATTGCAGTCAGTGTGATAAACAGCAATGCGGTTTTCTTCATATTCCTTCCCCCTAGTGCCTGTATGTAACGCTCAGCGTTGTCGGGATATAAGTCATGACACCGATTTTGGATGTATCATCAAAATACAGCTCAGGAACTACCAGCAGCCCTGCGTTTATCCCAACTCCCCAGCTGTCTGTGAAGAAGTATCTGAATCCGACTTCTGCAGTAAGGCCAAGTGTTATCTTTGAGTATGAGTCATAGCTTATATAATCGATTCCCACACCAAGCGACAGAGGAATCTCAAAGTCCCCTTGGAGCGGAACATATGTCAGCTTTGCTGTTATCGGGACATTTGTGCTTACGTCTCCGGAACGGGAGAAGTCGAACTGATAGCCAAGCTCTCCTCCGATTGCCAGATACGGCGTCACGAATATCTGATAACTCAGCGCTCCGATACCTCCTATTGTATGGTGGGTCTGGTTATCTCCGTTGCCAGGCCAGAACATAGTCTCCCCATTCGATGTGAACGACATAGGTGTCGTCACACCTGCTGTGATGGTGAATATCTGAGAGCCTGTATCGTAATATGATGCTGCACCCACGCCTGACAGGACAGATAGGAAAAGCATCAAGGGAATAAGAATTCTCTTCATCTGTTACTCCTAGCCCTTGATTATACAGAAAGTGACGCTCCTTTAGAACTGCACCAGACAAACCACACAAATAATCTACAAAGCAATTCGGCTATATTATTGATATGACATAGACAATCTGGCCTTGATCTTCCCAAAAGCATCCAGGCTGTGTTTATATGCTCGAAAAAACATCAGAAGGCTGAAATACGGCAATGCAAGAACGCTTATTGCAAGGTACGGCATACATCTGACATGTTGAAGCTGCATCACTTGTCAATATTTCTATAAGATATTGTATTTTACTATTAACTTCTAAATATATTTATATGAAACGGACTGTTATCGAGAGATCAGAATATTCTGGATAGGCTAAAAAGCTATACAGGAACTGATATAATCAGGGTAATAACAGGAGTCAGACGTTCAGGAAAATCTTCCCTGCTTCTTATGTACAGAAAGTGGCTTGAGGACAATCACGGCGAGGAAAGCATTCTGTACATAAAATTCGATAGTCCTGAATTCATCCTCGATAGATCACTGAGGGTTATGGCAGAAGCACTTCGCTCAAGAATCACAGCAAAAACAAAGTTCCTGCTTTTGGATAAGGTGCAGCTTATCGATAAGAGGGAAGAGGTTGTCAATGCATATTACAGTACCGGTCTATATGAAATCATAATCACAGGATCGAATGCAAGGATGCTTTCAGGAGAACTGACAACACTTCTTACAGGCAGATATGCAGAGATTGAAATGTTTCCTCTTTCTTT
>CALXLI010000104.1 GCA_944389155.1 uncultured Spirochaetaceae bacterium | reverse complement strand
GAATACATCGGAGAGAATACGGAGGCAACCGGCACTGTGAACATCAACGTGCACAATGGCGAGAACGGCCCGTCTGGTCCTGCATCGCTTGCGCTGAGGCTTCGCGATATAAGGTTCAATGATTATGCCTTCGATGCATCGACAGCGCTTTCAGTCCATATCGATGGCGACAGGGTCAGCGTAGACAACCTGAGCGTGGATACTGATTTCGCGACGGTTTCATGGAGCGGTGCCTTCAATATCCCATCACGTCTTCCGGAAGGGGTATTCAACCTTTCAGCAAATGGCAAGGTGATTGCATCTGCGCTTCTGGAACTGCGGGACAGCCGTGAGTATACTTTCGCCCTTACGCTCCCGGACTATCCATCAATCAGATTCAGCGGACATGTTGATTTCTCCGAATCGAACCTGATCACATCTGCAGCAATCCTTTCAGCTGGCGAGAACATATATCCTATAGATGTGACGATAGACTTCGATGAAAACACGATAGAGCTGTACAATCCAGAGCTATCTATCAATGTCGAATACGGGGATGGCGTGTATGGAAGTGCAGTGTTCTCATCATTTGCGCTGCCTGTTCCGTCCTCAGACATCGCCCCGTGTGTCCTCAACGGGACAATCTCCGCATCGTTTGTCTTCTCTGAGCAGCAGCTTTCGCTTTCAGTGCCTTCATTCCAGATTGAGAATATGAGGCATCTGCCGACATCTCCTGACCTTTCATTCTCCGCAGCCGGAGACAATGATGGGGTCAGGATGGAAAATATAATAATATCCGGAATAGAGACAGAGCCGATGAGGGGATCGCTGGAGCTGTCGGTACCTGACCACAGCCTTGTTCTCTATCTTTCATCATCGAGAAGCGACAAGGAAGAGATAAGGCTTTCTATCTATGAGGAGAACTCAACATTCTCTGGCGTTTTCAGAGCTGATAACCTGAATTTCGCCCGTATTGGCTTCGATGGGCTCTGGGGTTCTATAAACCTCACAGGAAGCGGAAGCAGCTTCCCGACAATCGCATTCACAGGATCAGTCGAAGCCTCATCGAGGACTGCTGATATGATGGGGGCCCTATCAGCAGATCTTTTCGTGAACAGCAGCGAGGTTGTCCTTTCGGAAATACTTTATGAAAGGGAGGGACTGAGGATAGCATCCCCATCCTTTACATTCTCATCAACGACAGGAGAGGTCCATACATCTGCCTCGATAGAGGCTGCAAGGATAAACAACGACAGGGCATATCCTGTAACGACATCGTTTGAGCTTGATGCATCATTCGGAAGAGCGGATAATCTTTTCAGAAGCCTTTCGGCATTCTTCGGTGATGAGGGAATAGAAAGCGCTAGCGGACATATCTCAATAGGGGAGACAGCGATAGACAACAGGCTGTTCATATCTCCGCGCGAGTCTGATTTCTCATACGCAGAAGGCAGGATAAGCATGTCCGGCTCCCTGCTTTCCGGCTATTGCAGCCTTGCCGACAGGTCTTTTGACATCTCCCTAGTCCTTGATCCTGTACTGAACATGGACCTTATCGGCAATCTCACGGAAACAGGCTTTGAGATGAAGGCCGATATAAAGAACTTCGAGATAAGCGTTGTCAACATATTCTTCCCTGTTCCTACGGTCACGTTCATAGATCCGGCTCCAGCCCATGGGGAGATATACATAATAAAGGATGGGATAGAGTGGAATATATACGGCAAAGCAGAGGGAGAGACCGTTGCGTTCGACCTTTTCTGGATGCCTGATGAACGTGTCATCCTGCATAATCCATCATTCACGATCTGGGAGAACAGCATTACCAGCCTCATTGATGACTGCACCGTGCTTGATACAGTCACGTATGAGCGCAGCCCTGGAAGGGTATCGCTGGGGGTTGATCTTTCCCAGACCCTTTCCCTCACACAGTGGAGCGTGGATGTTTATGTAGACGATGGGGAAGAGGTCGGGATCAGGCTTCCTGTGCAATCTGCCAATGTTGATATCTGGGGAGATGTATCTGGGCATCTGTCCGTAGTCGGATATGACAATTTTGTTCACCTGGGAGGAGATATCGTGGCAGATGATCTGAGGATGTCTGTCGGAATGGAGCCAATGCCTTCATGGTGGGCTACGAAGAAGAGGACGATCATGGACATGAATCTCCTTCTCAGAAGCAATATCAGCTTTGTCTTCCCGTTAGGCCCTAACCCGATGCTTACGGCAATGCTTGCGGAGAACCAGCATCTTTCCGTACGCATCCCGGAGTCAGGAGGACTGGAGATATCAGGAAATCTGGATATACGGTCTGGAGAGTTCTTCTATTTCCAGAAGAACTTCTATATCACTGAAGGAAGCATAAGCTTCCCGCCTGTCTCATATGGCGGGGAATCAACATTCAATCCCAATATAAACCTGCGTGCAAGGCTCAGGGACTTCGACAGTGAAGGGCGGCCTGTTGACATATACCTTGTGCTCAGGAATTCGACGCTGGACAATATAAGCCCTACATTCGAAAGCTCTCCGAACAAGAACATCAATGAGATAATGTCCATCCTTGGCGGAGCGATACTGCCGACAGGGGTATATGGAGATGTCTCGGTCTCATCTGTCTTCTCGCTTGTATCGGCCTCCGTTGATATCCTCTCGCGTGTCGGCATACTGCGTTCATCCGATAATGGCCTCGAGGCTTCGATAAGGAATGCACTTTCGCTCGATACATTCTCGATACATTCCAACATCGTCGAGAACATACTCTACGATACTGTCAGCTTTGCCTCTTCGAATCTTGACAGCGAGAACGTATCGCCTATGGCAAGATATCTCAACGGAACTACGCTTTATCTTGGAAAATACATCTCTCCTGAGCTTTATTTTGAGGGAATGGTGCATCTTCAGAGCTCAACAGACAGGGAGGACATCTCCCACTCATTCATAGCAGATGATCTTGATCTGGATATCGAGATATCACTTGAATGGAACAATCCCATGTGCACTGTCACATTCTTCACGAGGCCGGGGAACATCACCGTGTATGACGTAATGGATACTTTCGGCTTCGAAATCTCGAAGAGGATTGTCTGGTGAATGTAGTTTCGGTGTTTTTTTTCTCTTTGAAATGGTTATGAAGTGATGAATATAGAATCCGGTAACGCTTTTTGATATTATGGCACAAGGAGTTTGGAATTGAGGATTAGACACTTACTTCTGATTTTGACAGCCGCCATTGTCTTCTCTGCACCTCTTGCTGCCGCTGATGATGGTGCATGGTGGGACGGCATGGTCATGACGGATTTCACATATACCGGCCTTGAGAACGTTTCGGAAAGGACTGTGAACAATATCCTGCGTCCATATATCGGGCAGGATTTTTCCGATGAGGTCTTTGCAGAGATGAACAGCGTCCTTTACGCCCAGCCTTGGCTCAGCTATGTCAGCGCAGAAGCCTTGAGAGGCGGGGAAAGCGGCAATGACCTTATCATACAGTTTGATATCACGGAAAATCCAATGGTTGCCTCTGTTACGGTGGATGGTGAGAGCAGGATAAGGGAAAGGACCCTTCTCAACCAGCAGGATATAGCCTCTGGATCATTCATAACTCCGGGAATGGTCTCCATAAGCGAAAGTGCAATCAGGGACTATTATCTTGACCGTGGCTATCGGGATATACAGGTGTCATCCTCTGTGTCATTCGATGAGGAATCCAACACCGAAAGCATTGTCTTCACAGTCAGCGAAGGCAAGCAGTATAAAGTCAGGTCAATCATCTTCGAGGGCATATCCGGACTATCTGCAAGGGACCTTGAACGCGTCCTGACGCAGAAGGAGAAATCCTTCTTCAACAGCGGCAATTTCCTTCAGCGCGATATCGATACGGATCAGAATGCAATCATCGCACTGTATGGGACAGAAGGCTATCCTGATGCCAGGATCGAAAACGTAAGCGTGGAGCCGACTGGGGAAGAGGATGAGAAGACGATCTATGTCAACGTCATATACAGCATATATGAGGGAGAAAGATGGACAATCGGTGATGTAGCATTCCATGGCAACAGCGTTTTCTCCGATTCAGATATAAGCGCATTGATCACACTCTCGCCAGGAGATGCATACAATGCCGCTGATATCTCCAGCGAGTTCGATGCAATATCATCGCTATACTATGACAATGGCTACATAAGATCCAATATCCAGTTCAATGAGATAAGGGACGAAGAGAACCATACGATCAGCTATGACATAGCGATAACAGAAGGCGAGCAGTCCGTTGTAGAGGACATAATCATCACAGGGCTGACCAAGACAAGGCCATATGTAATGGAAAGGGAGCTGACGCTCAAGGTCGGGGATGTATTCTCGCGTTCACGCCTTATCAGAAGCCAGCAGAATCTGATGAACACCGGCCTTATAACATCTGTACGGGCAGATCTTCTGTATGGCAGCACTCCAAATGGAGTAGTCGTTGAGATACAGGTCGAAGAGGGCAACCAGATGGAGCTTCAGTTCGGAGCTACATTCGGTGGCACGGTCGACGGGTTTCCGATCTCCGGATTCCTTCAGTGGGCCGATAGGAATCTGGCAGGGACTGGCCGTGATCTGTCTATCTCCACAACGCTATCTCCCGATACCCAGTCTGTATCTATATCCCTTTCTGATGATTGGGTGGGGGACAGGAGATGGGCAAATGGAATAAGCCTTTCCTTTGAGCACAGCTATCGTGATGATACGCTGCAGAGAGCATACGGTTCGGATTACTTTGATGGACGAGATGATGATAAGCTCACTTATCCTCTTGGCTATTCATCTGCTGACAGCTGGTATGCCTCAGACAATCCTCTCTATCCAACGGATGCATATCTCATGGCATATCATTATCTAAGGGTTGCCCTTGGATATGACACAGGATACACATTCACGTTCGAGCCTGGCTCACTGACGCTCTCAGCAGGTGTATCGTTCGGCATCAACCACGCAATCTATGATGATACGAAATACGATCCATATGAACTCCTGATCAAACGCTATCATGATAACTGGCAGTGGTCGAACAGGCTTACGCTATCCGTTACATGGGACGGAAGGGATCTAAGGCAGAACACGACAAAAGGCTACATCTTCTCAGCATCATGGACTTATGCAGGAGGCTTCCTTGGAGGTCTTTCAAACTACAACCGCATCTCGCTCTCCGGTGCTGGCTATCAATCGCTCTTCAGCTATACAAACGATGATGGGGAGACCAAGAATCTCGTTCTCTCCCTCTCTTCCTCCGTATCGTTCATGTTCGATCAGTTCTGGAACAGCGGGGACGGCAACGGATGGAGCTGGCATAATGCAAAGCAGGGAGCCACAAGATATGAGATGCTGTATATCGATGGAATGAACATAGGCCGCGGATTCGATGTAGTATACGACAAGGCATTCCTATGGCATACGCAGCTTGACCTTACGTTCCCGATCGTGAACCAGATCGTCGCAGTTGAAGGCTTTGTCTCTGCAACTGGTGTGACAGGAGATCTCGATGAGCTTTCCTCATTCAGCAACATCGACTGGTATTTCGCTGGCGGAATAGGGCTGAAGATGCAGATTCCAGGATTCCCTCTTGGCCTTTACATAGTCAAGAATGCGACATGGACCCACGACAGGAACTTCCAGTGGGAATCAGGAATGCTCTTTGCAGACAGCAACAGGCCTGGCTCCGGGCTCAAGATAGTCCTAGCGATAACGTCATCGCTTTACTAAGCGTGAATCCGGTACTG
>CALXLI010000103.1 GCA_944389155.1 uncultured Spirochaetaceae bacterium | reverse complement strand
CCTTGCAAAACAGATCATCGGATATGACTGCCATATTGTTTTATTGTTTCTGAAAGTATCCATTTTATATCCTCAACCACTGATTCCGGCTCCAATACTTTGATTACCGGACTATTCTTCATAATCCATCTCTCAAGCTCATAAAGCCCTCTTGTTTTGACAGTAAATAGAAGATCTCCGTTATCAAGAATCCCTAAATCAAGCAATGTTCAATAGCAACTGCGATTATATCATAACATCGGAAGACTGGACTTCCACAATCGTGCACATATATGTCAACAGAGCTGATAATCATCTGGTTTCAGAAGTTCTCGGAAACTATTTTACAATCCATGGAACACAAAGCCGGGTAGGATATGAAATACTGAATAATTGCAGGATTGTCCAGATAGGATATGTCTCTGAAAATCAATAATCCCAATGGATCTTTTCATGAAAAAAGGAATTGTCGTATTTCTTGTCATTCTTTTATCGGTGATTGCAGGAGAATCTGCTTTTCTTTGTTTCAGCCTATATGAAGAATTCGATCTGCCTGAATATGGTCACACCACGAACAAGAAGCTGCTGATCGTATCAGAGGAAATCAGCTCTTCTGATGATGACCTTTCCGATTCAACACAGATCGATAATGCTCTTAAGGATGGTGGAATGATCCGTATTTATACAAGCAATGAATGGCTTGATGAGAATTTCCCATCTGCATACAAGTCATATGGAGCAGGAAACGAGGAAGGATATTTCTGGACAAGAGGTGGTTATCTGAATTATATAGCAAGCCGAGGCTGGATACTTACAGAAGTTGTTGGCACAACTTACTATTTTGTATCAGCTAATTTTGTTATCAACTGAGAAAGAATAACTTCAAACCCTTGTTTCAATTTTTATGCCTCCGATTGCTTACAGGTCAACAGCCTTGTCAATAATAGCCGGGACGGGCCCGGCTATATCATAATCAGAAATAACTTGCTATCGCTTCTCAGCCAGCGTTGCCCAGAATGTTGGAATGCCAAGCTCTTCAAGACGACCATAGCCGTTTGTATCGCTGTAAAGGTCAAGAAGCGTGAAACCGGCTTCAAGCTGCCCTCCTATCTGCTCTTCAATCGAATGGGAGAACTCATATGCGTCCCCATCTGCTGGTGTTATATTCTCAGCGATTGAATCGTATGGCAGACCTCTCACTATTCTCTCTCCTTTCTCATCGACAATGTAATTGATGCCATTATCCAGTCCAGCAAGAAGCCTTCCTCCTTTTCTCAGGACTCTGAAGCATTCCTTCCAGAGAGGAAGGACATCCTTTATATAGCAGTTCGATACAGGGTGGAATATAAGATCGAAAGATCCATCGGCAAAAGGAAGAGGTTCCGTCATATTAGCCCTTATGCATTCTATGCTGTATCCTTCCCTCTCAGCTACAGCTCTCTCGCTCTCAAGCTGAAGCGGAGAATAATCCAGGACAGTGCACGCTGCTCCTAGCACAGAGAACACAGGCATCTGCTGACCGCCACCGGATGCAAGGCCGAGAATACGGCATGAATGAAAAGGCAGGAACCAGGAATGAGGAACGCTTTTCGTGGGAGTAAGCACAACATCCCACTCTCCTCCTCTCGCCTTCTCAAGGGCCTCATGCGATATACGCTCACCCCACTGCCAGCCTTCCCTTACCCATCTATCTATTATCTGTGAATTGTAATCTTCATATTTCATAGCGTATGAATGATACACTGAATGATACGAAAAAGCACGCGGAATACCCTCCCGCGTGCAAGTGGATAGCTGGATATATCAAGATCAGTCCTTTCTGACCTCATCAACCTCATTCTTGACAAGTTCTCTCAGAGCTTTCTGGAAATGCCACATATCATTTCCAAGGATGATCATGGTATAGCCATCGGCTATTGCTTCCCTTATATTCTCCTTTGTAGGTGGAACCACAGGACCAAGCACGCCAATGCCCTTCTCCTTTGCCTTTCCGACAAGCGTCTTGAAAGCCTTCTTCACATCATCGCTCATCGCGTAGCCGATCTTAAGGCCTTTTGATACAGCGTAATCGACAGGTCCGAAGTTTACAGCATCGATGCCTTCGACAGAGAGTATCTCATCAATGTTGTCGGTAAACTCAAAGTCCTCATCCATAGGGATGACAAGCGTGTCATTGTTCTGGCTCTCGATGTACTTGTTCCAGTCAAAATCCTTATAGCCAAACTCCGCAGCCCTTACGCATGACTCACCGCCACGGCGCCCAAGCGGATAGAACTTAGCACCCTCTA
Organism: uncultured Spirochaetaceae bacterium; assembly: GCA_944389155.1. GTDB lineage: Bacteria > Spirochaetota > Spirochaetia > Sphaerochaetales > Sphaerochaetaceae > Ornithospirochaeta. The sequence continues at coordinate 4,412 of CALXLI010000103.1, read as the reverse complement.
CAGCCTGACGAGCCATCTCAGCTGTCTTGCAATGCGGTATGACAACGCCATCAGCTCCCCATTCCAGCACCTTTCTTATAGCAACCTCATCGGCATCCGCCATTCTTACAAGGATTCCTATATCATGCAGCTTGGCAGCCATTATCTGCTTCTCAAAGTCCCCGTCAAGCATCCAGTTCGTATGCTCAAGATCAAGATATATGAAATCCAAGCCAGAGAGTGCAATGCTCTCTATCACGCTCATGGATCCTGTGAAGCAGGTCATTCCAAACACTGGCCCCTTCTTCATCTTCTCCTTCAGTGTCATCCTTTTCCTCCTAAATACTGTATCCGAACAAAAGCGGCAGACCGACAGTCAGCGGTTCCCACAGGCTGATTGCTATAAGAACGACTATGTTGCAGCAAAGATATGGAGCCGCACCCTTGAATATCTCCAGGATAGGCATCTTCATGATCCTGTTGCAGACGTTCAGACACATTCCTACAGGTGGTGTGCAAAGACCGATTGCAAGACCTGTGATAAGCATTGCTCCGAACTGGAGTGATGAGAAACCATAGCTATCCATTACAGGAAGCATGATCGGTGTGAGGAGGAGGATTGCAGGGCTTACATCAATAAAGCATCCGATCAGGAGGATCATGATGTCAAAGACGATAGCAATCGCCCAGCGCGGCATGTTAAGCGATGTGAAGAACGCTCCAACCTGAGCAGGTACTCCTTCCATCGTCAGAATCCATGTGAATATCGTAGTGAATCCAATGATGATCATGACGGAAGCTGATGAAACGAATGTGTTCTTCACAGATTCCCATACATCCTTCCATGTAAGCTCACGATAGATGAAGAAGCCGACAATCAGAGCATAGAATACTGCAGCACCAGCACTCTCAGAAGCTGTGCATACTCCCGTTGATACAACGAGGATGATGAAGAGAGGCATCAGTATTGCAGGAATACCACCGAGTATATCGTGCCAGAACTCCTTTGCATCGAACTTCTTGCGCTCAGGATGCCAATGGTTCTTTACGCTCATAGCTACAACGAATACAAGCTGGCAGACACCGACAAGGATTCCAGGAACAGCACCAGCGAGGAACAGAGCTCCGACAGATGCACCGGAGATCATCGAATAGACAATCATAGGTGTTGATGGCGGAATGATCATTCCCATCGTGGAGGAAGCAACAGTAATACCTGCAGCTACCTTCCTTGGATATCCATCAGCCTCCATAGCAGGGATTATGATGCTTCCAAGAGCAGATGTATCAGCAACAGAAGAACCAGAGATTCCGCCGAATATCATGGAGTCAACGATGTTGACCTCTCCAAGACCGCCATGGATAGGACGGAGGATCTGGGTACAGAAGCTGATGATTCTCTTTGTAAGGCCACCGCTAGACATTATGTCTCCAGCAAGCATGAAGAGAGGCATTGCAATCATGAGATCGCTGTAGCATCCATTCCAGACACGCTGCGGGAGCATCTGCAGAAGCATTGGATTCGAAAGCAGATATGTAATGCAGGCAGCACCTATTGCGAATGCAAGCGGAACGCCGATGATAACAAACAAAATCAAAAGCGCAAGCAGAATAAGCATTGTAGCCATTACGCGTTACCTCCTTCCTCGCAATCGTCCTTCTTGTAATAGATCGGAGCGAATGCCGATATATCTGCGGTAATGAACCCGATGATCTTTATGATTGTGCAGATTCCACAGAGGATTCCTGAAACCGGCATGATGCCGTACATGTATTTCATCGGGATGCCCATACCTTGGCTGATCTGCTTGCCAGCTGCTGCTACGTATTTGAATCCAAAATACGTGAATACTGCAACAACGATGAAGACAATCACATAATCAAGCACAGCGACCCATCTCTTTATGGAAGGCTTGATCCTGTCATATACGATATCTATGATTACGTGGTCATTGCGGAGAAGGCATATGCCCATTCCCCAGAATGTCGTGAAGGCAAACAGAGTTGTGATGAACTCAGCCAGTTCCTTCCAGCTATGGGCGAAGAAATACCTTGCAATAACAGTAAAAGCAACGAGCGTTGCAAGAAGGGCCATCGCTATTGCTCCTATTGCAAAGTAAATGTCATATAGTCTCTTGCCCACATTCTTCAATGTGCTATTCATTGGTTGGCTCCTATAAAAAAATACTCCTGGAAAACACCTCCAGGAGTATTATGAAGATGCTTTAGTTGTTGGCTACGATTTCCTGAAGCTCAGCAAGCTCTTCAGCTGTGAGGATTCCGGAATCGATACACTCCTGATAAACGCCCTGTACAGCATCCTTGAATTCCTGAAGCTCAGCTTCGGTTGGAACATAGATGTCTCCACCAGCATCAACAACTGCCTGACGAGCAGTAGACTGAAGCTCATCAACGAGCTGATCGTTATAAGTTCCCATTTCAGTTGCACACTCGCGGATGATTGCCTGGAATTCCTCAGGAAGGTTGTTCCACCACTCTGCATTCACATAGAACGGATCTGGATGGAACTGATAGTTAACCTCTGTGAAGTAGTTCTGGACCTCATAGAACTTCATGCTGGAGATGTTTGTCCATGGATTTTCCTGACCATCAGCAACACCTGTGCGAAGAGCCATGTAAAGATCTGAATATGGAACTGGAGTTGTTGTTGCTCCAAGAGCGCGGAATGTCCTGTCGATAGTCTCCATTCCTGCTGTTCTCATCTTAAGGCCAACAAGATCAGATGGCTTTGTGATAGGATGCCTGTTGTTCGAGAACTGCCTGAAACCGCCAGCATCGCAGAGATTGATTATGACAGTACCGGTTTCAGCCTCAGCCTCTGCACATACCTTAGCAGCAAGATCGCTATGAAGGAGTGCCGTGACTTCCTCTCTTGTCTGGGCAAGGAACGGCAGAGTGAACATCAGCAGACGCGGTGTGAAGTCGAACTGACCGCCTCTCATTCCCTGAAGCGTTCCGATTACGACCTGCTCAAGCATCTCCTTCTCTGTTCCAAGCTGGCCATTTCCGAACACCTGGACCTTTACGTGGCCGTTTGTTTTTTCCTCTACATCAGAGACGAACTTCTCAAGTGATATCGATCTTGGGTTATCAGCAGGCTGTGAATGACCTATCATCATCGTGTAGTTTCCAAGAGATGCATATGGATCATTTGCATCAGCTGTGGCAGAACTCTCTTTATTGCCACCAGCAAATACAGCCATGCATGCGAGCAACAGCACTATAAGCACTGAAAAGATCTTCTTCATTACAGAATCCTCCTTTACGCAAAGTGTATACAGATTTATCTAGCCATATTCAAAAAAGTTAGTTTTAAAATACGGTTTTGATGTATCAACCTGTATACATCTTATTCAGAAGGTATCACGGTTTTATCGATAGTGCAATAAAAATCTTCACAAACCATAAAATTTGTTACTATGGTGTATTTTCCTTATAATATAAAGAAATCTCTTGAAAATTATACACTTTGAACATTATAATCGTAAAAAGACCAAACCTGTATACAAGGAGTAAAACATGAAAAACCAGCTCAGTGTTGATCAGATTTACGATATCCTGGAAGATGAAATTGTTTCGCTGAGCATAAAGCCCAATGAAGTGCTTGGAGAGAACTCCTTGGCATCCAGATTCGGAGTTTCAAGGACTCCTATAAGAAGCGTATTGCAGCGCCTGCAGGAAAATGGTTTCGTAAAGATAATCCCCGGCAAGGGAACTTTCGTGAATCCTATAAATATAGAAACAGCATCTGAGCTTATATACCTCAGGGTTGCTGTTGAGACATCAATCCTGAAGGACTTCATACGTTCAGCCTCACAGACAGATATCGAAAGCGTCCGCTATTCCCTTTCACAGCTGGAGGAAGCCGCAAAGGGAGCTGACGACCTCGCATCATTCGATATAAACAAATTCCTGAAGCAGGACCTTGAGATGCATAAGATATGGTTCAAGGCAACAAACAAAATGTACGTCTGGTCAATTGTCACGAAGCCGCATCCAGATTACTCTCGCTTCATACGCCTCGATATCGTAGGAGCAAAGAACGTGCCAGACGTAATAAAAGACCATAGGGATATGATGACTCTCATAGACACGAAGAACACAGATGGAATAGAAGCGCTTATGAACACCCATCTCTATGGCGGCATAAGAAGACTTGGAAGCAAGCTCTTCTCAGATGAATACAAGAACTACTTCCAGGCAAGTTTCTGACTCTTCAGGCGTTTCATCATCGCAAAATAGGCAGGAATCACGATAGCATCAGCTCCTATCCAGGCAAGCGGCGTGGAGAAGACAATCCCGAAGTATCCCCAGACAGCCCCTAGCACGATGGAAGCTGTGCAGCGTGCGGCGAGCTCAACCATGCACGCAGTGAATGGAGCCCATGAATTCCCCATCGACTGAACGCTTGT
>CALXLI010000102.1 GCA_944389155.1 uncultured Spirochaetaceae bacterium | reverse complement strand
CTCTATAAGATAGCTGTATCCAAGATTGCCCCTAAGGGCCTTCAGCACCTCCACCTTCTTCAGCGTTTCCGGAATGAAGCTCTGCCCCCCCCATCCTGGATTGACGGTCATTACAAGGACATAGTCCGAGATGTCAAGGAGAGGCTCTATGAATGAAACGGGTGTGCCGGGATTGATCGCGATTCCAGCTTCGACCCCTCCCTCGTGGATCATGCTGAGAGCGCGCCATGCATGCCTCGTGCTTTCTGCATGTATCGTTATTATCCCAGCGCCAGCATCCAGGAATGACTGTATGCTGCGTTCTGGTGTCTCAATCATAAGATGAACGTCGAATACAAGATCCGTATGAGGCCTTATATCCCTGATGAACTTTGCACCGAACGTTATTTCCGGCACAAAGCATCCATCCATCACATCAAGGTGCACGTAATCGGCCCCAGATTCCATGATATCATCAAGGGCCTTCAAAGGTGATGAGAAATCAGATCCAAGTATCGATGGTGAGAAAATGATGTTCCTATCGAGCATGGCCTCATTGTAGCACAATAGCTTTCGTTTCCATAGCACGTTTGGAACGTACTTTGCACCTTTCAGATGATGATTGCCGAGCGTGGGGGAATCATGTGCGGACATCCATCTGATACGCAGCTCTGCGTATAGGATGTGTGGTTGACCACTATCTTCCCTTTTTCGAATTCTGCGATTTCCAGCCCTCTGTACTTCAGATCACCGCCTATGTACCTTTCAATGATCTGGCTTTTTGCCAGCGAGAGAGGATAGATTGCACTGTTCCTTTCTGCTCTTGGCACGTGAGGTATGTTCCTTTCAGCGTATTCATAGCCATAGTCAAATCCGAACAACTGAACAACCCTGCCCTTGCCATAGCTATATACCGAAACAGCTGGAGAGCCATCGGCGAACATGATCTCTGCCCGGCCTCCTGCAGGAGATGCGGTTTTCCCCTGAAGCATTGTCTTTCCTTCATATGCAAGGACCTTCCAGGAATGTTCTGCCATAGCGATTGAGAATGCCTTTCCTCCCGGATGAGACAATGAGATAAGGATTGTTCCACCTTCTTCCGCAAAAGCTTTCAGTACTTCATCATGCGCATCATCGTACAGACTATCTGCAGGGGCGATGAGAACGATGTAAGAGGAAGGCGTGATGTCTCTGCAGTCAACAACATCTGCATCCAGGCCAAGATCAAGCACAAGGCGCATATAGCCAAGGCTATCAAGACGGCGCTCTGTGTTCCCTTCTATGCAATATGGCTCTGAGAGTGCCATGTCACGAGGAAAGAGTATTGCGATATTGCATCTCTTCTTCTTCCCAAGACGCTTTATGGCTACGCCGATGGCAGTGCCTGGACGCGTGGGCAGGCCTAGGGAATATATGGCTTTGCGAATAGTTTCTGCCATACCGGAAGAATGGATTTCCTGGATACAGCTGAGAAGATAGCATCATTCTTCATAGACCATATACCTGCAGATGGACACATACCTGTAGATTTCCTGCAGCCTGAAAAGCCTCATATAGAAGATTCCACAGCCGCTGCAATCGCTGCTTGCGGTTTTATCGAGCTGGAGAAGCATACGGGGAAGGGAATCTATGTGGATACTGCAATCAGGCTTCTCAGAACGCTTGATGCTGACAGAGCTGACTATAGCGCTGAGACAGATAATATCCTCCGGAAATGCACAGGCTCGTATCACGGGGCCAAGGACAGGGAGGTTGGATTCGTCTACGCAGACTATTATTATATAGAAGCGCTTCTGAAGCTTCTCGGGAAAGCTATCGAAATATGGTGAAGGCTATTTTACTCTGAAATAATCGAAATCTGCGTATCCCCTGCTCTTTATGCTGTTCCTGTTTCCAGCCCAAAGCATTGGCTTGGCTCCGGTCCAGGTTGCCCTTGCCAATGCAAAGCAATGGTCTATCTTCATGTACTCATTGCCATCGATGGAGTATGAGAGGAAGTACTTCTTGTCTTCTGTAACCTCAACTCTCAGGAATGCGCTATGCGATGCAATCTCTGCAGAGTACAGCAAAGTCTCCTCAGCTTTGCCTTCATATGTTGTCTCGATGACGTTCCCTGCATATGCCTTTATGAAGTATCGTCCGCATTCTGAGGCTATAGCGATATACCCATAGCTATGGCCTATCATCCCGATAGATGCAAAGTCGCCATCCTCCTCTGCTGAAAGCTCGACATATGAATCTATTGTGAAGCACTTGCTCTGAGGAATCTCTGTAAGGGCGTTCGCAGCGTACCAGAGAAGGTTCTCCCTTCCTGCTTTATTCTCCCTGCAGAAAAGGCGTAGAAAACCATCTCTTTCAGAAAGCGAGTAATTGTCCTTGTCGGGATTTGCCTGCCATTGCCATTGCAGCGAAAGCTCTCTTCCATTGAATTCATCGGACATCGGGATAGAATAGCAAGGAGCATTCTCAACAGGACTCTTCCAGCTGCTGACAGGTTCCCCTATTCCATCCCCATCTGCGTCAATGCCGATAATCGGCCAGCCATCTTCTGTGAATTCCATAGGCTGCAGGTGTATAATGCGTCCAAGTTCAAATACATCCTGAAAATGAATGAACCATGATGCACCGCTGGAATCTGTGATCCATCCACCCTGATGTGGCCCGTTGATATCCGTAGATCCTTGGTGCATGACTACTCTGTATTCATATGGCCCGTGGATATCACGGCTGCGGATACAACTCTGCCATCCAGTTGCAACTCCTCCTGCTGGAAAGAGGACATAGTAATAGCCATCCTTGGAATATGCCTTGGGGCCTTCAGCTGTAGGCGCTATTTCCGTTCCATCGAATATTATCGAGTACTCTCCGATTGTCCTTGTGCACTCGTTGTCGATCTCTATAAGCGCAATCACATTCTTCTTGCCGCTCCTGGAATAAGCGAATGCGAATACCATATAGGCCTTTCCATCATCTGTCCATATCGGGCAAGGATCAATCCAGCCTTTGGTATGTGTAAGCATGCTGAGCGAGAACCTGCCTCTTATATCCTTTGACCGAGCAACCATGATGCCTTCATCAACCAATGGGATGAAGATGAAGAACTCACCGTTGTGATATCTGATGGAAGGTGCCCATGTACCAGAGCCATGGGATGGAGAAGAGTACTTCTCGAAAGGAAGTGAGTGAACTGCGTAGTTTATCAGCTCCCAATGGACAAGGTCCCTGGAGTGAAGGATCGGGACTCCAGGAAGATATGTAAAGGAAGAAGCTACCATATAATAATCATCACCGACCCTGATAGGATCCGGATCAGAGTAATCAGCATAAATGATGGGATTGCTATACATAGCCATGTTCACACCTCCTCTATGATGTACATACGGCTTCCATTATCACCGATGACACGGGTTGATTGGAAAAAACCGTTTCCACCGAACTGCGGCGGCAGGTTGATTCCGGCTTTTGAGAGTATTGAGCCTGAGACAACAGCTGAGAAATCATCGCTCTCTTCCTTGCCATAATCCCTATAAAGCGAGCCAAGGAATTCTTTTGGCATGATCATCTTCCTGCTGGATATCCTATACAGCTTTCCGGCATTCAGGAATGGAACGATCAGTTTATCGCACCTGCCCATATTGGGAAGATTGCGGTAGACATACTGCATGGCAATCGTAGTCTGGCCAAGATGGACAGACCACCATAAGCTTTCGGAACTGGAGCATTCAAGGACCCTGAATTCCCCATACTGGAATACTTTCCTGTATTTCTTATAGAATGCTATCTGTCCCTTGACTGCATTCCTGTCGGCAGCGGAAAGTCCGTTCAGGTCAAGCTCATAGCCAAGAACACCAAATGCAGAGACATTGAACCTGCTTTCGATAAGGCTTGTACGCAGGCTCTGGTGTGCAGGAGATGCTGAGACATGAGCACCCATCGATGATTGGGGAAAGCCTCTGAGCGTGCCTTGCTGTATTGAAAGCCTATGATACAGATCCGTATTGTCGCTGGTCCATATCTGGCTCATGAAGCATAGCATTCCAAGATCATATCTGCTGCCGCCGGCAGAGCATCCCTCAAAGAGAATATCCGGGAAACGTGCTTCAAAGCGCCCAAGGAGCCTATAGAGTGCAAGAACATAACGATGAAGGAACTCCCCCATCCCATTCACTTCGGGATTGCCTGAATAATAATCAGTGATCGTTCTGTTCATATCCCATTTGACATATGAGACAGATGCTTCTGAAAAAACTTTCTCAAGCATCGTGAATATGCAGTCCTGAACGTCATCACGTGTTATATCAAGCACAAGCTGATGGCGGCATATCGAAGGATTGCGCCCTGGAATCCGTATAGCCCAATCAGGGTGCTTTCTATAAAGCTCTGAGTTCTCATTGACCATCTCTGGCTCGACCCATATGCCGAAATCAAGGCCTAAGGCTCTGAGCTTGGCAGAGAAAGCGCTGAGACCATCCTTGAAGATATCCTGATTCACAGTCCAATCCCCCAGTCCTTTCGTGTCATTGCGGCGTTCTCCGAACCATCCATCATCAAGCACGAAAAGCTCAAACCCAAGTGATGCTGCAGTCTCTGCAAGCTTCAGCAGGCTTTCTTCTGTGAAATCAAAATATGAAGCTTCCCAGCTGTTTATGAGAACAGGTCTTTCCTTCCATTGCCATTTTCCCCTGACTATATAGCGGTTGATGAAAGCATGGAAAGAAAGAGAGGCTTTCTCATAATCATCAGAATATGTGCATATAGCCTCTGGTGCAGAGAAGGTCTCACCAGGCCCAAGATTCCATTCAAATGAATAATCATTTATGCCTGATACAATCCTTGTCTTTCCGAATGGTGATACATCAACCATCTCCATATGGCAGCCTGAATATATGAGATTGAATCCATATACAGCACCATTCGCTCTTTTAAGGAAAACAAGCGGGCTATGCTCATTGGAACTTGTACCAAGCTTGCTGTCGATCACGGTTATTCCAGGAAGAAGAGGCCTTTCGTTTTCATTTCTTTCACGTGCCCATGCCCCATCGAATGAGATAAGGGAGAAATCATCATGCTGGAAATCCATTGCCAGGGATGCCGCTCTTTTCAGCTTTAAGGTGTTGTCCATCTTGTTGTGGATTAGAGCAGACCTTAGTATGACATCCTCTCTTTCATACACCGTGTAGTTCAGTGTCACGTAAATCGGCAGTGCTTTATCCTTCAGCTTTATCTCCAGCGTTTCTGTGCTTTCGTCATATAGAGCATGAGCTGGAAAGGAGCAGTCCTTGCCCCTGTATATACGATATGAATCAAAAACAAGGGATAATGTGCAGAGGCCATTGCCATAATCAACAGATAAAGCGCTCTCCCTTCCATCCCCGCAGCCTTCAGTCGGATACTCAAAGAGCATCTTATCGTAAAAATGGTGCTGATGTTCCTCATCCACATAAGGCACTGTACCGATGTTTATATCAAATGATTCAGACAGCAGCTCAACACCTTCCAATCTATCCAGTCTTGGTCCATAATAGACATGCTCCAGGAACCTTACATCTTCCAGCACTCTCATCATATAAGTGCTGTTTGCTGTTGAAATATAGAATCTGCCGCCCTCTGCTTTGATCATAAAGCCTCCATCATGGAAAGCCTACCATCTGCATTTGCCATAATCAATGGCTGAAACATGCTCTCCTGCCTATCTTGCATTTCTGGATTGCCTAATACCCGCTGTGTGCAGATATTATTATCGTTGACGGGTTTCTTCCCTGATACATTCTGAGTTGAGGAATCAGCTAGACCGGAGATGTCTACGGCAGAAGGCTTAATAGCCACGCTCGCAGGGTGCGTGACGAACACCGCTGGTTCTGAATTTTTGATCTATCAGACTCATTGACAATTTCATTGTTTTCATTGACGATATCCGATTTTCTCAGTATCGTATCTGTAAAGGTAACTCCTGATGGCAATTGCAGCCTAACTGAAAGTGCCGCCGCAGAATTATCCTGGTCGTTCCAATAGAGAAGCAATCCCTGATTTGCCCAGTTCTGCAAAGAATTTTTCTTTTTCCCATATAGGCTCGTCATAAGATTCACATCTATGAAATTTGCTTTCTGCTCTGCCCGTAAACTGGCTATCATAGGATTTCCGTTATTGTCTATGACGGAATATACCGCTACCAAATCCTTGCCGTTTGTGGAACGGAAGATATAAAGCGGATCTGCTAGGTTATCTATTACCTGCTTGATTATATCCTTATCAATCCCAGATGAATGCCCATGGGTTTTGCTTTCATCGTTGAACAGCCCTCTTGCAAGCTTATCCCTGAAGGCCTCGACAGGAAGATTAGGAAAGCCAAGCCTTACGAATATCTCAGGGGTTGTCTGAAAATCTTATCGTGGCATTAGACTTTTCAATATCTTCTTGGAAAAGGCTGTCTATCTCTGAACGCAAGCCTTATGGATTCAACAAGGTCAGGCCTTGCGACAAGCACGATATGTCCAAGCTCATGCACGATGAAGCATCCGAGCGTCCTGTGAGCACCATCTGAAGGCTGTTGAGCATCGAAAGTGCCCTGTTGCTCTCTCCCACCCTGCGTCCTGTTATCTTCTGATATTCAGCATCCGAGAGTATCAGCTTGCCATTGTTGCGCTGGAATATCTGATTCCTTGCATTCTCAGGCAGGAGCATGTAAAGACGGACAAGAGCATCTGCAGCATTCTTTGTCAATAGGTGATATATTCATTCGCATAGTTAAATGCCATACATTTTTCAATCTTCTCAATGCAGGCAACCACTTCTTAAAACTTGTATTTTCTTATGCAGGTGACAATATGGATTGGCGATGTCTCTTCATCTTTTTCTCATTTGCCAAATGGGAAATCCTGTGCTATATTTGAATCAGAAATCCGAGCAGTGAGATTCTGCCCGGTTTTATTTTTTATGTCCTGCGGGATTATTCTTAAGGAGTGTAACTGATTATGGATTTCAAAAGTTTGCTATCTGAGGAGAGAAGCCTCGGAAAGAACCCTGCCGCATCATACTCCGTAGCAAAGTTCAAAGCTATAGACAAAGAACTCGAATCCATCAAGGATGAAGAGAAGAAGATAGAGCTTAGAGAAGAAGCTAAGAAGGCCCAGGAGGATAATAAGGACTCTATTATCCTTGTATATATTGCAGAGAGGATCCTTATATCTCTGCGTCCGCATGAATACAATCTGCGTCTTAACAATATGCTTCTCACATTCTATGAGGCTGGCAACTGGGATGTCGTCAAGTATATCGGTTCCCTCATACTCTCCCATAGCGAGTCCAGCAAGGCGCTGAGGGTGCTTGCAGATGTCGCCGATCATCAGGGAGATGAGGAGAAGAAGTGGGAATACTATGAGAGATTCGTCAAGGCCGATTCCTCCGACAAGGAGATCATCGTGACCCTTGCAGATCACTATGAGGCTATCGGGGACAAGAAAGCTGCGATGAATTATTATCAGAGAGCGCTTCTGAGGCTTCAGAAGAGCGAGGATCCTGATAAGATCAAGGAAGTCTTTGCACGTCTTCTTGAAAACGGAAGATCTGCTTATCCGTTCTATTCATCATTCACGGAAAGCATGGCAGAGCGTGATGCTGCAACGGGCCTTGAGCTTTACAGGATGCTTCTTTCGTATCTTTCTGATATGCTGTCAAGCTTTGATCCAAAGTCATCTGAATACAAGAGCTCCCTTGATTCGATCATCGAGATCGCAAGGAGGATCCTTGTTCTCGATGGCGAGGATGAAGAGACAAAGAGAAAAGCAGAGGAGACCCTTAGAAAGAAGTACGCTTCGTCTTCCCGTCTTGAAGAGTGCCTGAAGAAGCATAAGATCCTCAAGGCGCAGAATGCTGTGAAGGCACTGGATGCGTTTGAGAAGGATATCGCCTATTCATCCGGCACATATGTGCTGCAGAAGGCAACTCGCAGGATAGGGCTCATCGTTGATGTAAAGGGAGGCATGGTCAGTGTCCGCTACAGCGCAACTGACAACCAGAGCATTTCCCTCGATAGTGCATACGACACGCTCACTCCGCTTACCAAGCAGAACATAAAGGTAATCAAGAAAGGAGTACCTGCTCAGAAGATAAAGGCGAAGATCCTTGGAGATGGAGGAATCGCATGGCTTGTAAGGACTCTGCTTTATTCTGCCAATGACAACAAGGCAACGCTGAAGGATATGAAGAGCGAGGTCGTTCCATCGATTCTTGACGAGAGCGAATGGAAGAGCCTTTCAGATAAGATAAAGACAGAGCTCAGGGAGAACAGCTATGTGCGCATAATCCCAGGCTCAACGGATGTATACCAGCTGACAGCCTACCCTTCAACACCTGAAGAGAAGGTTTCCTATATATTCCGCAACGAGACATCCTTCTACAAGAAGGTTGCCACTATCCTTGATTCTGTCTCATCAGGTGGCATCGAGAAGACATCTGATGCTTTCATGGAGATGGTTGCATACTTCCAGGATGCTCTTGCAAATGACAAGAAGCACATATCTGAGAGGATTGCATCCGTGCTGCTGCTGGATTACCTTTCAGAGAAGGAAGTCGCTGTCTCGTTCGAGATTTCCTTCGATATGCTCTACTCTTCCCTTTACGAGAATGAGAGGAAGGAAGTCTTCAGCATGATAGACAGCCCAGCGCTCAAGAAGGAATTTGTCGATCAGATAATCGCATATGATAAGAAGAAGGCTGCAGAGGTTCTTGTCCAGCTCTTCCCTTATTATATCAATTCATATATCCCGAATAAGCTCAGAAGGCTTAACAAGGGCGTTGAGTACTATGCGCTGATAAAGCGCTCTGTTGAGTCTTTCAGGGATAACATCCCTATCTTCATCTTCTTCGCAACAGAGGCTAACCTCTCTTCGGAGGAGCTTGAGAAGGCTGGAATCGATTCAGACAAGGTGCTTCGATCTGAGCTGATGGCGCTCTCGCATATCACGAAGTCCCCGGACAATCCTGAAAACAGGAAGTACATAAAATCCCTGAGGAAGGATCTTGTCGATGGCCACAAGCTGTCTACATTCATAGCATCAGCTCCTCGCGGGAATGTTGAGGACTTCATGTCCCTTATAATCTTCAACGAGGGACTTGAGAATGAGGAGAAGAGCGATTACAGGGCAAGGATCAAGAACCGTTTCCCTGATATCTCCTTCAGCGATGAAAGGAAGAAGACTGAGGAGAAGCCACATGAGATAAGGGTCGTCTCTGGATTCCTGTGCACGCAGCAGAGCTATGACAGGAAGAAGGAAGAGCTCAAGGATATCAACACTGTGCAGATGCCAGAGATCCTCAAGGAAATAAACTTCGCACGTGAGCTTGGAGACCTCAGGGAGAACAGTGAGTATCAGTATGCGAAGGATCATAAGAGAGAGCTTGAGAGACGCATAGGCGAACTTAACAACGATCTTACGACAGTACGTGTAATGACAATGGCTGATGTCATTCCTGGCATGATCGGCTTTGGCACCAAGGTTACGCTTCGTGACAACTTGGAGAACAGGGAGATTGTCTATACGTTCATGGGAAGGTGGGAATCTGATCCTGAGAACGGAATCATTGACTTCAATGCTCCTCTGGGCCAGCAGCTTGTAAACCACAAAGTCGGAGAGGACGTGAAGTTCGAGATAAACGGCAGGTCTTACGATCTTTCCGTATTGAAGATAGAACCAGTCCAGTTCTGAATATACAATGTGGCAGGCTAAGTGCCTGCCCATTATTTTTATAGAGACTATGGTCCTAATGTGCTTATAGGGACAACCAATACATCATCTTCTCTGCGGTATGCATATGTGCCAACGCCTACCAAGACCATAAGGAAAGAAGGCTTTCCCATCTTTTCTACATCAATCTTGGATACAAGCTTTTGAAGAGTCTTTGCCCCGTGCTCTATTCCTTCCTTGCCTCCCAGCTTGATTTCCACAAGTCCATATCGGCCATCGGCAAGATACAGCACGGCATCACATTCCAGATTTGTTTTATCCCTATAGTGGAATACCCTGCCATCGTTTGCTCCGCAATATATGCGGAGATCCCTGATGCAGAGATTTTCGAATATAAAACCGAATGTCTGCAGATCATTTATGAGATCTCCTGGACCTAGACCAAGGCTTGCCGTTGCTATTGAAGGATCGCTGAAAAACCTTGTATCGGAAGTTCTGATAGCAGTCTTTGATCTGAGATTCGTATTCCATGCAGCCATCTCTTCTATAGCAAAGATACTGCGCAATGTCTTATGGTAGGCATATGCTGTTTTCAGAGAGAACGGAAATGAACCTGATGATGAAAGGTCATCCATCATATCTGTCATTGCTTGTTGTGAACCTACTGTACGGGCATATGAACGCAGGAAAATGACATTCTTTCCTCATCGTGTATGATATCATCCCCTGTTTCTACATCATTTGAACAACGCAAAAATCAAGTTTAATATATTTCCACTTCCCAAGTTGGCCGCTTCTTGCTAAATAATGATAATCTCATTCCCATGCTCTTTTGTGATACCAACCAGTGAATCGAAAGCAAGGAATACGGTACTTGTATTTACCATTGGATGTACGCCGAACTCACCGTTTTCGAAACAGCGGGAGAATATCGCATGGACTTTCCTTTCCTCATCTGCAAGAAGACCGAAAGGAGTGACAGAGCCTTTCTCAAGTGACAGAAGCCTTTTGAGGTCATCTTCGCTTGCGAATGAGAGCGGACGTGACCCGATCTTCCTTCTAAGCTCTTTGAGATCTGCCTTCTCATCAGGTGCTATGGATAGAAGGTAGTACTCCCTTTTCTTGTCATCGCGGAGAAAGAGGTTCTTCGGCACTCGTGAGATATCAAAACCGGGGATTGATAGATGCTCAGCTTCTTCGATCGTATAGACAGCGCTATGGAAGAATTCCCTATATTCAATCCCCTTTTCATCCAGGATTGCCAGGATATCATCTCTTGTCAGCATAGAACCTCTTGAGATACTCTCTCTTGAACTCTGCAAATCTATCCTCTGCAATAGCCTTCCTTATGCGTATCATCAGATCATACAGATACTGCAGGTTATGCTCTGTTGCAAGCATTCCGCCAAGCATCTCATTGCACTTTATAAGATGATGCATATAAGCCCTGGAATACTCACGGCATAGTGTACAGCCGCATCCTTCCTGTATAGGGCCATGATCAAACTTGTACTGTGCCTTCTTCAGCGCTATGACGCCATCATCTGTAAACAGCCCACCGTTACGTGCCATGCGCGTTGCAAGCACGCAGTCGAAGAGGTCTATGCCATTCTCGACAGCTGCAAGGATGTAGTCAGGAGACCCTATGCCCATCACATATCTTGGCTTTTCCTCTGTGACATACTCAGCGGTATAGGCAAGCATATCCTCAAATTCGTTCTTTTCCTCTCCTACTGAGAGACCGCCGATTGCAATGCCTGGAAAGTCCATGTCGCTTATTGCCAGCGCTGACTCCTTCCTCAGATCCTTATAGAAGTTGCCCTGCACAATGCCGAAAAGGTTGCCCCTGAACTTCTCCCCCAGCCTGTTCCTCTCTTCTATTGAGCGCTCCGCCCAGCTTTTAGTGACGCGCCATGCCTCCTGTGCATTCCTATGCTCGATTCCGGGCGGGGTGCAGACATCAAGCACCATCGCGATATCAGAGCCGATTATCGACTGGATATCCACGACCTTCTCAGGTGTGAATACATGCTTGGAGCCATCTATGTGGCTTTGGAATGTGACACCGCTTTCCTTTATCTTCCTCAGCCCGGAGAGCGAGAATACCTGGAAGCCGCCTGAATCTGTCAGTATGTTCCCATCCCATGATGAGAAGTTATGCAGTCCACCGAAATCCTCAAGCACCTCTGTTCCTGGACGCAGGTACATGTGATATGTATTTGCCAGTATTATACGGTATCCGATGCGCCTTATCGTATCGTGGTATATGCCCTTTACAGTCCCGTTTGTCCCAACCGGCATGAATGCAGGTGTCTCCACCTCTCCGTGTCCAAGAGAAAGGATGCCAAGGCGCGCCTTCGTGTCCTTGTCCTTCTTCGTTATCCTGATAATGCTCATATCTTTCTCCCTAGAAGCGACAGCACCATGGACAGTCCTATCGTGAAGACTATCGGCAGGATGACTGTCATGATCGGCTCAACCACTCCCTGATGTCCCATGATCGAGAATACCATATCCGCAACATAATATATGACAGCAATCGACAGCGATTGTATGACAGAGAACAGCAGGACATTCTTCCGGAAGCTGAAGTTCATGCTTACTGATATGAACATGAGCACGAATATTGCCAATGGGCTGAATATCCTCCGGTAGTAATCCGTTGCCTTTTCATGCCAAGTGATCCTGTCTGTGCTGTAAAGCGACGATAGGTAATCACGCGCTGTATCGCTATCCATTGTCTCGATTGATGTGTTCTGGCTTCTGAATAGACGAGGCTCTATGTCAAAAAGAGGATCTGAGAATGCTGAGGAATATCCCGATTCAACACTGTCGCCAGAGACTGTATAGACCCTTGCGTTCTCGAATACCCATCCATCCTCTTCGCTGTGCCTCGCCCTCTCTGCTTCAACACGCCGTATTATCTCGCTGTTGTCCGAGTATTGTATGAGAACAGGATCATATATCGACTGTGTAGCCTCAGAGAACCGCCTTGTATATATCAGAAAGCCATCGCTGTCAGAGAGCACGATGTTCCTTGTATCCCGTGTTGATGATGACCCGAAAAGCTCGGTCTCAAGCTCTGCCCGCACTGCGTTGATAGCTATTACCGCCCTCTCCTGATAAAGCGAGCCAAGGACGGTCAGGACTATCGCAAGCACGACAATAGGAGCTTTCAGCCTTTTTGGGCTTATCCCGGAATTGAGTATCGGAATAAGCTCATTGTTCGCAGAGAGCGTTGAGAGAAAGTATGTGACAGAGAACAGGAATGCGATTGATGCGACCATCAGCAGATACTGAGGAAGCGAAAGGATTATGTACTCAGCGATCCTTATTGCAGGGATATTCCCGTTCATGATCTGATCCATCTTGGAAAAGAGCTCAACTGCTGCCAGGATGAGGGCAAACATCATGATCGTGACGACAGCCACCTTCAGTACAGATGATATCGTATAGCGCGTCAGTATCTTCATCGGGCTCTCCTGAAACGAAGCATCAGAAGAAGCGCTGCTGCAAGTATCGCTATATCAGGGAGGGCCATCAGCAGATACGGTGCGGTGTGTATCGAGAATATCCTGAGCTGGACACCGAATATCATATACCAATAGGCAACAGCGATAAGCAGGGAGATCGCGAATCCAGTAAGCTTTCCATGCTTAACCCTCACCATTGAAAGGGGCAGCGTTATGAGTGTCAGGCAGAAACAGGCAGCAGATAGCACGAACTTCTTTGCAAGCTCTGCCTTATAGTACTGTGAATAGCTGTTGAGAGGCGGATATTCACCATATGTCGCAACCTCATCCCTGGCTGCTGCAATCCTGTCAGAGAGTGTTGCTCTGTCTATATCCCCATAAAAGGCCGATAGCATCGAGTCAGCGAGCGTAAGCCTTGAATCCTCCCTTCCTTCATACCATCTCATCTGTCCTTCCCTTTCTCTTTCCTCCCTGTCTCTTATCCCGCTTATCAGGTCGCGCGATGATAGGTTTACGGGAGAGGTTGACGTAAGGGATGGTATCTGCTCTGAGAAGTCAAGGAAGAATGTTGCCCTTTCCGCTCTGGTCAGGCCATATGATTCGATATCATCACTATCGCTCAGAAGTATCATCGGGTTGTCAAGGGACAGCGAATAGACGTAGTTGTCGCTATCGATGAGCTCAAGCACTCCCCTTTTTGATATCACTGTACGGTTTTCCCCATTAGCCTCTTGCGAAAGAAGCACTATATCATGTATTTCATTGCCTTCGCTCTGGCCATTCTGAAGGACTATGTTTCCGACTGTATTGACTGAGTTCGGCTCTATCTCGAATGTCGGCATCTCCTGCATGAGCTCTGCAAGCCTTACTGAGTATTGGCTGGAGGCCCAAGGATGCACGACATCGGCAAAGATGAACGTTATGAACGAAAGGAAGATGGAGACGGCAATCAGCGGCCTGTATACGTGCGACAGAGCTATGCCCGAGCTTCTGATTGCCAGCAGCTCATTTGATGACCCAAGGTCTCCTAGTATCATCGAGGAGGCTGCAAGCGATGCGAATGGGAAAGTGTAGATAAGGAACTGCGGCATCGACAGCGAAACCATTGAGAGCATCGTCATCATGTCTATATTCCTCAGCAGTATCCTCTGAACAAGGAGAAGTATTGAGTTAATGAAGAATATGCAGAAAAAAAACGCAAATGCCACAGCAAAATTCTGGGCGAACTGAACGAGGATATAACGATAAAGTATCCGATATGAGGATCTATCCTTCAAGTCTATACTCCGGTTGAACCGAATCCGCCCTCTCCGCGTTCCGTCCTTCCAAGTTCCTGCTTCTCAACAAAATCCGCCTGGACAGCCGATGAGACAACAAGCTGTGCGATCCTGTCCCCTGATGAGATGACAAAATCATCCTTGCCATGATTTATGAGGATCACCGAAAGCTCTCCTCTGTAGTCGCTGTCTATCGTTCCAGGTGCATTCAGTACAGTCACGCCATATTTCGCGGCAAGTCCAGAGCGTGGCCTTACCTGAACTTCAAAGCCTTCAGGAATTTCTAAAAAGAGCCCTGTTGGGATAAGCTTCCATTCACCGGGCCTTATTGTCATAGGAGAGGCCAAAGCTGCAGAAACATCAGCTCCTGCAGCTCCTATTGTCTTATAGGAAGGAATGGTTGCCCCTTCCTTCCTCTTTACGGCAATTTCCATTATTTGGATGCCTTCTCTTCTTCCTGCGGCTGAGCATCGATGTATGAGAGGTTGAGCCTTCCCATCCTGTCGATCTCGATAAGCTTTACATCAACCTGCTGTCCGACAGAGAGCACGTCTGATACGTTCTTGACCCTCGTCTTCGAAAGCTTGGAGATGTGGCAGAGACCTTCCTTGCCTGGAAGTATCTCAATGAATGCACCGAAGTCGACTATGCGCTTTACGGTTCCCTTGTAGATCCTTCCGACCTCTGGTTCCTCTATGATTGAGAGGACAAGCGCCTTAGCCTCCTGAGCTGATGCATTGTTCCTGCCGTATATCATGACAGTGCCATCATCATCGATGTTGATTTCAGCACCAGACTGTGTTGCGATTGCCTTGATAGTCTTTCCGCCTGTTCCGATTACCGCACCGATCTTATCCTCTGGAACTGATACGGTGAGGATCTTAGGTGCCAGCTCATTGATCTCCGGGCGTGGTGCTGCGATAGTCTCAGCCATTATGCCGAGGATATGCATCCTTCCATCTTTTGCCTGCTGGAGGGCTTTCTTCATGATCTCAGGTGTGACTCCGGCAATCTTTATATCCATCTGGAATGCTGTGATTCCATCCTTTGTGCCGGCAACCTTGAAGTCCATGTCTCCAAGATGATCCTCTTCTCCGAGGATATCGGAAAGGATCACGTAACGTGAGTAATCAGCACCCTCTGTTATAAGTCCCATGGCAATGCCTGCAACTGGCTTTGAGATAGGAACGCCTGCATCCATGAGAGACAGACAGCCTCCGCATACAGATGCCATTGATGAGGAACCATTTGATTCCATTATCTCGGATACAACGCGGATTGTGTAAGGGAACTTCTCTTTCTTTGGAATGACAGCTTCAAGAGCGCGCTGTGCAAGATGTCCATGTCCGATCTCCCTTCTGCCTGTTGTGAGCCTTCCGACCTCTCCAACTGAATATGGAGGGAAGTTGTAATGAAGCATGAAGTTTGAATATGTCTTCTCTCCGTCTATCGTATCGAAAAGCTGCTCATCCTGTACGGTTCCAAGCGTTGTGACAGCAAGCGACTGTGTCTCTCCGCGTGTGAAGAGCGCTGAGCCGTGAGTGCATGGAAGAACACCGACTTCGCATGTGATCGGACGGATCTCGGTTACCTTCCTGCCATCTGTCCTGATGCCATCATTGAGGATTGAAGAGCGTAGGATCTCATACTCCATATCCTCGAACATCTTGGCAATCTCACCAGGTCTCTTCGGATCTTCAGCGATAAGGTCCGCAAACTTCTCCTTGACGTTCTGATGAACGCTCTCGAGAGCTGCATATCTGTTCATCTTGCCCTTTACGAAAGATGCTTCCTTCTCAAGTGGATATGCATATTCCTTGACAGGCTCAAGCCATGCAAGATCCGCATCCTCGATTTCCATAAGCGGAAGCTTCTCCTTGCCGCAGATCTTCCTGAGCTCGTCCTGTGCCTCGCATATCTTCGTGATGACAGGCTGTGCTGCAGCAATCGCTCCGAGCATGTCATCCTCAGAGACTTCCTTTGCTCCGCCTTCAACCATCGTGATGCCATCATGCGTTCCGGCAACGACGATATCAAGGGAAGCTGATGGAATCTGCTGGAATGTCGGATTGATTACGAATTCATTGCCGATCTTTGCAACCCTTACAGCTGCGATCGGGCCATAGAATGGGATATCAGAAATCGTGACTGCACATGAAGCTGCGTTGATTGCTACGATATCCGGGGTATGGCACATATCAGACGAAACGACTGTAGGCACAATCTGGATCTCACGTCCGAAAGCTTTATCGAAAAGAGGACGCATAGGACGGTCAATGAGACGTGAAACGAGTATTTCCTTGTCCTTTGGCCTTGATTCCCTCTTAAGGAATCCTCCTGGGATCTTTCCTGCTGCATAGTACTTTTCATTGTATTCAACCGATACAGGTACATAGTCGATCGGTTCTGATGGTGCATCACCGCAACAAACGGTGGCAATAACTGCGCTGCCGGCATAATGTGCATATACTGCACCATTGGCCTGCTTTGCAATCTTTCCGGTCTCAAATACGAGATCAATGTCTCCGATCTTGACCGAAACTGATTTAACTTCTGCCATTCTCTTTCCTTCTTATTCTTTTTTTGTTCTTCTGCTTGTTCTTACAAAGGAAAGCCAGGCAGAGCTGGCTTTCCCGTTTTGTTCATTATTTTCTCAATCCGAGATCGGCAATGAGCTGTCTGTACTCATCGATGTTCCTCTCGCGGATGTACTTAAGGAGGCGACGGCGCTGGCCGACAAGCTTCAGAAGCCCACGTCTTGATGCGTGATCCTTTGGGTTTGCCTTGAAATGGCCCTGAAGGTCATTGATACGTGCCGTCAGAAGAGCAACCTGAACCTTTGCATCTCCTGTGTTCCTTGAGTCGTTACCGTACTTCACTACGATCTCATTCTTCTGTTCCTTTGTGATCATCTTCTCTTCTCCAGAAATAGTGAATCTAGGTGCAGATCCTCTTTGTCCAAGCCTGGCTCCCTGCCGATGACAGAGGGGAAAGACGGAAAGGAAAGACTAAGAAACTCTTCTTCTATCCTCGCTGTGCTTTCAAACATCCTCCCGTCAGAGAGAAGCAGCCGGGTATCATAAGTTCCTAGTGGCGGTAGGAGCTGATGAATCGAGGACCGGCGGAAAATCAGTTCTCCAGAGCAGGATCTGTAAGGTAACGGCACAAGATCAACCCTGTAGAATTGACCGGAGAGACGGAGAAAACATCCCAGCTCTCCTTGTATGACAAGCTGTCTAAGGTATGTTGATGAGATCTTGTTCCCATCCTCATCGGTGACAGAGTCTACTTCAACTAGGCGGCAGCTTCTTCCCTTTTCCCTGAACAGCCGCGGGATATCACGGCCAGAAGCCTGGGAACTGGGATTGCCGAAATGAAAGTCCAGACCGACAACTGCTGCAACTGGTATCGTGGCTGCTAGGAGCATATCCACAAAACCACTGGCTGTAATCATACTGAAATCAGTGGAAAAGTCAATCAGTGCAAGAAAATCCACACCAAAAGATGCGCAGTACTGCTCTCTGAGCCTTATCGTGTCCAAAGCTCCCTTCGCGCTTGTCTTTGGATTGGTCAGGAATGATATGACAAGAGAGACAGCATCCTTCTCCCTCCTTGTCTCTTCAACAAGCGTCTCGAATATTCTCTGGTGGCCTTTATGAACGCCATCGAACACACCTATGGCAATAACTGCCTTTGTATTCCTGAGACGACCCGAAACCATCAGGGATCTGAATTCATATGTTTCCATCAGAATCTTCCCATAATGGAGATCTTCCCTTCCTTTTTCTCTCCAAATGCAAACAATGCATCAAAATACAGATATGCATACTGTTTTTGCGGAGCGGAATCCGAAAGTATCCACTTCCGTAGGATGCATCCGTTCTCTATTTCCTTCCTATGGCTTTCATCAAGGACTATCGCAGAAAAAAGCCCGGTCTTGTCAAGAAGCGTTTTCGTGTCCTGCCCGATATCGCTGAGAGTGAACGGGCCTATGGATATACGGCGAAGTGCTGAGACAAATGCAGCAGATCCGCACCTTTCCCCGATATCCCTTGCAAGCGCTCTTATATATGTTCCCTTGGATACAGCTGCAGATATGACAGCCTTCTCACCATCAAAGGACAGAAGGTCGATTGAATCTATCGTTATGTCCCTTTCCGGCATCTGCAGCTCCCTGCCGCTCCTCGCTTCCTTATAAGCTCTTCTGCCATTTACATGAAGCGCTGAATACTGCGGCGGGATCTGCTTCTGCTCACCTATGAATGTCCTGAGTACAGTGCGCAGTGTTTCCTCTGCAGGCAGCGGTGCTTCCCTTATGATGGCACCTTCAGGATCGAGCGTATCTGTCTCTTTCCCGAATGTCAGCTCTGCGATATAGGACTTGCCCATGGAAGAGAATATGGGATTGAGCCGTGTTGCCTGCCCGACCAGGACTATCATCAGCCCCGATGCGAATTTATCGAGCGTGCCGGCATGCCCTATCCTGCGCTCTCCATATTCCCTCTTTATCGAAGAGAGAGAAGAGAAGGAGGTCATTCCCTCCTTCTTGTCAATGATCAGAACCTCAGCTTTGGCCATTGTTCTTGCCAAGAGCCTCATCAATCAGATGGTTGATGCGTTCAGCTTCTCTGTATGAATCATCCCTGACAAATGAAAGACGAGGCGTGTTCTTCGTCTTGAGCACCAGAGAGAGCCGATGCTGTATGAATCCCCTTGCGCTGTTAAGCGCCTTTACCGATGGATCGATCCTCTCTTCTGGCATCGATGAGACGAAGATGCGTGCCTCTGTATTATCAGGGGCAAGCTGGACCTTCGTCACCGATGTGAATGGAGAGAGATGGGGATTCTTGATTGCTCCTGTTATTATCAGGTTTGATATGGCTTCAAGAATCCTGCTTTCAAGCCTGTCCTGTGAAAACTCACTCATTTATCTCTAGCTTCCTCTTGACTTCCTCGGTCTCTACGATCTCAAGGACATCTCCAACCTGCAGATCCTGCCAGTTCTCGAGTCCTATACCGCATTCATAGCCTTCGGCAACTTCCTTTGCATCATCCTTGAATCTCTTGAGAGATGCAATCTTTATGAGGTCCTTGCTTATCTGTATGGAATCGCGGATCACACGCACAAGGCTGTTGCGCTTTACCTTGCCCTCAAGCACATAGCAGCCTGCGATTATGCCGACCTTCGGTACTTTGAAGGTGTCCCTGACCTCGACCTTTCCGATATCGACTTCCTTGATCTCCGGAGAAAGGAGTCCCTCCATCGCCGCCTTGATATCATCAACGACATCATAGATGACATTGTACTTCCTGATCTCTACCCTTTCCTGCTCAGCAAGTGCCTGTGCACGAGGTGTCGGACGGACGTTGAAGCCGATGATGACAGCATCCGATGCAGATGCAAGCGTGACATCTGATTCGATGATAGCTCCGGCTGCAGCTCTGATGACATTGACAGTGATCTCATCTGTCGAAAGCTTCTCAAGCACACCCTGAAGAGCCTCTACGGAACCCTGGACATCTCCCTTTATGATTACGTTGAAATCCTTGATTCCGCTTCCGATATCATTGATTGTCCTTCTCTTCTTGCTTCCTGCCTCGGAGATCCTCTCAAGCTCCTGACGCTTTGCACCGATCATCCTTGCCTGCTTCTCATCCTCAGTCACCTGGAACGGGTCGCCTGCGGATGGGATATCGGAAAGCCCTATGATCTCAACAGGATCGGACGGGCCAGCTTCCTTTATCTTCTTTCCCTTGTCATCGAACATCGCCCTTACGCGCCCTGGATATATTCCTGCAACGTAGTAGTCTCCCTGGCGGAGCGTGCCTTTCTCGATGATGATTGTCGCTACGGTTCCCCTTCCCTGGTCAATCCTTGATTCAAGGACCTTGCCGACTGCACGGCAGTTTGGATTTGCCTTGAGCTCAAGCATTTCAGCCTGGAGAAGTATTGTATCCAGAAGGTCTTCGATACCTTCCTTCTTCAGTGCTGATATCCTGCAATAGAGCGTCTGGCCTCCCCATTCTTCAGGGACAAGGCCAAGCTCCGAGAGCTGCTGCATTACGCGCTCCGGGTTTGCCTCAGGAAGATCGCACTTGTTTATGGCAACTACGATAGGTACCTTTGCAGCCTTTGCATGGTCTATCGCCTCTTTCGTCTGAGGCATCACTCCATCGTTTGCTGCAACCACGAGCACGACAATATCCGTAACCTGCGCACCTCTGGCCCTCATCATGGAGAATGCAGCATGACCCGGTGTATCGAGGAATACCACATCGCCTTTGCCTGGGACATTGACCTTGTATGCGCCGATGTGCTGCGTGATACCGCCGAATTCTCCTCCAGCAACGTCTGAGGATCTGATCGCATCCAGAAGCTTCGTCTTACCGTGGTCTACATGACCCATGATGGTAACGATAGGCGCACGTGGTACAAGATCCTCCGGATTGTCCTCTTCCTGCGCGATGATAGTCTCATCATACAGCGATACAAGATGGACCTGACAGCCGTATTCGTTTGCAATGATCTCTGCTGTGTCATGGTCAATCTGCTGGTTGATGGTAACCATCATGCCCATGCTGAAGAGCTTTGATATGATATCAGAAGCCTTGAGATTCATCTTCTTTGCAAGATCTGCAACTGAGATGTTCTCCATGATATCAATGGACTTCGGAACTGCAGAGAGCTTCTGCTCTTCCCTTTTCTTCTTCTGGAACTGGAAGTCAAGCTCCTCATCCTTCTGGTATCTATCGCTGTAATCCCTCTTGCGTGAGGCGTTCTGAGGTCTCTTTCCTGGTCCCTTCTGATTGATGTCAGGAGCACCCTGGCTTGGAAGCGGACGCATTGGACGCTGACCAAAGCGCGGTGCGCCAGCCTGCCCATCTCTCTTGAAGCCCTGCGAAGGAGTATAGCTCTGGCCAGGACGTGGCATGCGCTGTCCCTGACGGGGGAACTTCCCTTCCCCATCCTTCTGATTCTGGAAGCGCTGTCTCTGTCCCTGACGCTGACCGCCTGCAGGACGGCCGCCGACTATTCCGGCAACCCTTGGCTTTGCAGGTGTCTGCACATCACCCTCAACCTTCTGGCCTGGAACAGGCGGAAGATTGGTGCTTTTGATGATGACAGGGCCATTGTGGAGAGGAGACTGTATCCTTGAGTTCTGGTGGTGCACAGCCGTATTGGTCATGTATCCCCTTCCAGTGAGGACATTGCCAAGGTCCTTCTTGCTCTGATGATGCTCTTCCTTCTTCTCTGTCTGAGCAGGCTTCTGGATTATAGGAGGAAGATTGGTAGCCTTGATGATGACTGGCTCAGCTATCTTGCTGCTTTCCGGAATCACAGGCTCCTTCTTCTTCTCTTCTTCCTTTTCCTTCTCTTTCACCTTGACGACTACGGGCTTCTTTTTGAGTACGATAACCTTCTTCTCTGTATCGTTCTGGTGCTGAGGCTCAGAATGTGCTGCACTCTTCTCCTCTTTCGGAGCAGTGCGCTTGATTACATTTACCTTTGTGACCTTTCCCTCGTTCTTAACTTCTTCTGACATCTTTACCCTTTATCACTCAAATTCAAATTCCGCGCCGCACTTCGGGCATACCGTTGTGCCTGCTGGAAGGATTTCATGGCAGATCGGACATTCGAACTCGCCTTCGCTCTCATCCTCTGTAACGACAACACTGTCGCGTACAGCTGCGATATCCTCATCAGTAAGCCCCTTTGCCACGAGCTCATCAGCATTGTAATCGAAGAATTCCTCGATAGACCATATATCCACATCATGAAGCTTTCTGACGAGAGCTTCTGAAAGTCCGATATCAGTTATAGGCGTATCATCTGGATCGATGCCTATCTGATCATTCGTGAGCACTGGCTCTTCGCTCGGAGCCTCTTCAGGACCGGCAGCCTCTTCCTCTTCGTTTGGCTTGAAGAGATTGTCAACATTCCTGTAGATCTCCATTGTCTGTTCCATCTCATTGAACTGTGACTGTGTCTTGACCTCGATATTCCAATCGCAGAGTATCTTCGCAAGCTTTACGTTCACTCCGTTCTGTCCGATTGCGATTCCGAGCTGGTTGTCATCGACGATCGCAACGACGTGGCGTGTTGCCGGATCTATTGTCACGACCCTTTTAACCTGAGCTGGTATAAGGGCGTTTGCTATATACACAAGCGGATCATCTGAATAGCGGACGATATCGATCTTCTCACCCTCGCACTCTGCCATGACCGTCTGTATCCTCACGCCGGCCTTTCCGACTGTTGAGCCGACAGGATCCACATCTGTCTTGCGTGTATCGACAGCGACCTTTGTCCTGACGCCTGCATGTCTTGCGATTGCCTTTATCTCGACATCGCCGGTAGAGATCTCAGGAACCTCATTCTCAATCAGAGCCTTTACGAATTCCTTTGATGAGCGTGTGAGGAGGATGCTTATCGAAGAGCCTTTTGGAGGTTTCGCATCACGTCCCTTCCTTCCTCTGTCCGCGCCGCTGATCTTATCGACCTTCTCTACATAGAACTTGAGCTTTTCCGTTATCTCATATGTCTCCCTGGGGCTTTGGCCACGGAATGGGAACAGGGCATCAGCACCTTCGAGATTCAGGTTGACTATATAGTCGCCATTCTTCGGATTCTGTCTCTTTATCTCACCGATGACAAGCTTTCCTTCCATGGCCTTTGCATCTATGTATACCTTATCTGTGGTATATTCCTTCACGACCTGCTGTGAGCGCTGCTTTGCGGACTGTACGGCACTGTACTCGAAATTATGCGGATCGATAGGAATCTCGAGGGAGTCCCCTACCTCAACATCCTCAACAAGCTTCTGCGCGTCATCAAGAGGAATCTGCCTGACCTTATCATACCAATCTTCTTCATTGACGACTTCCTTCACAGAATAAAGCTCAACGCATCTGTTCTCTATGCCTGCCTTGTTTGGGAAGAAACGGACAACTACATTGTCATCTGTCCCGAACTTCCTCTTATAGGCACTGGTAAGCATATCCTGGATAAGCGAGACAACCTTTGTCTCATCCATCTTGCCGTCTTCTATCATCGATTTGATTTCTTCGCTCAGATCAAGCATTTGCTGCCTCCCATCTATATTCCAGCTTAGCCTTTGCTATGTCGCTGAATGGCAGAGTGATAACACTCTTTCCCTCTTCTCCTTCAAAATATGCATCTGAGAGCGTGACAGAATCCTTGTCAGCACTCTCGATTCTGCCTACAGCATATTGAGATCTCGATACGCTGTAGCATCTTACATCCTTGCCCTTGAATACGGAGAATTCCATAACATCCTTGAAAGTCCTCTGCAGTCCAGGGGATGAGACTTCAAGCTGAAGGTCCCTTTCTCCAAGTATTATGCTGTATCTTGGATAGATTATATTATACGAGAAAGCCAGATCGTCTGTGTTTATTTCCTCGCTCTCCTTATACAGCACAACAGTCATTGATGCCGCTCCCTGATGGATTGCGGTCGTTGCCTCGACAACCTTCAATCCTCTGCTGGATACAAGACTCTGTATATCATTGACCAGCTGGCTCTGGGCTGCTTCATCTTTCAGCATGCATTCCTCCATCATGAATAAAGGGACCCTTGAACGGTCCCTTTAAATTACTTTAAATGAAACTGAATTCCTTATACCAAATCAAGAAAAGAGTGTCAATCGTGCATCGCGGAATATTTCAGGCCAGTGATGCTGAAATCAGGTATCGGGTCGCAAATATCGCAAAATGAATCGGCCAATGGTTGACAAGAACGGGAAAAAGAGAGTATCGCATAAGCATAGCAAAGGCGCTTCGGAGAAATCTGAAGCGATTTTTTTTTACCTTTTCAGCACACAATGGGGTACGCTTAGAGAATATCTCCCTCTCTGGCGCACCCCATTGTTTTTGGAAAGGATAGGAGGATGGGGATGTATTCGGCAACTGATGTAATCTGGGTTCTTGTAGCATCAATCCTTGTTTTCTTCATGCAGGCTGGCTTTGCCCTCTGTGAAGCAGGCCTTACCCGAGCGAAGAATACAGGCAACATACTGATGAAGAACATGATGGATTTCTGTATCGGTGTTCCTTGTTTCTGGCTTATCGGCTTCGGGCTGATGTTTGCCGGCTCCGGTGCTCTGATTGGAGGCTTTGATCCGCTTATCCGCGGAACATATGACTTCGGCACCCTTCCGACATGGTGCTATGCGATATTCCAGACTGTCTTCTGCGCGACAGCTGCTACTATCGTATCTGGATCAATGGCGGAGAGGACGAACTTCAAGGCCTATTGTATCTACAGCGCTGCAATCAGCCTGATAGTCTATCCAATATCAGGGCACTGGATCTGGGGCGGCGGATGGCTTTCAGGTCTTGGCTTCCATGATTTTGCGGGATCGACATGCGTGCACATGGTCGGAGGCCTCATAGCCTGTCTTGGTGCAGCTCTCCTTGGCCCCCGCATCGGCAAATACGACAGGAATGGCAAGGCAAGGGCAATTCCCGGGCATAATATGACAGCCATGGCCCTTGGAGTATTCATCCTTTGGTTCTGCTGGTTTGGCTTCAATGGCGGCTCCACGGTCGCGATGTCCACGGATGATGACATGGTGCTTGGATCGCTTGTGATGTTCAATACGAACCTGGCAGCTGCTGTAGCAACGGTCGTTGCGATGATCTTCACATGGATACGTTATGGAAAGCCGGATGTCTCGATGACATTCAACGCAGCCTTGGCTGGACTTGTCGCAATCACTGCAGGATGCGACTGTGTAACCCCTGTCGGTGCCTTCTTCATCGGGCTCGTAGCAGGCTTCATCGTCGTGCTTTCCGTAGAGTTCTTCGATAATATCGCAAAGATCGATGACCCGGTTGGCGCTGTTTCCGTCCATATGGTGAATGGCATATGGGGAACGCTTGCTGTCGGTCTATTCAGCAATGGCGGCGATGGTGTTGCTCCAGGCCTTTTCTATGGCGGTGGCTTTGCGCAGCTTGGCATACAGGCCCTTGGCGTTGTCTCCGTAGCTGCATATGTACTGATTGCCATGTTCATAATATTCAAGATAATCGACAAGACAGTTGGCCTCAGGGTTCCTGCACAGATTGAGATTGATGGACTTGATATGCACGAGCATGGGCTTGCATCTGCCTATTCAGGCTTCGCAATCAACGATGTAACCGGCATGGATATGGAGGTCAACGAGAATACTGACCTCGGTGAGGATGATTACAGCAAGGCATCACAGGCGCAGCTTGATGCAGCTGTCAAGGTCGTAAGCAAGCAGACGATAGTCGATGGCGTCTATGATACAGGCATGCACAAGGTCTGCATAATATGCAAGATGTCAAGATTCGATGCTCTCAAGACCGCTCTCAACAAACTCGGTGTGACAGGAATCACCATGACACAGGTAATGGGATGCGGGATACAGAAAGGCGCAGGAGAGAAGTACCGAGGTGTAGAGATGGATCTCAATCTCCTTCCGAAGATAAAGGTTGAGGTTGTCGTGAGCAAGATACCGGTAGGATCTGTCATCGAGGCCGCGAAGAAAGCCCTGTATACTGGTCATATCGGAGATGGCAAGATCTTTGTCTACAACGTCACGAAGGTAGTCAAGGTAAGGACCGGAGAAGAAGATTACGCTGCGCTGCAGGACGTGGAGTGATCATGCATGAGGGGCATCAAGCCCCTCATCTTCTGCATTCCAGCTACTCGCCTATCCTCCTTTTCAGTTCCGAGATGAACATCAGAGCTTCAAGCGGAGTCGATGAGTCTGTATCGAAGGCCTCTATTTCCCTTATTATGTCATCATCATTCTCCTCATGTTCGCTGTTATCTATGAAGAGATCTCCCTGGGCTGTATCGAAAGCATAATCAGCAAAGTGCTTTCTCTGGAACTTCGAAGCTTCCTTGATGACCTCTTTCGGAAGGCCCGCCAGCTTTGCCACATGTATGCCATAGCTTGATGCTGAAACGCCGGGCTCTGCCTTGCGCAGGAATGTTATTGTGTTCTTTTCCTCACGCACAGCCATATGCAGGAGCTGAAGGCCGGATGTATCCAGGAGCGTAAGCTCATGGTAGTGCGTTGCAAAGAGGGTTATGCATCCAACCTTCTTCAGGTATTCCATGACTGCATAGGCTATAGAAAGCCCATCCTCTGTGGATGTTCCCCTTCCGATCTCATCCATTATGACGAGTGAGCGAGGTGTCGCGGATCGGAGTATTGCAGCCGTCTCAGCCATCTCGACGAGGAATGTGGACTCTCCCCGGGCAAGGTTGTCGCTTGCCCCGACCCTGCAGAAAATCCTGTCGGTTATCGGAATCGAAGCCTTTGCCGCTGGTACGTATGACCCGATATGGGAAAGAAGCGTTATTATCGCAATCTCCCTCAGATATGTTGACTTTCCGGCCATATTGGGACCTGTTATGAGGGAGAAGCGTGAAGGGGCTGACGAGAACGAGTTAGCGATATAGCTGCTTCTGCCGGTGAAATGCTCAACAACCGGATGCCTGCCATCAACTATCTCAAGTTCCCCTTCTTCCTTTATCTCAGGCCTTGTATATCCATTCTCAAGCGCAAGGTATGCAAGGGATGTGCAGTAATCGAGGCGTGAGATAATCCTTCCCATGTTCTCAATAGGTATATACAGGGAAAAAGCCCTTTCCAGAAATGATGAGAATATATCCTTCTCCCTTTCGGCAGCGGATTCGCTTGCTGTGTTTATCCTTTCCTTCAGTTCCTCAAGCTCAGGTGTCACGAACCTCTCTCCGCCGACAAGTGTCTGCCGTCTTATGAAATACGGAGGGACCTTATCCAGCTGCCCTTTTGACACTTCTATGTATGCGCCGAGAATCCTGTTCTCCCCTGCCCTCATCGTCTGGATGCCGGTCTCCTCCTTTATCCTCTCGATATACTCATCAAGCATTGCAGAACCCTTTTCCAGAAGCTCCCTATCGCTGTCAAGCCTGCTGTCATAGCCGGAAAGTATGATCGTGCCGGCGTTTGCCACGTTCGTGCATTCTCTGTTGATTGCCCTTGAGATATCATCAGAGAACCCGATGAGTTCATCGAATGATGATGAGAAATCCTCTGCAATCTCAAGATATTCATGCTTTTCGGCAACAAGCTTGAAGAATGATGCGGTGGTATCTGAAATTGCTATCAGATCGCGTGGAGTGAGCTTCTTCATCGAAGCCTTTGCAGAAAGCCTCTCAAGATCGGAGGACTCGGATAGTATTGTCCGTACCCTATCAGTCTCCTTCCTGTCAGAGAAGAACTTCTCTGTCCAGTCAAGCCTCTTCTCTATCCTTTCCTTATCGACAAGTGGATGAAGGATCTCAAAGCGCAGAAGCCTGGCACCGGAACTTGTCTTTGTCCTGTTTATCGCGGAGAAGAGAGAACCTTCCCTGCTGCCGGAAAGAGAGGAGACAAGCTCAAGGTTCCTTACAGCAGCTGAGTTGAGCCCCATGAAGCTATCGTTCTCTATCCTCTCTACGACCCTGAGCTGCGGGAGCTCAGCTTTCGTGTTGTCTGAAAGGTATTTCAGCAGAGGTCCCATTGCGGTGAGTATCTGGTCTGTCTCCTCTATTCCTGCCTCACGCAGCACAGTGAGAGGAAACTGCTTTACGCTTTCCTTTATACCCGAGCGTACTGTGAATTCCCATTTCGGAAGCTTCGTCACCATTGCTTCCTGGCTATCAACAGCTTTTCTGAATCCCTTTTCCGTGAAATAGATATCATCTGGGACAAGTATCTCTTTCGGATTTATTGATGAAAGCACCGATTCAAATGATGCATAGTCCCTCTCTAGAGGGAGAGTACGTACATAGAATTCTCCTGTCGAGATATCAGACCAGGCAAGATACAGCCCCTTCCTGTCCTCTGTCACAGAGAGGATATATGATGATGAAAGAGAGTCAAGATATGCATCATCCACAACCGTGGCAGGCGTATATATCTCAGTCACGCTGCGCTTTGCAAGCTCGTTTGATTTCTCAGGAAGCGACAGCTGCTCGCATATGGCAACCTTCTTCCCTGCATCAAGCAGTCTCTTGAGATAGCTTTTCGCTGCATGATATGGAATACCGCACATCGGGGCTGAGCCTCTCCTTGTAAGCGTGAGATTCAGCAGCTTTGAAACTTCAATGGCATCATCATTGAACATTTCATAGAAATCACCAAGGCGGAAGAAAAGCACCATATCCTGATGCTTCTCCTTTATATCCAAATACTGACGCATCATCGGAGTCAGTTCGTCATTGCTTTTCATAAGGATTGATTATCTCAGAATGCGGTCCTTTTTGCTACATCCGACAATGAAAAAATCCGGCACAGCAGTACCGGATTTGCGCTTAGTAAAGCGATGACGTT